>NZ_CP098023.1:1560000-1897500 GCF_030440425.1 Microbulbifer sp. MI-G
CCCCTGTATGCTTCATCCAGTGGAGTGTAAAGCTTTCTGCCTCCGAAAGCAAACCCTCCTCGACGGCCCTCTTGCGAATGCGTCCAAATGCGCTTCTAAGGGCGGAGGCAGTGAGGGGTCAGCCGCTGTCATTGACGATTAAAGGGCAATCCTCTGGGTCAATGGGCGTGGGGATATTTAAAGATTTGTATCGCTCTGATCGGAATTGTTTGGCAATATCTATTGCTTGACGCAAGCGGGGGGTCCATTTGACGATATTGGTGCGGCTACCTTTTGCTCTGACGATGCGCAGCCCTTCCTCTAGTTCCCGCGCTTGCGTGAGGTATCGGCGCCTGTCATTCCCTCGATCCTCGAATGTCACCTCGATTGTACGACATTTGCACAAATAGGCAATTTCTAAAGCGAGCCAAACGTAAATTGGCGTGCTGCCTTGACTGCGTGTCGGGAGCTGTCCGGCGTTCCAAACGAATGAAAGAAAATGGTTGTGGGTGTTCTTGTCTATAGAACGACTCACACCCTCTTTGCGGAGTTCCTGTGCCCGCTCAAGAGGCTTCCTAAGTACGGCGACAACATCACTTGTGCAGTAGTCAAGGCTGGCGCCCCAATTCCAGCAGCGTTTTAACCAGGAAAGGGTGACACGGGAAGCACTGGGACCACGAGTTTTAGCAATCTCATCAATATGAGCTTGTGCCTTGCCTGCCGTCCACCATCGGAGAGGTCGATTGCCAACACGTTTTCCATTCACGGCCAAGGTGTTGGCAAGAGCACTCATAGCACCGTCGAATTGGCTTTTTGAGCGAGGTTTAAGTCTGATGTACTCAGGAGACTCTTTGAACTGCAACAGTAACCAGTCAAAGTCTTTTGGAGTAACTTTCATGGCATCGGCTGCGATTCGCAGAAGGTCCGCATTGGTGGCGTCCTGGCCAGCCACTCGGCGTAGCTGGATTTTACCATTTTCCTTAGTGGTTTTTAAGCGCCAAATTCGAGAGGTATTGTGCCAGTAAATGGAATCAGGAATCTTGGTCTGATCAATATGCGCTGGAATAGTTGAGTCGTATTTCCGCTTTCTTCCGCGCTTTTTAAGCGTCACGCCATTCATTGTCGCTTTCCTGCTCAAACCCTCGGTTAGGTATAAAACCCACAGAGGCATGTAAAAGATCCATTGTTGTGAAGGGGCCATCTGGGCCACGAAAATATCGAACATTATTCTGTTGGCACCAGCGTTCAATTGCTGAGGGCTTTTCTTTCCCCAATATTCCCCGTAGGTCGTCGGTTGTTAGCACGCCAGTTACCGCCATCACTGGTCTCCTATTGGTTATGTTATCGGCGTCCAGTCAAACAAAACCTTTGGCCGTCACGGGTGATTTCCCCTGCCTGTTCCAGTGCATCGAAAACTGGTTTGGCGGCTGGGTATCCACCGCGAATGCACTTGATGATGTTGCGCAACACGGGTCGGGTGCCGAATTCGCCGGCGCAAATACGGTTGGCCAGCTCGATCTGTTCCTGGCTGAGACCAGCGTTTACAAACCGTTTAGGCTCCGTTGACAACTGTTTAACTGGCGTTGAAAACCGTTTAGGCCGTTTAGCTGACTGTTTACTAACCGTTAAAGATTCTTGAGTTTCCGTTGAAAACCGTTTATCGACTGTTGGCAGCTGTTTAGCGTCATTTAGCAACTGTTTAGGCTCTGTTGGCGACTGTTTAGCATCCGTTGAAAACCGTTTAGAATCCGTTGAAAACTGTTTGTCTGGCGTTGAAAACCGTTTAGACCGTTTAGCTAAACGTTTACAAACCGTTGAGGCAGCGTTAAACGCTAGTAACGCCACCAGCCCTACTACATCTGTGATGATTGCCAGGGCGAGGAATCCGGCGTGCTGTAATCGCACGGGGTCTATGTTGAGCGTGCTGGCCAGGCTGTTGAATGCGCCGTGGGTGCTGGCGCCTGGTTTGGCTATGGATAGGCTTTCGATCAACTGGCTGCGTTGGGCTTCCAGGGCGCGCAACTGAACGGTGGTATCAATGGCCCGCTGGCGATAGCCGTTGGCTGCGTCTGTGGCGATCAGGTCGTTGAGGCTGTTGATCTGCTCTTTAATGCTGTTGAGCTGCTGTTTAAGCGCTTGGTATTCCAGGCTGCCCTGTGTACTGCGCTGCTGCTGTTCTTCATTGTGTGTGGCGAGAAATCCAACGGTGGCGACAATACTGATCACCACCAGCAATGGCCAGAGCGCGAGGAGTACATGGCCGCTGAGCTGTCCATGAGAACGCAACCAGAGTCCTAGAGGCGCGAAAGAGAACTTACACAGTTCGAGAGCAACGGCGGCAAGGCCGGCCACTACCTGGCTGCCGGTAGTGCTGGGTATAGCGATCCACAGCTGCACAGTAAAGGCGAGGCTGGTGCCGCAGAAAATGAGTGCGGCGATGCCGGTGAGGGATTGCCAGAGTCTCACCGGGTAGCCTCCACATTATTCATGGGTGCTTGCCATAAAAGTTTTTGCCCGGTTGGGTGGGTATCAACTCGAGGTCTGGATTCGCGGTTCCAAGTGCCTCCCCCACGTTTTCCGATCAAAGACCATCCTGCACCCCGCAGTGAGGCCCCACCTTCGGATGGCAGGGTATACGTAATCAATTTTCGATAACCCAGAGCCTTAGCTGCTCGCCAAGCGGCGCCATATAGTATGGAGCAGGCATTTCTGGCCCCATCAGTGCAACACCTGTTAACCTCCAGCGTCCACCCATCATCCAAAAATCTCGACACCGGACGACCTACAATTACAACGCCGTGTACGCCACACTTGTTGCTTGCTGCAATTGCGAACTTGTGGCCTGGAACTGTTTTGTGATGTCGGTGAGTTATTGAAATGAAGGCGTTTGCCTCAGCTAGCGTAATTGGAGTTATCCTCAAACTCATGCGCTTTTCCTCCGCTGAGCACGCTTTTTATTCGGTGTCGGCCTCACACTCCACCAACTTGCCGTTGATGACTTTATAAATTGTTGCGGTGTCGGTCTTTTTATCAAAGATCTGCACCCAATCTACAAAGGGGTCTTTGGCTATTTGCTCTGCCTTTTCCTTTGCTTCCTCCTCGGTTTCAAATGACTCTCGAAAATCCTTTATCCCGCCCATCATCAAGTTATATGCGCCACAAAAAAATGTGTATCTTTTCATTAGGTTCTCCAGATTTTAAAAAAGGGGCCCAGTACCAAAGGCCCTAAGCTTGGGGGTACAGCTGACTGAATGCGCCAGGGGCGCGGTGGAAAGTTATTCCGATTTGCTTCCGTTCAAATATGCAACACGCTGGGCTGCCTCTTCGGTGCTTGTGTGATCTGACTCCGGCACCCATTTACCATTTGGCTCATAAAATCCAACGGTCCATAGTCCCGGTTCAGTTTGCGTATAGACGTACATTTATTCCTCCTTTCTGTTTTTTGCTGCGGCTTCACCGGCCAGGGCAAAGTACGCTGCACCGTCTTCGTAGTCGTCTGGTACAAACACCCCGCAGCTTGCACGGGACTGCTTCAGTAGCACCATAAACAGCCATCCCTGTTCTTCGGTAAGGCTGGTACCGTATAGGGCATTGAATGCGGTTATGGTTTTGGCCATGGAGCGCTCGCCATTCCCCGCATCACGTTGTTCAGCACGGTCGCGCATATGCTGAGCGGCTTTTTTCAGGAAGGCGTGGGCGCTGTTGTCTGGTGGTGAAACCGTTTCAGAGCTCACGCGGCTTCGCTCCCATTGATTTGGTGTGCAAGGTGATCGAGGGCTGTGAGGTAATCAGTTGCAGCTTCCCGGCTTTTGATGAGGGCGTTTTGTATGGCCTCTGTGCGGTTTGAGCCGTGGCCCTGTGCCAGGCCTGCCCCCAGAGCACTGGAGAGGTTTACATTCAGGCAGACGTGGTAGTTCAGGCTGCCGTCGAGCCCACGTTGGCAAGTTATCCGCCCAAGGATATTGCCCTGCAGCACAACGTTTTCTTTGCTAAGCACCGGCCTGTTGGGATTTTCCTCAGGGTCGGTGATCGGAATTGATCTAAATTCGATGCCCTTCATGCGGCATTCCCTCCCTGGTTACGTATGCGAATAGTTTTAATGGTGGGTTTGCGCTGGAAGCGGGTACGGAGTTGCTCCTGGGTATCGGTGCCAGTACCGCTAATGATTGAAGCGACGAGAGTGAACTGGATCAGTCCGTGTTTAATGGCTTTAGCGACGGCATCGGTACTGTTACGGGCGTGCAATTTAAAGAAGCATTCGCTGAGGAGGTTGGCGACATTGGCGATAGAGCAGTGCATGGCGGCGGCAGTTTCAGCATTGCTAAGCCCGCGAGCGCGGTGTGTCAGCGCTTCTGCCTGGCGGGGGGCCAGTTTCCTGTACTTAGGGGTTGAGCTGGTGCCGTGCATGGCCGTTCTCCAAAAGGGTCTAACCAACTCTACACACAGTATTTAGATAAGTAAACATTAAATGTTTAGTTAATTTTCAAAACCGGCGGCTATTTCTTTGAGAAACTTAATAAGGTGATGTTTGGCTGGGGAGGGCAACAGCTCTATCTGGTGCTGTAAAGAGCCTGGGCGAGGAGGGACTGACAGCAGGGTATTGCCGTCAAGTGCGAGGATTAGAGCAATTTTCCTCAATAAAACAGGGGAAATAGTTTTAGCTTTCCCTTGCTCAATTCGTTGCAGTTGGGTCAACGGAATATAAAGCTTAGCAGACAGCTCTTGTTGAGTCAGTCCGAGAAGTTCACGGTGTTGCTTAATTATCGAGCCAAGCTGGTGCATCGAAGAACTCGGCAAAATATTAAGAGTTTTGGCATTAAATCTTTCAAAAGTGTATAAATTTTACTCTTCCTTAACCTGATTTAAACCCGTATGGTGATGAGGTTCACGACATGAATGTTGTGTACTACACATGATGTGTTTTGGGAGGGCATGATGCTTATCGAGTTGCTGGACGAGGAACAAAAGATAATAAGTGCTGAAGCGAGAGCTATTGCACGAGCGAGTTTGATGGCAGTCATTCCAGAACAATGTCGGCACTGTATCAAACGGCCTTGCTCAGGAATATGGGCTAATGATGACAACTCTTGTTGGTATCAAGTGAATCTGGCTGAGGCTGGAAAGTAGACAATAGCTATAGGGGTGTATGTGTGTTTAGCGGGCAAGGGTGCGCACTATAAAATCCACTGATACAACCTGGGTTTTACCGCTGGCCATGGTTGCAGAATAGGCAAGCGCAATCGCCTGAGCTTTTCTGGTTGCGGGAATGCCTTCAAGCTTTTGAGCGTCTATTTCCCCTTCGACAGCAACAATACAGTCCTGCAGCACCTCTAAGTTCACACCATCGGATGCAGTGGCTGGAGTTTTTGTCGATTCCTCTAAAAGATCCAGTTTACCGCGGGGTAGGTCGAGTTGGTTCTCAATATCTCGGGCAATACGGTCGCCTATAGGTTTGCTTGCCGAGCGTCCAATCAGATAGTAAAGCTGTTGCTCAGATCGCTCTAGTACTCTTGCAAACTCTGCTCGACTTTTATAGTTGGAGGCTATGCGGCGCAAATTTGCCCGTCGAATATCGTTAATGTCCATCTTTGTACAAATCTCTGGCTCTCCTCTAACTCTATCAAACCTTTAGCGAGCAAAAACTATCCTCGTATGTTTTGCCGTGCGCCAAGAAACAACTAAAAAATAAATAATATTTGCCATAAACTAAACATTTAATGTATAGTTTTGTCATGAGCATACACCTCTACCTACGTTCTCTGTCCTTAGTCGAGCGCTCTGCTTTAGCGGCTCAAGTGGGGACTACTGGCGCCTACCTAAACCGCATTGCGTATGGGAACGGTAAACAACCTCCTGGTCCCAAGCTGGCTCGTAAGTTGGCTGTAGTCCTCAAGGGAAAGCTAACTCTGGAAGAAATCCGTCCGGACATCTGGGGCGAGGGACCTGAAGCTGCCACCAATAACAGTATGGAGGCAAGGGAGGACTTGGTTAATCAATAGCCAACCATGGTCATTCATACAGGAGAAAACGATGGACAGGTAAAGCATACAGGATGAGGGCGCGGAATTCCTCAAAACGGAGCAGGGGAGAGCACTAGTAGTTGAAATCCTTTCTTCCCGTATCGCTAGTGAGGATTTCGTGCTGTTTGAACAAAACAATGGATGAAGCCCAGCTCGGGCCGGGCTAGTAGTCCAGGCACTAATTTTTATGCGCGTTGCGCACTGCGTCGTAAATCACTTGGAAGGCATTGGCAAGTTTCTCGGCGTCGTCTTCGATCATATCGCCTGATGGCCAGTGTGAGGAGTTTCCTCCGCCGCGCTGAAGGGAGGCAATTAGGATATCTGCGGCAATGCGCTCGTCTGAGTCGTCCATAGGGAAAATCTGTGTTGCTGCTGGTGAGGAAGCATGCAGTGTACCGGTAAACCCGTCACTTGGGGAGTGGTGTCACAGCCAGCAGAGTTGTCTACGGCCTGCTGGGGGTGGGCATAGGAGAGCAGTAATGTTTGAGCACACGACAACATGGTTGCAAGCAGATGCGGAACCGATCCTCGGCAGGTTGCAGGATATTAAAGGCAGCCTTTCAGCCTTTGAGGTTCTTAAGGCTCCTCTGGAGATCCTGAATAGCCTTGCCAATCTCGGCGATCTGTCGTTGAAACTGCGTTGCATCAATCTCGACACGGGCTCCACAGGAGCAATTGAAATGCTGGTTGTATTTGAGCCAAGTGAACCGCTTTTTTTGCTTGCGGCTGCACTTTGGACACAGAAGATCGAGGGTACCGTTGTCGATCAATGACATAACTAATTCCTTGTTGTTATTGGTATTGGAAGTTCCAGCATACCGGGAATGGCGACACCTGCCCAGTGGTGTGACAGCCGGGAGAAATCGGTACTGAATCATTGCAAAAGTTATTGGTGGAAGGCATAGAAAATGCAACAGGCGTCTATACGGAAAAGCCCATTTCCCCGGTTGACAGAGATCGGAGAACGGTCCTATGCTTATCCCGCTCTCGCAAAATCGGGAGCCGGGATTGAGACCCCGTATTTCCAAGGCGCCAGGAAGACGCCTATAGCTGTATGCGTCTTTTTTTGTGCGCGAAACCTCCTTGTTATGGTGGGGTATTCGGGGGGCCTTCGGGTCCGCCGTTTACTTGGAGCGGTAGTCTCAACCCGTTTACCCCGCCACCCAATCGAGATTGAGACCTCCTGTGTGGCGAACAACCCGCTATCCAAGGAGGCTATCATGCCTAACCACGCCCCAGTTGTGCCTGCTGCTCGGGCAGATCAGTTTATTACCCAATCCCTTGAGCTCGCTGGCGTTAGCCTGGAAACCGTAGAAAAGCTGCGCACGCTGTTTCGTACCATTGTCCACATCCCCGACAACAATCCCACTACGCAGGAGCTGGCCGCCCTTGGTGCCGAGCTCGCAGACGGGTGGGCCAATGTTATTGATTGCGAGCGTGAGGATCTGGAGCGACTCGCCGCTTCCACTCTAATGAATTGAGGTAATGAATTAATCAACTAGTCATTGCTGAGCCGCAGAAGCGGACGGAGGCGATAATGGAAGACTCCGATCTGTCCTGTATTGCGTGAATGAACGCGCACAACAAACGGGCCTTCCGGCTTGTGAGTTGGCGCGGGCCTTACTCCAAATCCCACCTGAACAAATCAAGGCGGCGGCGGATGCTGACCGAGCCTATCGCAAGTCTGCTGTTTTGAATGGGGGTGAAAAATGAGCCTTATTGTCGCCCCTCTGGAGGTATTGACCGATGGTCGTCTCACTGACCCCGAGCGTCGCGTCCTTATGTCTTTGTTTTCCTTTCTGGAAAAGGGCACTAGCACCACTTGCCCCAGCTTGGAGTTATTGGCGGAGAGAGCGCAAATCAAAGACAAAACCCGAGTATCAAAGCTAACCACATCGCTGGCAGGAAAAGGCTGGTTGAAGAAAAAAAGAAAGGGATTTACCGGGTGCAAAGAATACGCCCTGATAGTCTCCACCAACTTGGACTCATAGAGGGAAATATGTAATGAGTATGGAACTGATGGCCAAAGCCATGAAGCTCAAGGTGGGTAATCCACTGCGTACTCTGGTGCTTTTGGAATTGGCTCACAACGCTAACGATCAGGGTGAGTGCAGGCTTAGTTATCAGCATATTGCTGACCAGTGTGAGATGAGCCGTCGCCCTGCCATTCGGCATATCAAGGCGTTGCAAGATAAAGGTTTTCTGCGTATTGCCCACCATGAAAATGGGCAAGGCGATATCCTAAATTTTTGCAATATTTTTCTACTGACTCTGGATAAGGGTAGTGAGCCTCCTGCATCAGAAGTGAACGGAGGTGAATTATGGAATTAACACTTTCCATAAACCAGGCCAAGAGCATCGAGTGGGAGTTGAACCTTCAGCAGGCCACATTGTTCTCTTTCATCCTGAATGCTGCGTATTGGGCGGACAAGCAGGACGGCTACTGGTATCTCAGCAAGGGCAAGATCATCGAGGAGCTGCCCATTCTCTCTGACAAGAGAGACACCATTTACAGGTTGGGCACACAGCTGATTCGCAAGGGGTTGATTGATCGAAAAGTAATCAATAGCGGTGATCACTACCGTGTGACCAGGAAGGGCTTCGAGTGGAATAAGGCTGAGGCCGGAAAAAAATCCGAGGCACCTCGGAAAAATATCCGAGGGTCGGAAAAAAATCCGAGGTAGGGTCGGAAAAAAATCCGACGTATCAGTATACCAATTTATCAGTTAACCAAGATCAGAATAAAAACACGGGCGATTCTCCAGATGATCAAACCAAGTCCGTAATCGATTCGGCGTTTGATCGATTCTGGTCAGCAGGGTTACCCAAGGTGGGCAAGCAAAAAGCCCACGCCGCCTTCCTGGTCAACCTCAAAAAATCCAAACGGGATGCTGAGTCGTTTGCTGAGTTGCTTGCCGAGGATATCGAACATCGCCTGCTGGCCAACCAATTCGGATTTGACCGGTTGCACCCGACCACCTACCTGAACCAGCGCCGCTGGGAGGACGAGCGACCGGAGATCATCCCATTTGACCGGATTGTCGAGTCTTACCACCGCAACCTGCCCAACAACGTGCCGGTGACAGCCCTGAGTGACCGACGACGGGAATTCCTGACCTACCTGTGGACGCAACGCGCAAACCGCGAGTTGGGTTGGTTTGATGAATTCTTCGCCTTCTGTGCCAGCCAGCAGTGGCTGAATGGTTCCCACAGAGCCGACCTGGAGTGGTTGACCGACCCGAATAATTATCCACGCATCACCGAAAACGCAAAGGGAGCAGCAGCATGATGGCCAAGCCACTGAACAGGAGCGAGCAGAACACCTTGATCGCTGCAGAGCAGATGGTGCTTGGTGGACTCCTGATCAACCCCTCCGCCATCGAGGACGTATTCGAGATTGTAGGCCGGGCGGATTTTATAACTGCACCACACCGCACCATTGCCACAGCCATCAAATCCCTGGCAGAGAACTCCCAGCCAGTGGACGCGTTTACTGTGGGTGAGGAGCTGAACCGCACCAAAAAGCTGAGAGCTGCCGGAGGCGTTGCTTACCTGGCTGAACTGTGTGAGCAGACTCCGGGGGCATCGAATGTACGAACCTATGCCCACATTGCCGCTGACCACGCAAACCGTCGCAAGTTCTTGGCCGCACTGGATGAGGCTGGCAAGGCCGTATACGCCGCACCTGTTCGCCCGTTGAAGGAAATTATCAGCGCACACCAAACCAGCCTGTCTGATCTGGAGCGTGCTCGCGATACCGGTACAGGCCCTCAAGATCTGGACGGGGCAGCCAGGGAGGTTCTGCAGGATTGGAACCGCCTGGAGACCGGTGACCAGATCAAGCGGGTACACACGGGCTGGGATTGCATAGATCGCCGCTGGAAGGGATTGCGTGGTGGGGAGCTGGTAGTCCTCGCTGGTACCACTGGAACTGGTAAAACCGTGTTTGCCATGCAGGTGGCTGCGCACAATGCGCTCAATGGCAACCGCGCCCTGGTCTTCTCTCTGGAAATGAGCCGCCGGGAGCTTTATCGCCGCTTGGTGGGCATGGTTGGACGCATCCCTGTAGGTCTTGCCGACTCTGACAACTCAGATGACCGCAAAGGCTTCTACGCCCAGCACAGCCAGGGCTTGACCTATGCCGTAAGCAAACTTAAGGGCATAGATATGGGAGTGGACGACCAGGGCGCGTTGCACATCAACCAGATTGCCAGTCGTGCTCGCCGTGAACACCGCAAGAGCCCGTTGTCATTGATTGTGGTGGATTACCTGCAGCAGGTGCGTGGAGATGGCCTGAGCCGGGAGAGGGAAGTGGCCTGCGTCTCTGCCGGGCTCAAGGCATTGGCAAAGGAGCTGGATATACCGGTACTGGCACTCTGCCAGTTCAACCGTGAAGCGTCCAAGGGTGGCCGACCCAATATATCCCAACTACGGGATTCCGGCTCTATTGAACAGGACGCCGACATAGTGACCCTGTTGTACCGGGAGGACAAAGACAATCCCGATTCCCTAAACCCAGGACTGGTGGAAGTGATCACTGCAAAGCACCGCCGTGGAGAGCCAGGTATCGACAACCTCAAAGCCAAGCTCAACCAGTTCCGCATGGATGTATGGACGGCGGAGGTACACCAGGCTGAGCCGTCTAAGAGATTCCGGCAATTCGTTGGTTAATCGAGATAGGGGAAAAGATGGTCAATGAAATCAGCATTCGCGAGCGCTTGTGGGAGTGGTCCAGGGCCTATCCTGAACGGGCAGGGGACTCGGTAAACTGGCCCCGTATGGCGGCATTTGGCCGAAGGATGCTATCAGGGTGCAGGGAGAGCCCGGACCCGATAGATTACGAGAGAGCAGCACTCACGGATGCAGCAGTATTGGCTTACCTGAATGTGATTGCCAGGCGCCAGGGCAAGGAGAAGGCTGCGTTGGAGAGGAAGGTTTTTTGGTTGCGGTATTACTACCGGTGGGAAATGCGAGACACTTGCACAAGGGTGAGACGCTCCAAGGCCTGGGTGGAGAATATGTGCAACTTAATCGAGGGGACGGTAGAGGCACTTTATTTGGCGGATAATGCAGTATAACTGTATTTAAATACAAGCTGTATGTATTGACAGCCTAGGCGTGAAGATACTATATTCAGCTAAGCTGTCGCGAAGTATGCGCAGCGGGACCATACCCCCCCTTTGAAAGCCCTGGCTGGTTAACCTGTCGGGGCTTTTTTGTGGCTGTAACTCAGTTTAGTAGCCCAAAGTGTTACTCTGGACTAGGTTGTATTCGAGCTTTCTCCCAGCGGGCTCTCGTGAGCTTGCCCTTAAAGTCGGTTTATGGGTATGATTATTAAATGCGGTAATTAGTCTCACCTATAGAGTTGTTGTCTTCCATTGGTTCGCCCTATGCTGGGTATGAAATAAGTGCAAATTTGCAGAATGATTTCCCATTTCACTTCGAACTTTTAGGTGCTGCGAGTGTTGAGAGATGAAGGAAGTATAAGTTTATGTCATGGTTATGGGATGCTTTTCAACAGAGCCAGATTTCAGATAATCAGAAACGAAGTAGTGATGCTAAGAACGACTCTGCATTAGCACTTCGGTCAGTTAGAGAATTGGAAGAAAAACTGGATCGCCTTTCTTTGCTATGTCACGCATTGTTTGAAGAGCTTGAGCGAACAACAGGTTTTTCTGAAGCACAGCTTAAAGAAAAAATGCTTGAAATTGATCTGCGTGACGGAAAGCTAGATGGGAAGGTAAATTTGACAGCGGGAAAGAAATGCCCAGATTGTGGGCATCAGATAAAAAAATCCCGCCCAAACTGTTTTTATTGTGGTGCCAGTCTTCAAGGAATTAGTTGAAACTGTACGCCAATCAGGTAAGGAAGTGCTTCTAGTCTGTATTTTTACTCAGAAAATAGTAATCAGGACAATAGTGGCCATGGTGATCACTATTATGGATGTTATTTAATTGCGGAAATCTATGAAAGAAAATAAGAAAAAATTATTGGCAGCATTAGCAGCTGCAATTGTCATTTATGGCTTGTATATTGTTATTACAGGGAAAGATTTCAATTTTCTGATAGTTATACCCCTAATTAATATTTTTCTGATCGTAACTCTGATAAGAGGGAGCGGGCCCAAGAAAGTGAGTGATCCGGTAGGCTACGTAAAGTTTACGAATGGAAAAATTAATTTTGGGGAAAATAATATTTCTGTAATCAAGATTAAAAAGATCGCTCTAGAAGCCGTGGAAAATGAATGCTATTTTTCACTTCCGTATAATCAAACGGCACCAGGAAAATGTCCAATTTTCGTGTTTCCACTGGAGAAGCTCACTGATTTTAAAAAGCACCTGTTGACGGGTCTCGGTGAGGTGGAAATAATTACATAACAAATTAGGCAGATAGCTCCAGACGTTTCTTCTTCCATGGGGCAGTCCATACTACTCTTAGCCCGCCTAGTATGGGCTTTTTCGTTTCTGGGAATCCAATGTTTAAAAACGACTACTTCACGGAAGCGGAGTTGTCCTGCCGTTGTTGCGGGGAAATCCATTTCTCGGATGATACGCTCCACCGTTTGATCAGGGTCAGGGAGCGGTTTGCCAGGCCTATGGTGATCACCTCCGGTTATCGCTGCCGTGACCGCTGCGTCAGTCTTGGTTCGACCATGACACACACTACCGGTCAGGCTGTGGATGTATCAGTTTCTGGTGGGCGTGCCTATGAGCTGCTGGGGATCGCGATAGAGGAAGGGTTTACCGGTATTGGGGTAAAGCAGCATGGTCCACACAAGGGCAGATTCCTGCATCTGGATGATCTTGGGCCTATACCGGGTGAGCGTACACGGCCTACTGTCTGGAGTTATTGAGGGGGGGAGCGTATGGAGGGCATCACAGTTAGGGTTGGAGATGCCCTGGGAAACAAAGTGAACCTGCGTAAGACCCTATTATAACTGTATGATTTTAATGAGGATTTTTTGTAATTGGCGCAGAATTGATTTCGAAGACATAATCAGGATAATAGCGGGCACGACGATTAGTATATTAAAGTTATGAGCTACTAAACCCATGAAGTTAACTTATATCTTAACTATTCTTGCTTTTGGCTTGTTAGGATGTTCTGCTAATGGACCAATATATCAGGAACATACACAATCACTAAAAGATTCATCAGTGGTTTATATCTACCGCCCATCAAGGGCCATTAACTGCTGCGTAGCACCAGCTGTATATATCAATGGTGAAAATTCAGGCTCACTTAAAAATGGTGGGTATTTAGTATACGAACTCCCAGCAATGAAGCATGAAATTACTGTTGGGGATGGAAGCAATGGGTTTGAACCATTAACCTATAATAAAAGCCTCAAAAAAAATGAATCGTACTATCTGAAATGGGTTATTGGTTCTATTGAAGAGCTGAATCTTCCAGCTTTGTATGCGCCAAGAAATTATTATCTTGTTGAAGTTAAAGCTGATGATGCACAAATTGATTTGAAGAAACTCAAGCTATCTCGCCCATAACAAGACACAGCATTGCTTCCGAGACAGTAATCAGGATAATAGTGGTCATGGTGATCAGTATATAAATGTTAACTTACTCAGGCTGATTATGAGAATCGACTATCCACTGTTCTGGGCGAACTCAAAACTACCAACCAGAGCTCCATCGTTTTATTTAAAGTGGCTAGCTTTTTTGTTTGTGGGAAATATCGTGGTACTTTTCGCACAGGCCATCGCTGAAATCGATATGGCAAGAATCAGTGTTCTATTTGAGACAATTGCGCTTCTGATGTTTATTTCCTGCTTCTGCCTATGTATTACCACTCTGTATAATAAGAAACCAAAGTTAGGATTCTGGCTTGAGACATATTTTCCATCTGTAGCTGAAAATAAGGCCATTAATTTACTTTCAAAGGGTTCTTCGAGCCTTAATCATTGGGCGCTGGTTATCTTTTGCTACTTACTTTTAGCTTCAATCGTAGCAATAGCTTTATCATTGGCAGTGCAGACAATAAAAAGTTAATCGTGTAAAGGCGGGTTTCTAGCCCGCCCTCCCCACACCACCGTGCAACGACACAAACCGGCCACTGAGCCGGTTTTTTACTCTGGGTAGAGTGATCACATTTTGTACGATTGTGCCAAATCTATGTAACTAGCTGTTTTTGATGTTGAATGTAGGTAAACGACGCAGAATTGATTCTGTAAACCTCCCCTAATTAGTGACACCCTAAATTAGAGTTTTCTAGCCCTTCATGTTTGGCCAGATACTCCCAGGGAGTGAGATCTCCCAGTGAGTCATGTGGCCGCTCTTCGTTGTATTCCCTGATCCAGTTTTCGGTCAGTTCCCGCATCTCGTTCAGCGTGCGGAACACATACATGTTTAAGATCTCGTCACGATAGGTGCGGTTGAACCGTTCAACGTACGAGTTCTGTGTCGGCTTGCCTGGTTTAATAAATTCCAATTCGATGCTGTGCTCCTCCGCCCACTCAGCCAGTGCGGTGGAGATGAACTCCGGGCCATTATCCATTCGCAGCTTGTTGGGATAGCCCCGCCAGGCCACGGCCCGCTCAAGCACCCTGATCACCCGTGGTGCCGGCAGGTTCAGGTCGATCTCGATGGCCAGTGCTTCCCGATTGAAGTCATCTACCAGATTGAAGGTCCGGAAGCGGCGACCACAGAACAAGCTATCGCTCATAAAGTCCATCGACCAGCAGTGGTTCACCTCAGCTGGAACCGACAACGGCTCCGGGTTGCGGCTGGGTAGCCGTTTCTTGCCTCTACGACGCTTATTCAGGTTTAACTCGCAGTACAGGCGGTGAACTCTTTTGTGATTCCAGGCATGCCCCCAGCGACGCAGAATTTTGAACAACTTGTCGAATGAATCACCCCGAGTTTGTCGGAGGCAATTTGATTTGAGTCATGCCGCTTGGGCAGACTCGGTTTGTTGATAATACAGGTTTTCGTATTCAGCTGGAGGCATATCGCCAATTGGCCCAAGAATGCGGCGATGGTTTAACCAGTCGACCCAGGTCAAGGTTGCATGTTCAACCTCATCCAGCCCTTTCCAGGGACCTGCCCTGTGGATGACCTCCGCCTTGAATAAACCGTTGATGGTTTCTGCCAGTGCGTTGTCGTAGGAGTCGCCGACACTGCCGACTGACGCCTGAAAACCCGCCTCACTAAGCCGCTCGGTATATCGAATTGACAGGTACTGACTACCTCGATCACTGTGATGGGTAACGCCACGGGGCTTACCTCGTGCCCAGAGTGCCTGCTCCAGAGCATCAAGCACAATGTCGGTTTGAAGGCTCTTTAATACGCGCCAGCCAACAATGTGGCGGGAGAATACGTCGACAACGAATGCGACATAAACAAAACCAGACCAAGTTGCGACATAGGTTATGTCGGCCACCCAAAGCTGGTTGGGGCGCTCTGCCGTAAACTCGCGATTCACCAGATCCAGCGGCTTATCGGCCAGCTCATCCGGGATAGTCGTAACGCAACGTTTGCCTCTTCGAACACCTTCCAATTGCAGTACCTTCATCAGCCGTTCAACTGTGCAGCGGGCGACCTTTACGTCTTCACGGTTAAGCTGCTTCCAGACCTTGCGTGCACCATAGACGCGGTGGTTTTCTTCGTAGATCCACTGGATCTCAGGCTTCAGCTCATCGTCACGTTGAGCGCGCGCACAGCGTTGCTCTGGATTGGCCTGTAGATGCTTGCAGCGGTAAAAGGTCGACGGTGCAATCGGCAGAACCTCACAGATTGACTCGACACCGTGCGCCTCACGTTCCTGGTCAATGAATGCCACCATTACTTCGGTTTGCGGTCGAGCTCCGCCTGGGCGAAAAAAGCGGCAGCCTTGCGCAAGATCTCGTTAGCGCGCTTCAGCTCACGGACTTCGCGCTCCAGCTCTTTGAGGCGGGCTGCGTCGCTGCTGGTGGTGCCGGGTTTAGTACCATTGTCGACTTCCATCTTGTTGACCCATGATCGTAGGGTCTCGGGTGTGCAGCCGATCTTGGAAGCGATAGATGTGATCGCTGCCCAGCGTGATTGGTGCTCGTGCTCGCCGGTCAACACCATGCGAACTGCGCGTTCCCGTACTTCGGGGGAGTATCCAGGTCGTTTGCTCATTGGCTAATTCTCTCAAGAAAGTTAGCCTCCGAGAAACCCGGGGTGATTCAGAACCCGTAAGCTGGGTAGCGTTCCACTGCCTCTTGGAGCTTGGCGATCACCTCATCATTCCGGTTGGGAATGGGCCGATACCGATACACTGAATCGCTTATGCCAACTGCGCGACAGGCCATGCGAAGGCTGGCACTATGCTCTTGTCGGGCATAGTCGACCAGCTCTCGCCTAATCGCTGGCTTTACAGCTTTTTTCAAGATATCTTTGAGGATCTTATGTTCCAGACTGAGGTCAGCGAACATCGCCTTCAAACGACGATTCTCTTCCTCCAGTTCCTTGAGCCGTTTGATATCGGACGCCTCCATACCGCCGTATTTGGATTTCCAGTTGTAGTAGGTAGCGTCGGATATCCCGTACTCCCGACAGACTTCTTTGACCAGTCTGCCGCCTTCTACTTCCTTCAGGATCTTTACTATCTGCGTTTCCGTGTAGCGCGATTTTTTCATTATTAGCTCTCCGTGTGAGCGTAGTTTACGCCGGAGAACTCTAAATGTGGATGCCCCTAGTTTAAGGGAGGTTTACAGAAACCCTGCAGGCCTCCGCCGTGGCCGAAGGCACGGAGAATGAAGAGGTCAACAAAGGAGCCTGGCGCATGGAGTGTATCCAGCGCACGGTGAACCTGCGGGTGGTGATTGGGGAGTGAAAGGGCTTTTGCATGAACGCTTGAAAGAAGTGAACCAGTTGGCAGCCGAACTGAGAGATATAAGAGGCCGGGAAAAGGCAGAGTTCGTCACTGAGCACCACGACATACTGGCCCAGCGTCGTCCACTGGATCAAGCCAGCCGGTTGTAAAATACTGCGAAACCAACACAGTGGCGAAGAGCTTCCTCCCAGCACTATTAATGATCCATGACTGAAACTTAGAAGTCTAAGATTGCTTTATATAATATTTCCTATATACTGAGTTAAGCTAGGGCAGATTAAAAGCATATAGGAATAAATAATGCATAAAAAATTTATAATAGGATCTTTTTTCTTTTCTATTTTTTCTTTAAATTCTTACGGCTTTCATATCTCTGAAACTACGTGCACAAATAGTTGTGTAATCACCACTGATGCAGTTACAGGCGTAACGACAATAAAAGACTGCTGTGGGGGCGGGTTATGACAACATTTCTTCCTCATGAGACAGAGGAATATCCTGGCCCTAATTAAATTTACAATTTAAATTTAACCTAAAATTTGCCCTGGCTAATTTACAAAGAATAAAAGCAATTTACTCTCAAATTTTTATGAAAAAATATCCCTTAATAGCGATTGTATTACTGCTAACAGCTGGATTTTTAGGATACGTCAGTTTAGAGGAAAATGCCCCTAAAGAAAACGCAGGTACTAATTTATCTGTAGATAAATCCGTCGATAAGCTTGGAGTCGGCTCTATTTATAAAAATAAAGATCATAACCATCATGATCACTCGTATTCTGAAGACAATACAAAAGGTGAATATGAAGAGCACAATCATGCATCGAAGACTAACGCAATAGTTGAGGATGCAAATGGACAATTGTGCAAAAAAATTCCGGTGATCATTTTTGTAATATTGACGTTAGGCTTGGTCTGGAAGAAATTTTAGTAGATTCTACCCTGAATACTGTAAATTCTGATAAGGTTGGAGTTGTTCTTCATAGCAATAATTATGAGGAAGTTATGCAGTCTCTAGTTGGGCTGAATTCAGAAAACATTATGCGTTCTGAAAATTTCAACCAGAAAATAAAATTAATCTCTAGCGAGATTGGGGCAAATGTAGAAAGTAAAATCTCATGCAGCAAAAAATTATGCGCTGCGAGCTTTAAAATGGAGGATGTAGAAAGATGGAATGATTTTTCATCTAAATTTTTCTCACTCGAAGGAGCCAAAGGGGCTAGCTTTGTAGCTACTGATCCAAAACAATCTAATGTTTTCAGGGTTATTCTTGCTTTCGGTGAAGGCATGTCGGTAGTTAAAAAAGAACACTAACCTATCCGTCAACAAGCGCATTATCGAATGCGCTTAAAACGCCGTCCTTTAGGGCGGGGAGGATGTCAAACTCTCAATCGATGGGTATTTGCCGGTTCGTGAAAAGTAATACCGCCTGGAAGCCTAGTAACCACGGGGGCTGCACGGGTTTTTGTCCGTTTACGAGGGAAAAATCCTAGTACCCCATCTTCCCGTACCCTAGAGTTATAACCGAATCTGGTGTTTAAGTGTTTGAAAGAAAGCAGCGTATCTGGTTGATTTGTTGTCGCCAAACAATGAAACCAATCAGGAATACGCCGCTATGGATAAGAATACCGTTGTTGAGTTTACAGGTCGACAGGAAACCGCAGACCCGCTGACTGAATTGCTGCGCCGGGGCGCACGGGAGCTTCTACAGCAGGCGATAGAGGCCAAGCTGTCCACTTTCATGGAGGGGTTTAAGAACCGCCGCCTGGATGATGACCGTGCTGTCGTCGTTCGCAATGGCCACTTGCCTAGGCGCGACATACAGACCGGGATCGGACCGGTGAAGGTCAACTGGCTGTGTTGAAACAGCCTTAAGGCACTAAAGGGATGACCTAAATATAGATAAAGAAAGGTAAAAAGGACGTCTGAATTTTACACAAAATTTTACACATCTGCGGTATCTAGAACGAAAAAACCCCGCTTAGTTTTCATAACTAGCGGGGTTTCTTCACTTTTTTGGCTCCGCCTGCTGGGCTCGAACCAGCGACCCAATGATTAACAGTCATTTGCTCTACCAACTGAGCTAAGGCGGACTTGCTTAGCGGCTGGCTGTACCGCTCAGTTGGCGCGTATAGTATAGAGTGCTCCAGGGCAGGTCAAGCCCTTTTTTGTAGTTTAACTAGTTGATTTGACAAGAAATTATGTATCTGACCCTCCCTGTTTAGGTGATTTGGGTCCGATAGGAGGGCTCCGGTGAGGTGTATCGGCCTTTCGCATTTGTGAGCTTCCTGAGGAGGCCCTACAATCGCACTTTCTGATTTGAGTCTAAGGTTAGGTTGATATATGGAGTCGCGTCCTTTCAAGGTGGAGTCTGGTTATAGCCCGGCCGGCGATCAGCCAGTTGCTATTGCACAGTTGGTTGAGGGGCTCAAAGATGGGCTTAGCCACCAAACCCTGCTCGGTGTTACCGGATCAGGCAAGACCTTCACTACCGCCAATATCATTGAGCGCTTGCAGCGCCCGGCAATCGTGATGGCGCACAATAAGACGCTAGCGGCACAACTGTACGGGGAGTTCAAGGAATTTTTTCCTAAGAATGCCGTAGAGTACTTTGTATCTTATTACGATTATTATCAACCGGAAGCCTATGTTCCTTCCTCGGATACCTTTATCGAAAAAGATGCATCGGTGAATGAGCATATTGAACAGATGCGCCTTTCGGCGACAAAGGCATTGATTGAACGGCGCGATGTAGTTGTCGTCGCTACGGTTTCTGCTATTTACGGACTTGGTGACCCAGATAAATACTTGAAGATGGTGCTGCACCTGGACCGTGGGGATCTGGTAGATCAGCGCACGATTCTGCGGCGACTGGCTGAGTTGCAATATACTCGCAACGATGCGGATTTCCGCCGGGCCACCTTCCGGGTACGGGGGATATTATCGATATCTATCCGGCAGACTCTGACCAGGAGGCGGTACGGCTGTCTCTGTTTGATAGGGAGATCGAGGATATTACCCTTTTTGACCCATTGACGGGGGAGCAGCTCAAAAAAGTCCCTCGGGTCACTATCTTCCCTAAATCCCACTACGTAACCCCACGGGAAACCATTGTCAGTGCTATAGAGCACATTAAAGAGGAGCTAGGCTTGCGGCTTGAACAGTTGCGGAAAAGTGGCAAATTGCTGGAGGCACAGCGCCTGGAGCAGCGCACCCGGTATGATTTGGAGATGATGCAGGAGCTGGGTTATTGCAATGGTGTGGAGAACTATTCCCGCTATCTTTCCGGGCGAGATGTGGGACAGCCGCCTCCTACGTTGTTTGACTATTTGCCTCATGACGCCTTGCTGTTTATTGATGAGAGCCACGTCACAGTTCCCCAGATTGGTGGAATGTACCGGGGTGACAGATCCCGAAAGGAGACGCTGGTAGAATATGGGTTTCGCCTTCCTTCGGCCTTAGATAACCGCCCTCTGAAATTCGAGGAGTGGGAACACCTGGCCCCACAGACTGTTTTTGTATCGGCAACACCAGGCCTCTATGAAGCAGAGCATGCGCAACAGGTGGTCGAGCAGGTGGTAAGACCTACAGGGCTGGTTGACCCCGAGGTAGAGGTCCGTTCGGCCCTGACCCAGGTGGATGACGCGCTGTCGGAAATCCACCGCTGTGTGGATGCGGATCAGCGAGTATTGATCACGGTGCTGACCAAGCGCATGGCCGAGGATTTAACAGAGTACCTTGCTGAAAGCGGGGTACGCGTACGCTATCTTCATTCAGATATCGATACTGTCGAGCGTGTGGAAATTATCCGGGATCTGCGTATTGGTGAGTTCGATGTATTGGTGGGCATCAACCTCTTGCGAGAAGGCTTGGATATGCCGGAAGTGGCGCTGGTAGCTGTCTTCGATGCAGATAAAGAGGGCTTTTTGCGCTCAGACCGTTCATTGATCCAGACTATCGGGCGGGCCGCACGGAATCTGGCGGGGCGGGCCATTCTGTATGCGGATAAAATGACGGGCTCTATGGAGCGCGCACTTGAAGAGACGCAACGCCGTCGGGAAAAACAACTCAATTTCAATGCAGAACACGGTATTACCCCAAAAGGTATCCGCAAGAATGTCGCGGATATCCTCGAGGGGGCAGTATCACCAGGCATGCCAGCCAAAGGGAGACGCAAGGGATTAGAAGGGAGGGAGGCTAACATTGTAATGAAGCCAATACCCGAGGAGCAGCGCTGGGCACAGATCAGTGAACTGGAAGAACAGATGTACGAGCACGCCAAGAATCTGGAATTTGAAGCTGCTGCCAAGCTTCGCGACAAGATCACCCAATTAAAGGAAATGGAGTAGCGATCAAGCTGCTTAGACTGGCAACACCTCCCCCTGAATCTCGGTGTTCCTGTTTGTCTGGACCATTTTATTCGAAAGCCCAACCACATATTGAAAACAGTGAAGAGCGGTGGTAGAGTTCGCGCTCTTCGCGGCACTTGGTTCCTGAGTGCTAAAGAGACCCGTAGCTCAGTTGGTTAGAGCGCTGCCTTGACATGGCAGAGGTCAGCGGTTCAAGTCCGCTCGGGTCTACCAGGTACTACGGCTTTTAACCTTTCTCAATTAACCTCAACTCACTGATTTTTAACTGTTTTTTTAATTTATTGCTGAGAAAATCTAAATTCTCAGATTCTCTCAAGCCTCCCCTATCGAAACCAATAAAATCCACCGATTTGGTTAGAATACGGTTAGAGTGGTCAGCCCCACTGATCAGCCCCACCAAGGCGGTCCAGTTTAAATGTTAGTGCATAGCTGGCCGTGGCTCTTTCTCCACGGTGGTTTCCGGGGCCGGTGGGCGGTAGCCCAAGGCACTGTGTGGCCGCTTGGTGTTGTAGTACTTCCTCCACTCCTCAATAATAATTTCCGCCTCTTGTAACGTATAGAATATTTCACCGTTTAGAAGCTCGTCTCTGAGCCGGGCGTTGAAGCTTTCACAGTACCCATTCTCCCAGGGTGAACCCGGCTCTATGTAAGCCACCTTTGCACCAGCAAATGTGATCCAGTCCCTGACCGCCTGTACAATAAACTCCGGACCATTGTCTGACCAGATGTAGGCGGGAACACCGCGTAAAATGAACAGATCTGTTAATACATTAATCACTTCCGTTGAGTTCAGCTTTCGTTTCACCCGGATTGCCAGGCATTCTCGGGTGTATTCGTCCAGGATGTTCAGCATTCGGAATGCTTTCCCATCGCTAGTCCGATGGTGAACAAAGTCATACGACCAGACATGGTTCGGATACTCCGGACGTAGTCGAACACACGACCCGTCATTTAGCCAGAGCTATCCCTTCTTTGGTTGTTTCATTGGAACCTTCAGCCCCTCACGCCGCCACAGTCGCTCCACGCGCTTGTTGTTCACTTGTCAGCCCACATCTCTCAGTAAAACTGCAATCCGGCGATAGCCGTATCGACCATACTGTCGCGCAAGCTCGACCATGTCAGCAACCAAACGGTTTTCGTCGGAACGACCAACAGGCAGGCGCCTTTGTGTGGATCGATACTGGCCCAAAACACGGCACGCCCGACGCTCAGAAATGTGAAATCGACTTCGTAGGTGGTCAATACAAGCACGGCGACGTGAAGGGCTCAGAAGTTTCCCTTGGCAGCCTCTGACAGAACCAACTTGTCCAGCGTGAGATCCGATACTGCTCGGCGCAACCGCTCATTCTCCTTTTGTAGTCGCTTGAGTTCCCTCAGTTGGTCGGTTCCCATCCCGCCATACTGCTTACGCCAGCGATAGAACGTCTGCTCAGTTATTTGCATCTGGCGTATCGCATCCAAACGCGACATTCCCTGACCGCAGAGCACCTCAATCTGCCGCAGCTTCGTGACAATTTCTTCCGGCTTATGATGTTTGATTCCCATGTTTAGTCCTCCGTCTCCTAATTATACGGGTGGACCACTTCAAGGGGGAGGACCAGTGAGCCAGATCAGCCCGCCTAAGAGATTCCGGCAATTTGTTGGTTAATCGAGATAGGGGAAAAGATGGTCAATGAAATCAGCATTCGCGAGCGCCTGTGGGAGTGGTCCAGGGCCTATCCTGAACGTGCGGGGGACTCAGTGAGTTGGCCCCGTATGGCGGCATTTGGCCGAAGGATGATCTCAGGGCATAGGGAGGGCCCGGTACCGATGGATTACGAGAGAGCAGTCCTCACGGATGCAGCAGTATTGGCTTACCTGAATGTGATAGCCAGGCGCCAGGACAAGGAGAAGGCCGCGCTGGAGAGGTTGGTTTTTTGGTTGCGATATTACTACCGTTGGGAAATGCAGGATGTGGCCAGGAAGGTCAAAAGGTCAAAGCCGTGGGTTGAAAAAATGTGTCAAATTGTTGAGGCGACGGTGGAAGCTTTCTTTTTGTCGCAGAATGCCGCATAACTGTATTTAAAAACAGGCTGTATGTATTGACACCATACGTCCATATGGGTTAACTTTGTATAAGCTGTCGCGAAGTATGCGCAGCAGGACCATACCCCCCCTTTGAAAGCCCCGTCTGGTTAATCCGGCAGGGCTTTTTTACGGCTGTAATTTAGGCATGGACTATTCGTAATGTAATTGGGGGAGAGGCGTTGATTTCCTCCAAGGTTGCCGTATACTGCAATGCTCTATAGAGTAGTGCGACAAGGTTTCGCGTAGGGTTAGGGCGCACTTGTAGATACAGATAGATTGCAAGCTAAGTAAGACGGGTGTATGAAAAATATAATCTTTTTGATCGTTGGAATATTGATCTCTATTAATGTCGCTGCTTCGAGTCAAAGTGGCTATATAGACATATCTCAGAGCAACATTCAGCTTATAAGTAATGGGGAAGATAGCAGATTATTTATTAACGGTGTCACAATGGAAGACTCGGTATGTGATATTAAAAATTATCCTGTAATATTATTCTCTAATAATCCGATAGCCAAAGAAATGTATTCTATGATTTTGGCTGCTAAAGCAGCTGGAAGGCAGATAAATCTCGTCGCTGGAGCTTGTGTAGACCTAGCTGGAAAAGGAACTACCTACCCTTCAGTGAATTCTGTCTATATGAAGTGAACATCGCAAGCAGAAGTTGAAGGGCTATGACGGTTAAATTTCTGTGTCAGTTAAATAGACTGATAAGCATATAGCAGGTTCTGAGTACGATACTTTACTAACTAAATCAATCCAAAGCCCGCCCAGTGCGGGCTTTTTCGTATCAGGCAATCCCATGTTCAATAACGACTACTTCACGAAAGCGGAGTTGTCCTGCCGTTGTTGCGGGAAACTCCACTTCTCGGATGACACGCTGCGTCGATTGATCAGAGTCAGGGAGCGCTTCAACAAGCCGATAGTGACCACCTCCGGTTACCGCTGCCCGGCCCACTGCGCCCGTATCG
Source organism: Microbulbifer sp. MI-G (assembly GCF_030440425.1). Taxonomy (NCBI): domain Bacteria; kingdom Pseudomonadati; phylum Pseudomonadota; class Gammaproteobacteria; order Cellvibrionales; family Microbulbiferaceae; genus Microbulbifer; species Microbulbifer spongiae. Next base: position 1,584,224 of record NZ_CP098023.1, read on the forward strand.
GCTCCACCATGACACACACTACCGGTCAGGCTGTGGATGTATCAGTTTCTGGTGGGCATGCCTATGAGCTGCTGGGGATCGCGCTGGAGGAAGGGTTCACTGGCATTGGCGTAAAGCAGAAGGGTGCCCACAAGGGCCGATTTCTGCACTTGGATGATCTCGGACCTGTACCGGGTGAGCGTACCCGGCCTACTGTCTGGAGTTATTGAGGGGGAGAGCGCATGAAGGGAGTGACGTAGAATTGATTCTGAGACCATAATCAGGATAATACTGGTCATGGCGATCAGTATATAAAGGTTAGTGCTATTTAGGTGTCGACTTGGAATATTTAATAACCGGGATCAGTTGCTTTCTCATTGCTTTCTTAACTACGTACTTATCCGATAAGTTTACAAAGAAAAAGTATCAAAATATTGAGAAGAGGATTTTCCGTGACCTCGGAGATAGAATAGAAATTACCACATCATTAGGTACTTGGCCGTTTGGTCCAAAGACTGTACAAGTGAAAAAAGATGGTGTCGAATTGATTCAGGAAGATGCTGTTATTAGCCTTTTTTTGAAAAACAAAGGCGTTATAGATTTGTTCTTTTATGGTGTTAACTCTAAAGAGATAGCCCAAGAGGCTGCCATAGTTTTTCCCGAGGCAGAGAAGGTGGAAATTCCCCGGCACTAGCAAGCAAGGCCAGGTAATATGTTCCGGGCCCTTGGCTCTCCGCGGGGGAGCCTACCTTGTACATCTTTTGCGCAGGTCGCTATGCTCCCAATTTCCGCACAAAGTAAGCCGCACCTGCTGCGGGCGTTAGTGCATCAAGCTAAGCTTGATGCTTCTTACGGGGTGAAAGTCCCTGTCGGGCAAGGTCTAACCAACTACCCAAACCGGCCACTGAGCCGGTTTTTTACTCTGAAAGGGGGCGTTCATATTTTGTACAATTGTGCCAGATCCATGTAACTAGCTGTTTTTAATGCGGGTTGTGGAGAGTTGTCGCAGAATTGATTTCGAGATAGTAATCAGGATAATAGTGGTCACGGTGATCAGTATTTAAATGTTACATTTCTAGGTGAGTATGGAAATTCAAATCACACTACAAAAAGAAGATTGGAAGCAATATCAAAGCTATATCGAGAAGGAGCTACCAAAGCATCTGAAAACATGGATGGATAGCCCTTGGATAAATATGCTTATCTGGATGGTTATTGCATTCGTATTTCTGTCAATCTTCAACCGGCATAGTACTTTTCATTGGTTCACAGCCATTTCTGTCAGCGTGTTTTTTATACTCATATCGGCCTTGTTTATCTTTAATATGTTTAAAATCAGAAGAGCATTCGAGCCGTCTGATCAAGGCACTTTCTGCGGAAGCCACAAATTTACATTTGATGACTCTGGAATCAATTCAGAAGGGAGGGGTTACAAGGGAACTCAATCTTGGGAAATTGTTAAGAAAATAGAGCGGGCGCAAGGAATGATCATGATCTATCTGGATACAGCCTATGCATATGTATTTCCAGAATCGAAGCTTGAAGATCCCGATGGTTTCTACAAATATATATCAGAGCGTTATTCAAATGTAACGAGTAAAGCAAGTGGGACGTCGCAAAGCGGCGCCCCTTCTTGAGGTATTAAGTGATAAGAGAAAAAATGAGTAATTTAAATTACAAATCTCCAAACTCCACCTTAATTGAGGTTAGTGTTCAGACTTCAGCTGTAGGAAAATGGTTGGCTTTAATTGGATCTATAACTCTTTTGTCTCTACCAATTGGAATTATCTCGACCATAATTTCAATGTATCAGCTTTTTCAGGAAATAACGGTACAGGGGGCGAGGAGTTCAGAGTTTATTGCAAACGGCATGTCTGAAGCCCTAATCCCAACAATATTGGGATTGATTTATTCTTTGCCTGGCGCAATTCTTTTGTGTGTATCCATTGTGTTTTTTAGGCATCGTCGGCCTTGGGTTTTTAGAGTCTCAATTGCGGCTTCTATCGTGGTATTTCTGTTATTCCCAATCGGAACAGTTGTTTCTTTAATAATCATTTTTATGTTAGTGAAGCACAAGCATAGTTTTTATGTGTGTGGCAATTGGGCACTTAACAAGCGCAAGCAATAAACTAGGGCCCCTTGCAGGATAGCGCTAGCCGCTTTTAGCCAACCACCCAAGCCGGCCACTGAGCCGGTTTTTTTACGCCTGGAGAAAGTGACTTGATGAGCGGACAGGAAGGGGGTGGGAGGGTGTACTACAAGTGCCAAGGCCCGAATTATAGAGCCATGGCTGACATCCAATGAAAGTTTCCCTAACTTATTGATTTAATTGTGGGTAAAATGTGTTAAGAGCGGGAGGTTGAACCAGGCGACTTGAGCCAATGACTCACTATCTTTGGTTACTATTTGAACGAAAATCTATAACCTACTGAAAATAAAGGCTTTTCTGCGGATCTTGAAAGCTCCATTCCAGAAATAGTGGCCAAATGGATAGTGAGCCACCGGCTCTTTAATAAACTGTTAGGATTGCAAGGAAGTCTGGTCATGCAAAATTTACCCTCACATCTCTTTAAGGAAATACAAGAAGCGATATGTAGACCTGAAGGCACAGTCACGTTTAACTATGAATCACCTGACCTGTTCGATAAAGATAAGCTGGGAGAGGTTATCCTTGAGATTCCTTCTGGTCAGCATCTTTTCCGACTGGAGCGTGATAACAGTTTGTGCGTTCACTTTTATCATTCGTCCCCTGGCACAGGAACGAGAGTTGCGACTGTAGATCTCAAGAACCTGCCACCAGCACCAGTCGTATTTTTGGCGTTCTCATGGACACCAAGTGAAACAAAACTGCATGTGAGGCCAAACACACCTGAGGCCGAACTCGTAAGTGCTACTGGGGTAGTCTCACAGAGGCAATTCTGTGTCGGCAAAGACGGGAGGGTTTATCAAATCGGAGATAATGGTTTAGACGTCATGGGCCTGAATTCCTATCAGGCCGGTGAACCTATCATATTACCAACAGGCAAAAAGGCATGGGAAGAGACCGTAAAAGCAATCGAAGTTCTCTCAAAAGGTGAGTCAAAAGAAAGTTACATTTTCGAGGTGGTAGTAACAAACCTGTCATTAGCGATACTGGTTACTGGATTTGAGACATACTCTAAAAAACGCTTCTTGGAGTTAGAACAGGAAGGTTTAACCCCTAATACAAATTCAGTCATAGACGCTTTTTACTCAAAAAAAGAACGAGAAATCGGTATCGGCACTGTACTTGAATCAGAGGCTGAAGATGCGGGCACTACGGTATTACAGCATGTGGTTTCAAAGGGGAAGATCAATTTCCAAAACTACAGTAGCTGTAAGCGTGCTTTTAAAAAAGCTTATGGAATTAAGTTCGGTAATTTAGGCCTTTCTAGCGACACACTAGAAAATCTGCAGTCATTTATTCGTTACCGACATAGAATAATACACGTATCTTCTCTTGACGGTACGCTCAATCTAGAAAATATTCCACCAGAAGAGCCTATATTCTCCAACAAGGAAACCGCAGAAAATGCAACAAATTGCTTTAGTGAATTTATTGAAGCATTGCACAAATCAACGTTGTCGCTCCGACCAGGAAATAAACCCTAACAAGTGCAGGCAGAGGGAACGCTTCGCTCGTTCCTCGCTATGCGTCCCCTGCTGCAAGCGTTAAGTGCCACTGAGATGAAACGAGAAAATTTGGGATACGAGGGTAGATCATGGATCATAGGATCATATCTTCTGGTTGTGTTCTTTCTGTTTCAATGGATGGTGATTTTTCTAACTGTCACGGTTCCTATCGGTAGCAGATCGGCGGACTACTGGCTTGTAGCGAATGAATATGGCCAAAGCTTATATGGTCAGTTCTTGCTCATATTTCTATTGGTAGGTGTGCTTGCTGTTATAGAGGTGTTACTTACGATAAAGGGGCACATAGAAAATCCACTGCCTAATCTTGTAATTGGATGTACAATAATTGTTTCAATTCTTGCAATTCTCTACGCTATGTTTTGCCAATGGGAGTTGTTTTTATTGGAGTGGGATCGGACTTAACAAATAAGGATAAGTTGCGCTTACCGTAACATATCTGGTTGTTGAACAAGCCCGGCCAGCTTTATTCATGTAAATAAATCGAAGGGGGAATGCGTTTCGGGGTATAAATCAGCTATCTTGCGATTGTTTTCTCTACCAGACACCCAACCACCCAAACCGGCCACTGAGCCGGTTTTTACTCTGAAGGGGGTGATCATATTTTGTACGATTGCACCTAATCCATGTAACTGCCTGTTTTAAATGCGGGCTGTGGAGAGTTGGCACAGAATTGATTCCTGGGCATTAATCAGGATAATAGTGGTTACGACGACCAGTGTGTAAATATTATATGTTTAGAGTTTAACAATGAAATATGTAATTACGCTAATTGCTAGTTTTCTAGTACCGAATATTGTTTGTGCCAATGCTTTTTATCATGGTCGATGGGAGGCAGAAAATGGGGACTCATGTTCTGATATTACTGGAAAAGTAATTTTGGCATACAATGAAAACAGAGAGTTCAGTTTTTCGATGTTCTGTAAAAATTCCGGAACCGAGAAGGAGTGCGAAAAAAGCGGAACTACTAAAGATATTCGTTTATCTATGGCATACGGAAAAACAGACGAATATGGTAAACTAAACGTAGAGAAATATGAAGGCTTTAAGCCTAGTGGTAATATAAATGGTGCTAAAGCATCTGGTTTATTTCAGTCTTCAACTGACTGTAAAGGAAGCTGGGAGGCTATTAATTGACTTAATCCTATAATCAGGTAAAAGCGGGTTTCTAGCCCGCCCTCCCCACCACTGTGCAACCACCCAAACCGGCCACTGAGCCGGGTTTTTACTTTGGAGGGGGTGATCGTATTTTATACGATTGCACCAAATTTATGTAACTAGCTGTTTTTAATGCGGATTGTGGAGAGTTGGCGCAGAATTGATTCCGGGGCAGTAATCAGGATAATAGCGGCTAACGGCTGGATCTTCCTTCGGTCGGCCCATTATTGAGATGTTATGTGATAGTCGACTAGAGAAGTACTTTATGGGAAATGAAATCGAGAATGGAGAAGCTATACGCTCTCTACTTTTAACAATAGCTCCGGATATGATCGCTGCATTAATCTTTATTGCAGGGCTATTTGTTATTTTTTGGGCATCTATTGATATTTATAAAGAAAAAGGGTTCTCTTGGCGGAAAGTCTTACCAATATGTCTCGCCGGAAGTATCGCAGTTGAGCTGAGTGTTGTAGCAGCTGAAATATATTTAGAGTGGGAAGTAGTAGTATACATTGAAGCTATTGGCACTATTGTATCGTCAAGCCTATTTTTTGTGGCTGCTTTAGCTTTCATGAGATTTGTAAACTATACAAAAAACACATGACAAGGTACTCAAGCGGAACGAAGTTCTGCGCACTTCGCCCTTCGCAAGGCGTTATATTTCACCATGAATAATGTACTGTATTTACTTCTTGCTCTATCTCCGTTGGCCGAAGCCTGTGAATTGACTAAGGAGTATCGTGAAGCGCGGGCCCAAGTAGTAAAGGATTCCCGCTATGCATTTGAGGCTTGTACTAGCTCGGTAGATGCTTATCACTACTGGCAAGAGGTAGCTCAATGTGAGAAAGAAGGCCGTGGTAAAAACATTGGTGGCGGGTGTCAGCATATTATTGCTAATCGTATTTCGCCAGTTGAGCGTAACTATGATCACTGCCAAGGCTACAAAGTTACCACCGAGGAGCTAAAAAAATACTTCGAGGAGTACGTGAAGTTCCACAATATAACAAGGTGTTCAACCACCGCTACGCCTTCGGCTCCGCAATTTTCCGCTGCTAAAGACGTTAAATGGTAAGAGTAAGATGGAAATCAATCATATATTCAGATTTGAAAAGCTAAGAGATGGAGGCTCTCTTATAGTATCTTTTCAATCTAAAGACTCGTGTGAGTATTGGGTGATGTTCCCCATCGCTAAATATGATGTAAAAGACCCGAAGTTTAAGGTCCCAGTTCTGGTCAATAGAGCAACTGGCATAGAAGTTAATCTTAGCCCAAGCGGAGCCATGCAATGGCTTAAAAAACTAAAACCATTTTTTGAGCAAAGATCGGAGTTGCCACATGTTTCAAAAGAACTAGAGTCAGAAATATTGAATAGAATGATAGTTCTATGTCAAGAAAACGTTTAACAAGTAAATGCAGCCGACGTCAAAACCGCTGCTTCGTCTTGGCTTTTCGGCCCCTGCTGGCGACGTTATATTTGGGAGGTTGCTAGATTGTCAGAAAGAACAAGAAATAAAGTTGCTACTTTCGGATTGATGGTGCTTTCATTGTGGTCATTTTCTCTTGTTCTGTTATTAGGGCCTGTTCACACTAATTAAAGTATCGACAATAAGCGCAAAGTGAATAAAAAACGTGAAAATAACATCCAGTTTGTCAAAACGAGAGAAAATTCTTCTGAAGCCCTTCAGGCGTCGAAACAGCCTCTCCACTTCATTTCGCTTTTTGTATGCCTCCACGTCGTATTTCCAGGTGCTCAATCGGTTTCTCTTCGGTGGCACGACAGGTTCCATGCCCAGATCGAATACCAACTGCCGGGTTTCATTACCCTCGTAGGCCTTGTCCATGATCACTTTGGCACCATCCCAACCGCAGTTCTCAAGGCTTTTCAGCAGCTTTCGGCCCTCCGGAGCGTCTCCAGCCTGTCCCGGTGACAGCGAAAATACTACGGCGCGGTTGTGGCCAGCTGCAACCATATGAATCTTGGTGGTCCATCCTGCTCGTGATTTGCCGATAGATTGAGGACCGTTTTTTTAACGCGCCAGTGCCGTCTGGATGAACTTTAACAGCTGTAGAATCAAGAGAGATATGATCGACCTGGATATTGATCACATTATTTTCCTGGAGGGCCAGAAAGACCCTACCCAGTACACCTTGCTTGGCCCAACGATTCGCCCGCATGTAGACGCTGTGCCAACGGCCGAATTTCTTGGGCAGACCTCGCCATTTGCAACCATGCTCGGCTATGTAAAGAATGGCGTTCAGCACTTGTAAGTTGGATATTTTCACGTTGCCGCGCTGGAGGGGCAGAAAATCTTCGATAATTTTGTATTGTTGTGTTGTAATTTCCATGAAGGGATTATACAGGATTTAGTGTGAACAGGCCCTAGCTTATTGTGTTTATGTAAGAGAATTTCATGGGGCTATTAGCTTGCATCGAGCAGCAAGTGTATTTCACTCAGTGTTTAGTGCTGGATTGTTTGTTTCGCTATTTACGTCTGTATTAAGTTTATCAGCGTTTTTTAGTGCACCGAAAAGGCAGGCTGCTTTGTTACTCTTATTGAGTACCTTGGTATTTGGTGTTGCCTTTATTTACGTTGTGCCCCTTGTAATTTCGTGATTTAAATAAAATCGAGTCAGGGGGTGTTTCTAGCCCAGCCTCGCCACACCACCGTGCAACGACCTAAACCGGCCACTAAGCCGGTTTTTTAATGCCTAGAGCCCAGGTTCCACAATCTAGAGCCACTGAGGGGAGAGCGCATGGAGGGGTTTAGAGTTCAGGCAGCAGATACCCAGGGAGACAAAGTGAACCTACAGCCCACTCGTATCCCGAAACTACTGAGGCTTGCCAAAGGCCGCGATTGCGTCCGCTGTGGTAATAACGAGGGCAGTACCGTAGCCGCCCACTATCAGGGCCAGCGCAGCCACAGCTACGGCAAAGGCAGGGGAATCAAGCCCCACGATGCCATGGCTGCACATCTTTGTTATCGCTGCCACGCTGAGGCGGATAGCAGTGGTCTGGGTAACTGTCCCGAGGCCCACAGCGCCCGCTTTCTGCTGCTGATCATCATTACTCAAATGAATTTGCTTATGGAGGGTCGCATCACCGCACGAGACTATGCCCAGGCCTTCCTGCTAAAGCTGTGCCGCAATACGGCGGAACTTATGGAGTGTGGAGAGCCTGAGCTTCACGACATCGCCTGCCGCCTGGCCGAGTGCTGGGACTCAGGTGAGATCGCTATCGCCTCCCGGGGGCCATGGTGAGCAGCTTTGTGGGGGTGGGCCCATGACCCTGTAAGATCAACGAACAAGGCAGTTACCGTGCCCGTCAGCGCAGGACACACCAATTTTATTAATTGAGCAAGGATTTTGTCATTTGACGAAAATGTCAGAATAGTTATAGTTGGCGGCTATGTAATCTTGGGTCAGTAATGCCGCTATTCGAAAGTAATAGATAAGCTCTAAGATAGCGATTCGGGAGATATTGACCATGGTGATCAGTATATAAATGTTAGGCTTCTTAAAAGGTCCTGTAATGTTTAGATATGTGTTGCTTACAATGATAATTTTTACATTAGTGGGCTGCGGCGGTGTTGAGTGCACGAAAGAATCTGAAAGAGTAGATGTTGCCAAAAAATTATCACATCAACAGCTCGAGTCTCTTTATACAGAAGCTGTCAAACTCATTTCTCAAGCTGGTATGCCCCTATTAACGGAAGGGAATATTCCAAAGGAGTTTGATCTAGTCAGCCCGAAGGCCGTTATGGTGAAATCGAAATCTGTTTGGCTGTATCTAGAGAGTTGCAGTTTTGACAATAAGGTAGTCGTCTTTATTACGCAAAAGAGTCCAAGCCAAGGTAATATTGTTCTCCGATGGGGGAGGCTCCTGAGTCAAGAACAATCGAGTTGTGGCGCAAAGCCTAACAAACTCCGGCACAAGCGCGCACTACGTGTGCTGGACTCGCAACAAGTTGCTCGTCTATACAGTGGGTGTTAGGCATCTCATAAATTAGCAATATAGTGATGAATAAAATTAAAGCGAATAATCACTATGTGCCACAGCTTTACCTGAAGCAATGGGTGGATAGTGAAAATAAAGTATGTATTTATAAAACTTTAGTTTCCCATGAAAATGAGAAAATATGGAGAAAGAAATCAATAGCTTCTATTGCTTATCAAAAACACTTATATACACAGTTAATTACAGGTTCTGAATCTGATGATCTTGAAAAGTGGCTCGATAAAAACTATGAATCCCCAGCTCAAGCACCCATATATAAAGCTGTCAATGATAAAAAGTTATCTAAGCATGATTGGTATGTGCTTGTTCGATTTTTAGCATGTCAAGATGTCAGAACACCAGCAAGATTATTAGAGCATCTTTCTCGGCAAAGTCACAAGCAGGAACAAATCTTGCAAGATATTCTTGAGCGAATAAAACATGACAGTGAAAATGATTTGTTGCTATATTCCGGTGCTGCAGAGGATTCATGCGAACTTGATAAATCATTCCCACTTAAAGTAAGAGTCGAAAGAAATCCAAATGATAGTGAAATGGATAGATTAAGAGTAGAAAGTTACATTGGACGGGCTACATGGATTCATTCATTAAAACATTTGTTGAAATATTCTGAAAAGGTCCTTCATCAGCACAAATGGTCAATTATTAAGCCTGCAAGAGGCTATTCTTGGCCTACAAGTGATAATCCTGTAATTAAACTGAACTATACAGATGAAAATAACTATGATTATGGTGGTGGCTGGGGAAGAGAGAGAGGTAATATCTTTTTTCCGCTAAGTCCACAACATGCAATGTTTGTTCAAATAGGTGATAAGCCTATTTTAAAAGGTACTAGATTAAGTGAGGCTTTAACAAAACAGGTTAAAAAATTTATAGTTGAACATGCACATAGATCCATATTTTCAAATAGTTATGATAAAGAGGTTATCAAGCTTCGCCCTAGAATAATTGATCCGAATGCCGTCAAAAATGAGGAAAAGCAGATTAAAGATTGGCATGAACAAAATAACAAATTCGAAAAAGAATTCTTTTAAGTAGAGTTGGTTGACTGATGTCTAAAAAATCCAGGGGTCTCACCTGCATCGTGTTCCCTGAATTTGGCGCTAGAAATCAAAGGAGATACGATGAGTGGAAAATAGACCTTCAAATTACAGAATCGATACCCGACCTCTAACTTGGGGTGCCCACTCAAAAAAATTGGACAGTCCAAGATATCCCTTATCATTATTTTCAATTGACACATTTTTGTACTTTTGCGTTTTAGGGATATAAATCAGCTACTTTGCGATTGTTGTCTCTGCCAGACATTCAATCATCCAAACTGGCTACTGAGCCGGTTTTTTTACGCCTGGAGAAAGCTACTTCCCTAGGTCTCACAATCTGGAGCTAATGATGCTTGGTGCAATTTCTGCGATCTCCGGTCTTGAATCACCCCGAGTTTGTCGGAGGCAATTTGATTTGAGTCATGCCGCTTGGGCAGACTCGGTTTGTTGATAATACAGGTTTTCGTATTCAGCTGGAGGCATATCGCCAATTGGCCCAAGAATACGGCGATGGTTAAACCAGTCGACCCAGGTCAAGGTTGCATGTTCAACCTCATCCAGCCCTTTCCAGGGACCTGCCCTGTGGATGACCTCCGCCTTGAATAAACCGTTGATGGTTTCTGCCAGTGCGTTGTCGTAGGAGTCGCCGACACTGCCGACTGACGCCTGAAAACCCGCCTCACTAAGCCGCTCGGTATATCGAATTGACAGGTACTGACTACCTCGATCACTGTGATGGGTAACGCCACGGGGCTTACCTCGCGCCCAGAGTGCCTGCTCCAGAGCATCAAGCACAATGTCGGTTTGAAGGCTCTTTAATACGCGCCAGCCAACAATGTGGCGGGAGAATACGTCGACAACGAATGCGACATAAACAAAACCAGACCAAGTTGCGACATAGGTTATGTCGGCCACCCAAAGCTGGTTGGGGCGCTCTGCCGTAAACTCGCGATTCACCAGATCCAGCGGCTTATCGACCAGCTCATCCGGGATAGTCGTAACGCAACGTTTGCCTCTTCGAACACCTTCCAATTGCAGTACCTTCATCAGCCGTTCAACTGTGCAGCGGGCGACCTTTACGTCTTCACGGTTAAGCTGCTTCCAGACCTTGCGTGCACCATAGACGCGGTGGTTTTCTTCGTAGATCCGCTGGATCTCAGGCTTCAGCTCATCGTCACGTTGAGCGCGCGCACAGCGTTGCTCTGGATTGGCCTGTAGATGCTTGCAGCGGTAAAAGGTCGACGGTGCAATCGGCAGAACCTCACAGATTGACTCGACACCGTGCGCCTCACGTTCCTGGTCAATGAATGCCACCATTACTTCGGTTTGCGGTCGAGCTCCGCCTGGGCGAAAAAAGCGGCAGCCTTGCGCAAGATCTCGTTAGCGCGCTTCAGCTCACGGACTTCGCGCTCCAGCTCTTTGAGGCGGGCTGCGTCGCTGCTGGTGGTGCCGGGTTTAGTACCATTGTCGACTTCCATCTTGTTGACCCATGATCGTAGGGTCTCGGGTGTGCAGCCGATCTTGGAAGCGATAGATGTGATCGCTGCCCAGCGTGATTGGTGCTCGTGCTCGCCGGTCAACACCATGCGAACTGCGCGTTCCCGTACTTCGGGGGAGTATCCAGGTCGTTTGCTCATTGGCTAATTCTCTCAAGAAAGTTAGCCTCCGAGAAACCCGGGGTGATTCACTACCTGGCTACGGTGATAGATCTGTACGCCCGCCGTACCGTCGGTTGGGCGATTTCAGAGCAGCCGGATGCGGCTCTCACGGTGAAAGCTCTGGAAATGGCCTGGGAGCAGCGAGGTAAGCCAAATGGTGTCATGTTCCACTCGGATCAAGGTAGCCAGTATGGGAGCCGTCTTTTCAGGCAGCGGCTATGGCGCTGCCGGATGAGACAGAGTATGAGTCGTCGTGGAAATTGCTGGGACAATGCTCCGATGGAAAGACTGTTCCGCAGCCTGAAAAGCGAATGGGTACCGTCTCTTGGCTACGCCTCCATCGCAGAGGCAAGCCGGGACATCAGTCACTATCTGATGACCTACTACAATTGGGAACGTCCCCATCAGCACAACGATGGTATACCACCCGCAAAGGCGGAAGAAAAACTTAACTTACTGTCCGGAAATAGTTGACCACTACAAAGATATGGGCTCGGAGATAACTACAGACGTTTTACCCGCATACACGGGGCTAAACCGCTAGGGCTTTAATCCCAAAGCTCTAACCATAGGTGTTCCCCGCATACGCGGGGCTGAGGTGTTCTACAATATCTAACCACTTGTAAAGTGGGAGCCAGAAATTACCTTGGTAGTTTATGGTTTTTCTGTTTAGCACGATTTTGTTAAGATGGATTTGCAACGCAAAGGATAGGAATATTGAAGATTCGCTTAAAACAAGCACGCAAAGCTGCTTAATGAGTTGGCTCGCTCCATGATTACTTGCTGGAATTAACTGAGCGAACTTAGTGCCGCTCAGAAAAGGTGCAGGACAGGTTTTTGTTTGCCTATGGCCTACATCCATGCACCATGGGCGGAGGAAAGTGCTTGGTCTGCACAGCGCACATTGCAGTGTTTGGCAGTAGAGTCCGTGAACTACAGAAAGCAGTTCAAAAAGGACGAACCGAACTGATGGAAGTTCAGATGACGCAGTTCGCTCGTTTAGCTGGAATCTGAAAAATGGAAGTATGGATAGATCTTTTTAAGCGGCAGCTTATTTTCGATCTAAGATTCTTTTGGCTTGAGCCAATACAAGTTTCACTGGGTTTGTTTCAATATAGATGTCAGATGTTGCTGGTCATTGTTGAGCTATCGGGTATTAGGCCCGTTGCCGTGGGCATATAAAACAGCGCACTTGGCAACGATTGCCAAAAAACCAATCCGAACAATAACACCAAAAAGAGTGGTCCAGTGCGATTATTTATTGCAGAGAAATATGAGGTTGCCCAAGCCATCGCCAATACGCTTGGCAAACCCCAGCGCGGCGAGGGTTACTATACTTGTGGCGGCAATGTTGTTACCTGGTGTGCCGGTCACATGCTGGAGCTGTGTTCACCTGAAGATTACGATCAAGCCAACAGACAGTGGACCCTGGAAAGTCTGCCGATTATCAATATTCCCTGGAAGTATCGGGTAATCGAAGGTCGCGGTAAACAGTTCCGAATTATTCAAAAGCTGTTGAAGCAAGCTGATGTCATCGTCAACGCCGGCGACACCGATGCCGAGGGTCAGCTATTGGTAGACGAGATTTTGGAATACTGTGACAACCAGAAGCCGGTTAAACGCATCCTGATCAATGACAACAATGAGAAATTGGTCCGTCGGGCTCTGGGAAACTTAAAAGACAACCGCGAGTTCTATGGCCTGTATCAGTCGGCGCTGGCGCGAGCTGTGGGCGATCAGCTGTATGGATTCAATATGACCCGGCTATACACACTGAAAGGCCGCGAGAAAGGCTATGACGGCATTCTGAGCGTGGGGCGGGTGCAAACCCCCATCCTAGGTTTGGTCGTAGCCAGAGACCGAGCCATCACTGACCACAGCAAGGCCTACTTCTACACTATCAAGGGTCAGTTTGCGGTTGACGACCTGGACTTCCCCGCACTCTTTCGAGCCCCGAAAGGTGCGCCTCTCGATGACAAGGGCCGCATTGAATCCGAGGAGTACGCCCAGGGTATTGCCACAGCCTGTAAAGGCCAGTTGGCCAAGGTGCTGTCAGTCGAGACCAAGGACAAGCAGGACGCGGCCCCACTGCCCTACGATCTGCTGGAGTTACAGGTGGATGCCTCCCGAAAATTCGGGATCAAGGCGGACAGGACCTTGAAAATTACTCAGGAGCTGCGCGAGAGGAAGCTAATCACCTACAACCGCAGTGATTGCCGTTACCTGAATGACGAGAATCATCAGGATGCACCGGATGTGCTGGCGACTATGGCTGAGAATGCGCCCCTCTTCGCACCCTTTATTGGGAAGGCTGATCCAGCGTTGAAAAGTCGCGCCTTCAACAACAAGAACGTCACGGCTCACCACGCAATAATCCCGACTCAGGGGAAGGGCGATGTTTCCTTGCTGACTGATCAGCAACGCAATATCTACTTGCTGATATGCCGGGCTTATATTGCCCAGTTCTAGCCACTGAAGAAGTCCAAAGTCACCAGCGTGGACTTGGCGGTAAAAGGGCATCATTTCCGCGCTACCTATACCCAGGTCATCAACCCGGGTTGGAGTGCTTTGTATAAAAACGACAAGGACAATCAGGAAATCGACAACAGTCAGGGTGATGACGCGACAACTGAGGATCTATCCGTGCTCTCTGAGGGCGCAGAAGGGCTATGCAACGACTGCGTTGCAGAGAAGAAAGAGACCAAGCCGCCGAAGCCCTACACCGAAGCCTCATTACTGAAAGATTTGAAACGGGTCGCGAAATATGTGAAAGCCCCGGAAATTGCCAACATGCTCCGCGATAAAGACAAAGATAAGAAGGGGAATCCGGTGGCATCGGTACACCCGCCACCCGCGATAGTTTTATCCTAAAGCTCAAAGAGCGCGGATTTATCGAAGAGAAGGGTAAGAACCTGGTCAGCACCAAACTGGGTCAGGACTTCCACGATACTCTCCCGCACATGGCGACCGCACCGGATATGACTGCGCTCTGGCATCAGCAGCAAAAGGATATTGAGGCTGGTAATATTAAGCTGAAAGCATTTCTTCAAGGGCTGGTATCCACAGTCACCAAAGAAGTCGAGGAAGTGAGGGCGCGCGGATTGGATATCGAGGTCAAGGGCCACCATTGCCCCACTTGCAAAAAACACCTCCTGCGCAAGACAAAAGGTAAATCCGGTTATTTTTGGGGCTGTAGAGGTTATCCCGACTGTAAGGCCACTTTTCCGAATAAGGGCAGCAAACCGGATTTTAATTCCAAACCAAAATCCACCGGCCAGGCAACCGATCACGCTTGTCCAGAATGCGAGAAGGGTAAGCTGGTCAAAAGAACGGGAAAATCAAAGAAAACGAAAAAGTCCTTTAACTGGTATGGTTGCGATCAGTTCCCGACCTGCAAGGCTCGTTTTTTCGAGAAGGATGGTAAACCGGAAATTCCTGATCAAGAAGATGCTTGATCAGTTTGTTGCAAAAAGTTCCTTTCCTATAATACAGGGAGGGTGTCTACTGCAAACAAGGTGCTGTACCCGATCTTAAACTTGGGAATGGATATTCACAAAAATTGGACAGCCCAAGGAGATAGAGCAAAGTCACTATCAACAGAAAATCCCAGATCTAATCCATTGTAAGTTTTTGGCTGACATCACTTTGGTTGTTTTGTGGTTTTGGCGTATATTAATACCATCAGGGCGCACAAACATACGGATTCCTGCGCGCTGCTGGTAATGATGATTTGACCCGGGCCACAGAGAACCCCCTGCAGTGGTACAAGTAGTCTGACAGCGTCTTGTGCTGTGGAATAATCCTGGCTACGTCTAAAGGGACGATATCTACAGAGTGCCCAGGGGCGTAGTTGAATTTTTTGACTTGTTGCTTGGCAAGGCTCTGTTGCTATTAGCTATCCCACAAACCGTCAAACTTGAATTTCATATTTCTTCATCACATAACAAAACCAAGGGTATGGTCTCTTTCTGCTTCAGAAATCAAAAAAATAAAGTAATTCAATTAGTTACATCACAGGTATGTATTGGCCTCTATACTTTTTGAACGTAAAAAAGGGCCTGCGATCACTCCTCCCCACGCCTGCCGGTTTTGCGCTTTTCCTTAACCAGTGAAATTGGAAAACGCCGCAAACCCCCGCCAGCCGTGGGCTGTAGCGATTTTCGGGATTTCACAAATTGAAGAAAAATGAAGAGAATTGAAAAGATTTTTCACAGGCCAAAATGGCTGAAAGCCAGTAACCACGGGGTTTTCCCGGTGGTGATGGAGTTTTGTGCTTCATCTTCGAATCTTCTCGATCTAGGTATTCTCAGTACCGGCCAACTCATGACGATTCACAAGCACAAAGAATGAAACTAGTGTCAAACCGCCCTAGGCAAGCTCTTCAAAGCCATCACTGCCGAACTCGGGCTTACCCCGCGTATTGACGCTGACCTGGCCCAGATAGCTATCCCCCACCTGGACCAGACCGAGAGCGATGCCAACCTCTTAACCCGCCTCGGCAAGCGCCGCGATGCCGTCGCCACCATAAAGGCCGGGCGGCTGTTGTTTTTTCCCATCGGCAAAGCCACCAATGCCACCGGCGCGCCTCTGCCCACCGCCACGATTCGCCGCAGTGATGGCGACCGCCACCGCTATCATATCGCCGACCGCGACGCCTATAGCGGTGTGCGTGCCTACTGGCACGACCAGGACGGCACCGACCGCAAAGGGGTACTGGTGGGGATCAGCGGCGATGCAAAACGACTCAAGGAAACCTTCGCCAGCGAACAGGAAGCGAAAGAAGCGGCAGAGGCCAAGTGGCAACGCATCCAGCGCGGTTTGGCGACTATGAATTATGAACTGGCCCTGGGCCGCGCCGAACTTTACCCGGAACAGCCGGTGCGATTTTTGGGGTTCAAGCCAGAGATTGAGGGGACCGAGTGGCTGATTGCCCGCTGTAGTCATAGAGTGGGTGAGCGTGGTTTTACCATGTCTGTTGAGCTGGAAACCCGTAAGTAAAAGCCTGCTTGCAGGTCAATAAAAAGGATAGAGCAATATCGAACTTCAAAACCGAGCGTGCCCAAATATTACAGGCAAAAGGGATATCCATTGAATGCAAAATTTGTCATGCTGCGTCCGATTAGAAGAGAGCATTAAAACGCCCGGAATTTGCCAAGGCCAATGGATGCACCGTCGAGGACCTGCGGCACGACCTGATGATTTTTATCAAACAGTGGGAGCAATCGCTCTAGGTTTCGCTGCCGGTCCCCAGCTTATCGAATATCCTGTCGGTAGTG
Source organism: Microbulbifer sp. MI-G (assembly GCF_030440425.1). Taxonomy (NCBI): domain Bacteria; kingdom Pseudomonadati; phylum Pseudomonadota; class Gammaproteobacteria; order Cellvibrionales; family Microbulbiferaceae; genus Microbulbifer; species Microbulbifer spongiae. Next base: position 1,601,022 of record NZ_CP098023.1, read on the forward strand.
GGTTTCCCCTTTCTCATGGGTGGTTTTTTTGCATAAAGGCAGTGCCGATAATTTGCAATCTAGACTTGTTGTGATGCGGTGCTAGACATTTGATAATGTGGCGGTACCACTTTTAAAACTGATCGGCCCGGCAATATTGCTCTCTATCTCAATATAAATCTGAAGAAAAGGTGTTAAGCCTTATCGGGATTCGGTTTGTTGGGATCCAAAGGTTCTTACTCGTCATCAGGAGTTTTAGTACTGCTTGAAGGGACTCTTTTGTCTTCATGTAGCTTAAACATAGAAAACCAACTTCGTTGGCTACATACCTTCAGGGTATCAGTAACTTTTATCGTATTTGGTTTTTTACGAGTGCCACCTGTTTCAGTGATGACTTCCAAATCTGGATTTTCGATGATCATTTCATGAATGTCGTCACTATGGGCTGGTGTCTCGCTAAATGTTTCAGCATAGAAATCGTTAATTCTCATTGTGTCACCGGACTTGGCAACTAGGCGTGGTATATCATCATATAAACTTTCCTTTGCAAGATGTCGAGAATCGCTATTAAACAAGTAAAGTTGGGTGGCTTCCGAAGGATCATATGACAGCATATTCAAACCCGATTTACCACAGTGGGCCTGTGCTTCTCCACAATCATGAAGGACGTCGTTGTAAACTTGACGTGCACGATAGTTATTTGAAAAATGCATTAGCCAATACCTCCAGCCCTTCGGATTATTTATTGAAAAAGGACTTATATATGTGGCACATCCCTTGAAGTACCTAAAGACCACTATTTCCGCTTCAGATAGCCACTCTTGCTTATTTATATTTTTATCCTCAAGGAGATGAAAAATTTTTTCTTTTATCTCAGGCTCTAAAATATTTGAATTTATTGATCCGGGAGATAGGTAAGTTAGCAAGCTTCCTATCATATAAGTTAGTAGGACTTCTGCAGATCTCCAAGATTGAGTTATGTCTCTAATTACACTTGAGGTAACGTTCGCATATCCACACTGATCAAGATTAAAGAATACATTATTGCATTTGGCTTGCAGCAAGCGTTTCTTTATTTCTGGATATAATCCATCAAAATCTTTGCAAAAATACTCTGTGTAAATTATTAAATCTTGACGCTCCTCTTTTATGCCGGCTAACAAAGGGGATATATTTTCTTTTAGATGATCAATCGCAGATCTACTCTTATCGTTTAAAAGCAAAAGACATTCTATTTTTATGGTCTTCATTCCCCGCCCTAACCGCGAGACATTTATTTCATTTATTGTATTTTTTAGCGCCTCGACAAAAATTAAGGGAGATCCAAGGCTATCACATGCATATACTCCAGCTCCTGAAAAGGCATCCACGATAGAAACCTTAAATTTTTCGCAGTGTGGCAATTGACAACGAGTCAATAAATATTTTCTAAAGTATTCCTTTAAAATTCTATGCTTTTTCTTTGTGTGGTCTTCAAGTACAGCGCCGCCTTCCCAGTCATAGCTCTTCTTTGCCACAACAAAATCCCTCTCAATGTTAAAATGATATACACTCAATTAATGGCATGTTGTCCCAGGTTCTGCCTTTATATTTTCGTCCGTTAGCTTTCTTTGAGCGCTTTTGATTATCTTTGCCCCAAGACCCCCACTGCTTGAAGAAAAAGGCAGTATTATAAATTTCACACTGCTCATGGATTTCATCTATCCATTCTTCTTTGATCGGGCGTGCTTTACATCCACTTTCTCCGCCGACAATCGCCCAGTGAATATCACTAAGATTTACTTTCCCGACTGAGCCAATTAAAGGTTCAAAAGAGATAAACCTAATGGCCGCAGAGGTTCTTCTTAAAAAATTAATTCTCATTTTCACGTCTTCTGACTCGACGGTAGTGCCAAGCCAGACATTTGGTAAAATATATTTCACTTTTGATGAGACAAATTTTCTCATCCGCTCCGGTCGCTTTGTTAAAATTTGGTAATTATGATGTGGAGTCTCCTCCATAACTTTCCAGACTTCCAGAATAAACTTATCGCTAACTTTTTCGTGGAATAAATCACTCATTGAATTTACGAAAATTTTTCGAGGCTTCTTCCAACGATAAGGGATTTCAAGAGATTTATGGTCTAAACGAATATTACCGTTCCACACCACGTTATTAGTTCGTTTTTTTGTTAGGCCCTTGTATTTATCCACACCCATCATTTCTAGGCGTCTTGCCATTTGCATGGCATAGCAGTTCTTGCATCCAGAACTGGCTAAAGAACAACCAGCCACTGGATTCCAAGTGGCATCTGTCCATTCTATTTGTGTCTCAGCCATGTGTATAACTCTAATGTGATGACCTAATAGAGGTGAGCTTACTACAACTAAAATTTTGTGACGCAATGGTTGACCATTATAGATGAAATATGCGCCATTTCTTATTTCAGTCTTCCCTATTAGCCTATTAAGAGAGGATTTCAAACCTCTTCATCACATGACAAGGTCAATAGCGATGTTTCACTACACTGTCAAAATGGAGAAGCCTAGAGAATTTAAGCAGTTAAAAAGAAGAATGGCGCAAAATTTAACATTTCCTGATGTCTCGAAGGAGCCTGCGATCACTCCTCCCCACGCCTGCCGGTTTTGCGCTTTTCCTTAGCCAGTGAAATTGGAAAACACCGCAAACCCCCGCCAGCCGTGGGCTGTAGCGATTTTCGGGATTTCACAAATTGAAGAAAAATGAAGAGAATTGAAGAAATTTTCCACAGGCCAAAATGGCTGAAAGCCAGTAACCACGGGGTTTTCCCGGCGGTGATGGAGTTTTTTCTGACTCTTGGATCTTTTCGTTCTAGATGTTCTCAGTGCCGGCCACACCACGGTGATTCACAATTACAACGAACGAAACTGGTGCCAGACCACTCTCGGCGAACTCTTAAAAACCATCGCCGGCGCCGGGTAGGACTTTACTTGCTATTGAGCTGGAAACCAGTACGACTATAAAAGGGGTGAGTTGTACCGGTTTAGTGGTTATTTTTTGAAGTATACTAACTGGGTTATTTTTCCTCGAATAAATATTAATCCGCTGTTGCTTTCCCTCTGCAAGTTAGATCAGCCTTTAAGCGGCTTAGTGGCTTTATGGCCCGACCATTGAAGCAAAGCTTAATTACTCAGTAGAGATTGGATATTCGCCGGCCATCTTCACACTCGCGGTAACCACAAGCCCATGGTGGCCGCGAAGATACCAATGCCCATAAACACGGTCAGCGGCAACAGTGTGCTTACAAAAGCAATCTGGATACCCTGTCCGGCTTTGCGCTTTTGACAATAAAAATACCATTCCAGCATGGCCAGCGGCAGCAGATAATTACCAAAACCCAGAGTATACAGAAATGGCCCGGTAAAGGATTCCCAGTGGATCCCCCACCCGTCGGTTAGCACCGCCCAACCCATCAGGGCCACACGAAAGAACCATACCGCGCTGGCGACCATAAAGAGACGCAAGGCCCAGCGCCGGTGCTCGGTAATGCGCCCAGCCATTGCATTGCGCACCGCCAGAAATGCAAACGCCAGAATCAGTATGCCGTCGACAGTAATACCGATCTGGGTTACCAGGTTGCCAACGGTGTGCCGCGTCCAGGTCATATACAGCCCACCAATACTGCTGACCATGGCCGCCAGAAGATAGCTACGCCCCAACCAGCGGTGGAAGGCAGGTGCATGCCGGCGTACCGCGGGAACCAGTTGCAAGGGGCCTCCACCGATCACAATCACAGCCAACAGAACGTGACTCACCGATGCCAGATTACCCAGTGTGTCGCCCTCGCGGAAGCCTGTAGGCAGGTGCAGGCCCTGCAGTCCATGCAGTCCGGATTGCGCAATGGGCGGGTAAAATACAGCCAGAATATAGGCAAGGAAGATGGCATGCCCGATTGCCGCAACGTAAAACCAGGTTTTTACCGTCAGATTAACAGCCCGCAGGGTATCGAATGGTCGCGGCAGTGTTTGACTGAGTACAGCATCGTTCATGGTGTTCCTCCAGGCGGTTATGTAGCGGGGCCGACGCTGTTTGGTCTCGGTACTGGCTCATCTAGGGCGTCGTCCTCGCGGGCTTGGGCTGAATATGCCTGCCGAACATGGTGGGCTTTTGTGGGGCTCCGCACATCCGCCACAGGCAGGAATCTGGTCTCCCCCAAAAGGTGGAGATGATCCTGTTCCCGCCTCCGTCGGAAGTCCCATGACAGCTGGCCGAGCCTGGTTTAGCATGCGGGAATGAAATCGCCGTCCCCCAAAACAGCTGCGTCGAATCCGCTCAACGCCGGCTCGGCATTACCCAGGCTTCCGGTGTGGCAACCATTCCGCGGGCCCTTCCAACGCTGGCCGCACCTGACTGATCTGCTTATCGCCCTGCTTATGTTTTGGCTGACGCTGCTGATGTGGTCGGACGACGACGCGCATGAGGTGCTGGCCCTGCAGAGCCTCTGGGATGTCGTTGCTTTCCAGTGTGCGTTCGTCGGCTGCTTCGTTCTATTATGGCGCCGCACGCATCCCTGGCAGGTACAGACCGTTATTCTTGGCGCCACGATATTACTGGAACTGGGTTTGCCGGCAGGTGGTATCGTCGCTATGGCGGTTTCGCTGTACAGCCTTGGCCGCTACGAGACCAATACCCGAGCCAGTTTTATCGCGGTCGTCGCGACGCTGATTTTTGTGGCGCTTGATCAGAGCGTTCTGGTTCAGCCCACAGCCGCTGGCACGGTGACGGTCATGCTGGTATGGGCGCTGTGGTACATCGGCCGCCGGCTACGCTTTCGTGGCGAGTACCTGCGCTTGTTGGAGGAGAGAGCGAAGTATTTGGAACGCGAGCGCAATGCCGAATCCGAGCGGGCTGTGGCGGCGGAGCGCACCCGAATCGCGCGCGAGATGCATGATGTGGTGGCGCACCAGGTCAGTCTGATGACGGTTCAGGCAGGTGCCGCCAGAGCCATTAGTCGCAATAACTCGGAGGCAGCCAGTAAGGCCATGGCTTCAGTAGAAGCAGCTGGTCGTCAGGCCATGACAGAGATGCGGCATTTGCTCGGCGTGCTGCGCCCTGCCAGTGACGAGAGTACACTCACTCCGCAGCCGAGTCTCAAAAACCTGCCTGCCCTGATCAAACAAGTCCGACAGGTAATAGCCTGGGTCGACTATGAGCCTCACGGCGCGCTGGAGAATGTGCCGACCAGAGTCGCCCTCACCACTTATCGCATCGTTCAAGAATCATTAACCAACGTCATCAAGCACGTCGGCGCCGCAGCCGAGGTGTGCGTGAGTGTGCGCGCAGAGGCCGGCCATATTGCGATTCGTGTTCGCGATGAAGGACACGCTGCGGCTGAGCAGCCCATGGTTGTGCAACCAATCGATGGACAACCCAACGGCGGGCACGGCATCGCGGGTATGCGCGAGCGCGCGGAACTGCTCGGTGGCTTTTTGCGTGCCGGCGTGGTCGATGGCGGTGGTTTTGAGGTGTATGCACAACTACCCACAGGAATGGGGAGGGGATAATGTTGCGAGTGATGGTGGTGGATGATCAGGCCCTGGTGCGGCGCGGTTTTGCCCTGGTGCTGGACAACGAGCCAGACATCGAGGTGGTGGCAGAGGCCGGCACCGGCATCGAGGCGATTGAGGCCGCGCGGCAACGGCAGCCGGACATCATCCTAATGGATATCCGCATGCCGGAGATGGACGGGCTGGAAGCCACAGCGCGCATATTGGAAGCGGGCGACGCTACTTGCCGGGTCATCATCCTGACCACCTTCGATCCCGATGAATACGTGTTTCGCGCGCTGCGGGCGGGCGCCAGTGGTTTTGTGCTGAAGGACATTCCGCCCGAGGCGCTGGTAGAGGCGGTGCGGACCGTAGCGGATGGTGGTGCCATGCTCGCGCCAGCCATCACCCAGCGCCTGATCAGTCAATTCGCGCAAAAGTTGGGAACAGGACGTAACTTGGCGGAACGCTTGGAGCGTTTGACTACCCGGGAGCGCGAAGTGCTGGCGGTGATCTCCGATGGCAAGAGCAACGCTGAGATCGCGGAGGCCCTGTTTATTGGCTCTGCCACCGTCAAAACCCACGTATCCAGTTTGCTGTCCAAGTTGGGACTGCGCGATCGCGCCCAGGCCGTAGTATTTGCCTACGAATGTGGTCTGGCCACTGCGGGGGAGCGAGATGTTGGCTTTTAGTGCAAAAAATGTGACGCAACGCAATGCGCTATACCGCCTTGCCGCCGGAGGCGCGGTACTGCTGGGACTATTTCTCATCCTGGGGGCCCATGGCCATGTTGTCGCTATTTGGCCGATGGTAATCGACGAAAGCATTGTCATACCACGTCGCTTGCTGCTAATGCTGCCCGGTGTGATGCTCATCGGCACCGCCGTGTTGAACATCCTGCTCTGCAAACCACTCTGGCAAGAACGTGGTTACGCTCTCAACGTTACGCTTGCCGGCAATCTGATTGCCATGAGCTATTTGGTCTACCTGATGATACGAGGTGTGCCAAACCACCCCGTTGGCGCTTTCCTCACGCTGGAGATGTCGTATGTCATCTTACTGGTGGGTATTCGGGCGGATCTGGTATGGCCAGCGACGACGAAAACGCCGGGTGAGACAGGTACAGGTAATCCCCCCATTCTTACCCGCAACCAAAAGTAGAGGTTAAGCCACCATCAACGGTGGTTTACCGCCATTTGCTTTGTGTGGCCGGCGGTGATTGTAAAACCATAACCATTCAGTTGCATAACCCTGAACCTCTTCAAGGCTGTCGAAGAGGTGCTTGCTGAGCCAACTATACCGAATGGTTCTGTTGGCTCGCTCGATATAAGCATTTTGTTGTGGTTTGCCTGGCTGGATGTACTCGATCCGTATTCGCCGCTTTTTCGCTCATGCTACAAACTCATGACTGATGAACTCAGGGCCATTATCACAGCGGATAGTGCTGGGCTGGCCCCGCCATTCAAGTAGCTGGTTGAGAGCGCGAGTCACACGTATCGTTGGCAGTGAAAAACCGGCCTCGATTGCCAGTCCTTCACGCCTGTAATCATCAATGACATTGAACAGCCTGAAGTTCCGGCCATCGCTTAGTTGGTCATGCATAAAGTCCATTGACCATACTTGGTTCGCTTTTGTTGGCTCTTTCAGAGGTTCTGGTGCCTGGCGCTTGAGGCGACGTTTTGGCTTTATTCGCATATTTAACGCCAGCTCACAGTAGATCCGGTAAACGCGCTTGTGGTTCCACCGAGCGCCCTCCACGTTACGTAGGTAATGAAAGCACTGGCCAAAGCCCCAGTCACTCTGCTCATTTGTTAACCGGATAAGCCAATTGGCAATCTCCTCGTTTTCATCGCTGAGAACAGGCTGATAACGATAGCAACTTTCACTGACACCGAAAGCAGCACAGGCAATTCGAATACTGATGTACCGTGTGGCTACGGCTTGCCGCGCCATCTCCTTTCGCCGAGATGGCTTTACCACTTTTTTGCAGAGCTTCCTGAACGATTTCAGCCTTCAACCGCTCTTCGGCATACATCTTCTTGAGGCGCCGATTTTCATCCTCCAGTTCCTTCAGGCGGGCCATCATTGAGGCATCCATGCCGCCGTACTTGGATCGCCACTTATAAAAGCTCGCTGAGCTCATACCGTGTTCTCGGCATAGTTCAGGCACTGGCACGCCGTTTTCGGCCTGCTTGAGTATCGCCAGAATCTGGCTGTCGCTGTACTTCGATTTTTTCATGCAGAATCTCCTGTGTGTATTTTACGGGAAAATTCTACTTTTGGTTCCGGTGGGTTTTCGGGGTGATTACCCATCGATTCAAGTAGTAGTCTAGTTTTTCACTTATAATGATAAACCTTATCTGATTTATTATGGCTACACCCAGTGTGCCGACTCTTGAAATAAATAGTACGATTATTCCCAGAACTGCCATCCTACTTATTATTAAACCTGAATTGAATGCCGATAAAATCCTATCCTCATTTGGTGTACTTTAAGTGCCTGCCGCTATTTCAAAAGCCTTCACAATTTTCCGATGATCAAAAAGTCAGCGGTTCACGCTAAACCCCGCATGATATAAGATGCTCAACAAGGTGCGGTCAAAAAACATACAGCAAAAAAGGGCCACTGGTCACTCCTCCCCACGCCTGCCGATTTTGCGCTTTCCTTTACCCAGTGAAATTGGAAAATACCGCAAACCCCCGCCAGCCGTGGGCTGTAGCGATTTTCGAGATTTCACAAAATGAACACTTTTGAAGAAAAATGAAGAAGTTTTTCACAGGCCAAAATGGCTTAAAGCCAGTAACCACGGGGTTTTCCGGATACCTTGCCGCTGTGAGAAGAGAAAGATGGAACGGTGCCAGTGGTTCCTTTTAACGTCACAAATCGTAAACAAAAACTTCTATACCCTTAGAAGTCAGGCTTTCCAAGACAATCGGCTCTATTTCTTCCCAGGTGCCCCCAGCAAGCCCGCATCCAATCCTCGGCATATGAACTGAAGCCGCTTTCTCTAGTGCATAGTCCGCAACTTGCATAAGGCCCTCCCTGATCGCTCCATAGCGAACAGGAGCGGGAGCAGTTTTGTTCCTAGGGGAGCGTACACCATGCTGGCCGATAATATTCGCTACCGTCAGTGTTTCCTCTACCTCAACGAACTGGACACTACCCAGGCTGGGCTTTGCCTGGCCCGTAAACCACGCCTTGTATTGCAGCTCGGGTGCTTTCCATTTCTTACTGAGAGCCATAACAAAGCCCCGGCCCCATTTCCCCACATCATTGCAAACATGAACGATAACAGCGCTGCCATCTGCCTGGGGGTTGGTTGCATCGCCTTTGAGGTAATGAATATTCACTAGGCAGTTGCTTCCTTCCACTTTGCCTCAAATTGCTGTGGAGAAATGGTTCTTATATCGAACTCCGGCTGTTCTGCAATTTCTGTCAATGGTGGAACCGGGGCAATACCTAGCTTGGTTGTTTTGGAGGTTGCTTTGTTAGAGGCAAACCCCAGGGAACCGTCTTTGAAGACTTCTACCTTGCGGGTTTCAAAACGCTCGCCGTTCAGTTCACTGTAGAATTCTACCGGGCTATCTTCAGGGCTGTTATGCCACTTTGAGTAAATATAGGAAGACATGGATAACCTCACTCTAATTTCTGCCGTGTCCGGCAAGCCTGTCGCTGATGTCTAGGGGTTTGGAATTGGGGACAAGGTGGACGTGCTTTCTTCCAAGTATCACATTTAAGCCTTTGACATTCACATTAATATGATGAGTGAACCGGTGCCCGGCCCAGGGAATATTGAAGAATATCATGGAGAGTTGGCCGGGCCTTTTGGAGCCTGGGGTAATATCGCTGAGATATTGGCCGTCACCGAAGCGCGCGTCTTTGGGGTTATTAGCTTTCAGTGATGGGTAAATAGATTGGCTTTCAAGAATCCCGGTGTAACCAATTTGATTGGTATAGTGGTACAGAATTCGATCCATAGGAACCTCCCTTGCCTATGTTCTGGCATCACCCTCCAGCTTATTTTCCAGAGCGCGAAACCTCCAATGTTTATCCAGTTTTAATTAGCTTGCCTGATTGTCTATGAATTGAGATCTGGTTTTTATTTTCAAGGTTCTAATTTGGTGTCGGTAGAGGCCACAAGGTTTTTACTTATTAGATTTGCCTGGAGAGCGGGAAAGTAAAGTTGTGTGGACGCTTTGTGGACACTTTAACGAAAAAAGGCGATATCAATTTATTGATACCGCCTTTTTGTTCTTGTAACTCTATGATTTACAAGTTTTTATTGGCGCGCTCGGTAGGATTCGAACCTACGACCGCCTGGTTCGTAGCCAGGTACTCTATCCAGCTGAGCTACGAGCGCGTTATGGCTTCAAACTATAGAGAATCGGGTTTTGCCAGTCAAGTGGTTTTATAAGAAACTCCTTAAAAATCCGTAAGTTAGCAAATATCCCCAGTTCTTTAATGTCCAGTTGGGCGCGAATTCTGCCGCGCTGGGCAGAAGTTTGCAAGCCCTAATCGAAAAATAGTTGCCTTTGCCGGTTCGGTATTCGGGAGCTGCGCCTATATCCACTTGCTTGTGGGCCTGATTTTGCTGTGTGGGGCGACAAGTCCGTCAATTCCACGAGGTGGGCTATTTTGCCTTAAATCCTACCCTGTCGACCCCCGGTGGATTTCAGGTTTTCTCCCCGGGTAACTTGAGATGATACGGTAGTGTCCGGCAAATCGAGCTGTTTGACCACTGAATAATGAATGCTCCTCGCTGCTGTGTCATATTGACCAAATTGATGACTGTTGAGAGAGAATTCCAGACATCCATGTCTGGCGCATACTTAGAGGAGGGGATGATGCGTGTGATTGAGTTGTCGGGGTATGGTGGCCCGGAAGTGATGCAATTGGTGGAATTGGCCAAACCGGGGATTGCGACAGACGAGGTGTTGATTAAAGTGGCGGCGGCCGGAGTTAACCGCCCGGATATCGTACAGCGTAAGGGGCAATATCCAGCCCCCCCAGGTGCGTCGCCAATCCCGGGTCTTGAAGTGGCCGGAAAAGTGGTTGCTGTGGGTGAGGCGGTGCGGCGCTGGCGAGTGGGCGACAGGGTATGTGCGCTGACGAACGGAGGTGGTTACGCAGAATATGTCGCTGTTGCTGAAGGCCAGTGTTTGCCGATTCCGGCCGGACTTTCTGAGGTTGAAGCGGCGGCTCTGCCTGAGAATTTCTTTACTGTCTGGACCAATGTGTTTGACCGGGCCAAATTGCAAAGTGGAGAAACGCTGTTGATACATGGCGGTTCCTCCGGTATTGGTACTGCGGCAATCCAATTGGCATATCATTTGGGCGCACGGGTTTTTACCACAGCGGGCTCAGAGGGAAAGTGTACGGCCTGTGAAACACTCGGTGCGGAAAGGGCAATCAATTACCGGGTGGAGGACTATGTGCAAGTCGTGCGAGAAGCCACTGGAGATCGCGGTGCTGATGTCATCCTGGATATGGTGGGAGGGGACTATATTGACCGCAATATAAGTGTGGCGGCTTATGATGGCCGGATTGTCAATATTGCCTATCAGCGGGGCGCTGAGGTGCAGGTCAACATGCTGCCGGTCATGCTCAAGCGCCTGATATTGACCGGCTCTACCCTGAGACACCGCACGGCACAAGTTAAAGCGGAAATCGCGCACGCACTGGAGGCCCGGGTCTGGCCGTTGATTGCGAACGGCAAAGTTCGCCCGCAGATAGCGGCGCAGTTTCCGCTGGAGCAGGTGGCAGAGGCGCACCGACTGCTGGAAGCAGGTAAAGTTATTGGGAAAATCGTGCTCACTGTATAACCCGACCTTATATTGGTCGTGGAGCAGTACCTAAAAAGGGGCTCCTTTCGAAGCTCGGGCAGTGGGCCAATGCGTCTGCCTAACTAGGGCAGAGTCCCAGGTTTTTTCTAGTTATTCATGCGACGACGGTACAGTAACTCCTTGGTGATGATCCCTGTCGAGGCTTTGTCAGGGGCAGGCGATATGCAGCACCTGGGAGGTTCTATCCGCGCCAATGTGTCGGTTTTCAAGTAGTTGCCCCAAGCAACAGGAGGTGACAATCTCGAGGGGAATAATGGAACTCAACGGTTAAGCGGCAATAGGGAAATTCCAAAATATCTGGGGTGAATTCAGCCCTCTGTGGCTTCGACTAGTGCGGTAAAGTGCCCACGGGCCAGCCTGACTTTGACCTTTTGCTTGGGAGCCAGGGCGCGGCTGTCTTTCAACGCCCCGCCTTCCAGGTCCATAACAATGGCGTAACCCCGCTGCAAAACTGCCAGGGGGTTCACGTTATTGAGCAGCTGAGCAATATGCAAAAAGGTGTTGCGGCTGTGCTGGAGTTGTTGTTTGGCTGCACGCTGGAGGCTGCGCTGGGCCTGCTCAACCTGCCTGTGCTTGTCGTGAATATGGTGCTTGGGATGACAATGGGCTAAGGCCCGCCGAGCTGTAGAGAGCCTGGTTTGGAGCTGTTGCACCTGCTGTTGCCCCACTGCGATCAGGCGTATCTCGAGATGGTCCAGGCGTTGGGCACGGTTTAGCAGTTGCTCTTTGGGATGGCGCAAGCGGTTGCGCTTCAGCATTACCCGCTGGTGCAGCTGGTGTAACTGGTGCTGTAGGGCTCGAAACAAGCGGCGCCTGTCACTTTCCAGCCGCTGGAATAATTCGCGACTATTGGCACTGGCAATTTCTGCTGCAGCCGAAGGGGTAGGGGCGCGCAAGTCAGCAACCAGATCTGTGACAGAGTTATCGGTTTCATGCCCCACGGCGGAAATAGTGGGAATCGGGCAGGCGGCTAGTGCTCTTGCCACAATTTCCTCGTTAAATGGCCATAGGTCCTCAAGAGAGCCACCGCCGCGACCCACGATCAGGAGGTCATGGCGTTGACTGCGCCCGGCTTTTTCAATCGCTTCGGCAATCTGCTGCGCTGCTCCCTGGCCCTGCACCGCCACTGGCCACAATCCTATTTCTGCAGCCGGGTGGCGCCGGTGTAGGACATGGATCATGTCGTGGATGGCTGCGCCGATAGGTGAGGTGATAATGCCAATATTGAGAGGCAGGTAGGGCAATGGGCGCTTGCGCGCACTGTCGAACAGCCCCTCTGCCCGAAGCTTGGCTTTGAGCTGCTCCAACTGGCGCATCAGTATACCGAAACCGGCCTCTTCCATATGCTCCACTACCAGCTGGAACTCCCCACGCCCTTCATACAGGCTCACTCTTGCGCGGATCAGCACCTCGCGACCATTTTGCGGTTGGAAGGCAACGCTGCGGTTGCGGTTGCGAAACATGGCGCAACGCACCTGTGCGCGGGCGTCTTTAAGGCTGAAATACCAGTGTCCGGAACTGGGTTTGGCAAAGTTGGATATTTCCCCACTGACCCACAACAGGGGTACGCTGTTCTCCAACAGGTGCTTTACCTCCCAGTTCAGCTCGCTGACTGACAGGACACTTCGCTTGGCACCTGGGGGTAGGGAGGCCGGTTGCATTGGTTGCTCTCACGAGAAGGTTGGGGCAGCAATATTGCAGTAACGCCGCGAGAGGTAAAGCCTCTTGCCCGTTAATTTCGGTTTTCAGCAAATTGCCGTTTGCGTCTTGGGCGCTTGGAGGTATAATCGCGCCGATACCCAATCCCGCCTATTGTTTCGAGGTTTGAGTGTCAATGTCTGAATCCAGTCTGCGCATCGCGCGCGAAGCCCTCACTTTCGACGACGTTCTGCTCGTACCCGGTTATTCCGAGGTGACCGCCAAGGATGTCAGTCTCAAAACCAAACTGTCCCGCAACATTTCCCTGAATATCCCCATGGTATCCGCTGCCATGGATACGGTAACAGAGGCGCGGCTGGCTATTGCTCTGGCTCAGGAGGGCGGTATTGGCATTATTCACAAAAGCATGTCTATAGAGAAGCAGGCCCTTGAGGTGCGCGCGGTGAAGAAATTCGAAGCCGGTGTGGTCAAGGACCCCATTACCATTGAATCTGATGCCACTGTGCGCGAGCTGATAGCGCTCACCGCGCACCACAATATCTCCGGTGTTCCGGTGATGGATAAAGGCGACTTGGTAGGTATTGTTACCAGCCGTGATGTGCGCTTTCTCACCGACTTGGATGTCAGTGTGGCCAGCATCATGACCCCGAAGGAGCGTTTGGTAACTGCCCATGAAGGCGCATCCCCCAACCAGGTGCGCGAGCTGCTTCACCAGCACCGCATCGAAAAAGTGCTAGTGGTGGACGATGATTTCGAGCTGCGCGGCCTGATTACGGTTAAGGATTTTAATAAGGCGGAGCAGTACCCTAATTCCTGCAAGGATTCCGATGGCCGCTTACGCGTAGGCGCTTCAGTGGGCACAAGCCCGGACACCGATAACCGTGTAGCGGCATTGGTGGAGGCCGGCGTGGATGTATTGGTGGTGGATACCGCCCACGGCCATTCTCGCAACGTGATTGATCGGGTGCGGCGGATCAAGAGGATGCACCCCCAGGTAGATGTGATCGGGGGCAATATTGCTACTGGTGAAGCTGCACGGGCCTTGCTTGAGGCTGGTGCCGATGCGGTGAAAGTGGGCATTGGTCCGGGTTCTATCTGCACTACCCGCATCGTGACGGGAATCGGTGTGCCCCAGGTGACTGCGATTGCGGAGGTTGCCAGGGCATTGGAAGGTACCGGAGTCCCGATGATTGCCGATGGTGGTATCCGCTACTCTGGTGATATTTCCAAGGCCATTGTTGCCGGCGCTTCCTCGGTCATGATGGGCTCCATGTTTGCCGGTACGGAAGAGGCGCCCGGTGAGGTGGAACTGTACCAAGGGCGCACCTACAAATCCTACCGAGGCATGGGTTCTCTCGGTGCCATGGCCCGCACCCAGGGCTCATCTGACCGCTATTTTCAGGATGTCAGCAAGGGCGCAGAGAAACTGGTGCCCGAAGGTATTGAAGGACGCGTTCCCTACAAGGGGCCGCTGTCTGTCATCGTGCACCAGATGATGGGTGGGCTGCGCTCGGCCATGGGCTATACCGGCAGTGTGGATGTTGAAACCATGCGCACCCGCCCGGAATTTGTCCGAGTGACTGCTGCAGGTATGGGCGAATCCCATGTGCATGATGTGCAGATAACAAAGGAAGCGCCCAATTACCCGGTGAGTGGACGGTAGGCACTGGAAGCTGCTCCCATACGACAAACCACAGCCTCAAAAACAAGCGACAAACGGACCTTTTGGTCCGTTTGTCGCTATTTTTTCATTGTATCGAGTCAATCATGAGCCAAGATATCCATTCCAGTCGAATACTGATTCTGGACTTCGGGTCCCAGTACACTCAGCTGATTGCCCGTCGCGTACGCGAGTTGGGCGTTTTTTCCGAAATCCGCGCTTTTGATATGAGTGAGGAGGAGATTCGCGAGTACAACCCAAAAGGCATTATCCTGGCCGGTGGTCCCGAGTCTGTGCCGGAAACGGGCTCGCCTCGTGCGCCGGAAGTGGTTTTCAACCTGGGAGTGCCGGTACTGGGCATCTGTTACGGCATGCAGACTATGGCGCATCAGCTTGGCGGTGCGGTGCAGGGTAGCCGTGTGCGCGAATTTGGATACGCCCAGATTAAGGTTGAAGGCACTTCAAGTTTGCTGCGTGATATCAAGGATCACCTCAGCGATGATGGTGATGCACTGCTGGATGTTTGGATGAGCCATGGGGATAAAGTGGTACAGATGCCGGGGGGCTTTAAACGTATGGCCTCTACGGATTCCTGCCCCATTGCAGGTATGTACAACGCAGAGAAGAATTTCTTCGGCGTGCAGTTTCACCCAGAAGTGACGCACACTTTGCAAGGTGCGCGTATCTACGAGCACTTTGTGATAGATATTTGTGGCTGCGAAAAACTTTGGACGCCTGCGAACATTATTGAAGACGCTGTCGCCAGAGTGCGTGAACAGGTGGGCAAGCGCAAGGTACTGCTGGGATTGTCCGGCGGTGTCGACAGTTCCGTGGTGGCAGCACTTCTGCACAGGGCGATCGGTGATCAGCTGACCTGTGTATTTGTGGACAATGGCCTGTTGCGCAAAAGCGAAGGCGATCAGGTAATGCAGATGTTCGCCGAGAACATGGGGGTATGTGTAATTCGTGCAGACGCTGAAGACTACTTCCTTTCTCGCTTGGTGGGTGTGGTTGAGCCTGAGTCCAAACGCAAGATTATCGGTAATACCTTTATTGAGGTGTTCGACCGGGAAGCCTCCAAACTGCGGGATGTAAAATTCCTGGCTCAGGGCACCATCTATCCGGATGTTATTGAGTCCGCTGCTGCCAAGACGGGTAAGGCACACGTTATCAAGTCCCATCACAATGTGGGCGGCCTGCCGGAGGACATGCAATTTGCACTGGTGGAGCCCCTGCGGGAGCTGTTCAAGGACGAGGTGCGCAAGATCGGGCTGGAGCTAGGGCTGCCTTACGATATGGTATACCGCCACCCCTTTCCGGGTCCGGGCCTGGGTGTGCGTATCCTAGGGGAGGTGAAGAGGGAATATGCGGATATCCTGCGTGAGGCAGATGCAATTTTTATCGAGGAGTTGCACAAGTCCGATTGGTATCACAAAACCAGCCAGGCATTTGCCGTGTTCCTGCCGGTGAAATCAGTCGGTGTGGTGGGTGATGGTCGTCGCTACGAATATGTGGTGGCTCTTCGCGCTGTGGAAACCGTGGATTTTATGACAGCGCGCTGGGCGCATCTGCCCTACCAACTGATCGAGAAAGTCTCCAATCGCATTATTAATGAGATAGCGCAAATTTCCCGCGTGGTATATGACGTATCCAGCAAGCCGCCGGCGACGATCGAGTGGGAGTAGGCTGATATCTGGCAGCTACAAGCACTAGCAGGTAGTAAAAACTACTAAACCTGGCTCTCAAGCTGGGTTTAGTTGTTTTTGGAGAGCTCGTTTTGTTTTTTGTCTGGCGATTACTGGCACTTGCAGGCAGGGGTAAGCAGCTATTGATATTTTTTCATAATATTGACCGTAGCTATCGAGGTGATGGTCAATTATAGAGTTTTGCCGTTGATGAATTGCACGATATGCTGAACTGGTGCTGATTCAGAGGTAAAGGAATACGAACCCTGATTCGCTGCGAATCAGGGTTGTACAAACATTTGTCCTTCGGAGCTGGTGTACAACGGTAGCGGCGGAGTGTCGAACTGACGCGAGAGCAAGAACTGGCGGAAATCGACCAGAATACGCTCGAGTTCGACTAGCTTGCCGCCGCGCCCCCGTCGGCCTGACATGCCTTGTTGCACTCGCTCGCAAATGAACTTGTCCTCGGCAAGAAAGGAGGCTGCGAATTGCGACTCGGGCGTCTCGCCTAGTGCCGGGGCGGCTGTAGAAATACCCCCCGAATGCACGAAGCAGGCACCTGTGCCGTCGGGTAGTAGAGAAATCCAATCGAAGGATTCGTATGTCAGGATGCCGACGAAGCCTGGCGGCAGGAATACCAGCAGGTAATACTGCAGCACCCGGGGTGTTTCGCCGGTGAGCCAGCGCGACAATGTCGAGCGTTGTTCTTTCATACGCCCGGCAGTCAGTGTCCATTCTGAACTGCCGGCGATGTAGAATGCATCTCTGGTGGGGGTGATGGTTTCCAGTGTCTCTGTGTGTACTTTGAACAAATGGTAACTTTCGATGCCGTTTTCGACAGCGAGCTTCCAGTTAGCTTGCCAGTGCTCAGTCTCCCCGCCGTAGCCAACCTTGAAACGATCGAGCTCAAAATGGCCAAGGTAGTCATTGATGCCATTAAGCCGTTCTGAGAAGGCCCGGGGCTGTTGGGCGAGATTCACGAACAACAGCCCGTACCAGCTTTCCAGAGGGAAGGATTCCAGACAGTGCTTGGTTTTGTCGATCTCCACAGAACCCATAAACGGTGCGCCCTTGAGTTCCCCTATGTCGGTGTAGGTCCAGGCGTGGTAGGGGCAGACAATATGCCGGGAGAGCTGGCCAAAACCTGAATCGAGCAGTGGTGTGCCACGATGGCGGCAGCTATTGGATAGCGCTCGGATGTTGCCGTCCCGCCCGCGGACAATGGCCAGCGGTTCGCCGGCTAGGTCGAGTGCGAAATAATCACCGGGTTTGGGTAATTGTTGCTCAGCGCAGACAAAGACCCAATCATTATGAAATACCGCTTTAACCTCGGCTGCGAGTACATCGGGATCGGTGTAGGCCGCGAAGGGCAGGGATTTGGCTTCTTCGATCGGTTGTGTCAGCAGTCGGGAGTATTGTTGCCAATCGATAGTTGTCATGAGCCTTGGCCCTCCAGAGTTTCGATCAGGCGTTCAGCGGCGTGCTTGGAAGCCTGCCGGATGGTTTGCATGTCGCCGAGGGGAGCCAGCGATTCGGTGTTGAAATAAATACCGACCAGCCCGGCGGCAGCAGCGTAGACGTCATCCCGGTTAGTGTTGGGATATGAGCGCGCCAGTTCATCGGTCATGGTAACGACAAACTGGTGATTCCATGTGTGCAGGCGTTCGCGAATGGTGGTGTCGCTGGCAGCTGCCGCGGTCAACGACAGCGCAACCAGGGCAAGCTGACTGGTCGATTGGTATTCGTCAAACAGGAGGTCGAGCAAAATTGGGATCCGGTCCTGTCCGGGTAGACACGACAGCATTGTCGCCACCTCATGTTCGGAATTGGTGAAAAAACGATCCAGAAAGGCGTCGAGAATCGCCTCCCGATTACCAATATTGTGCCGCAACAGGCTGCGGCGCATATCAGCAACTTCGGCGATCTTCTCCAATGTCGTGCCGTGCACGCCATATTGGATAACACAGGTTTCGACCGCATCAAGAATGGTTTCAGTGCGTTCGGCTTTGAGACTGGGTCTGGGCATTGCGTCACCAAATAAATAATCATTATTGACAATCTACCAGGTGATGCATAGCATGTAAATGATCAATGTTGAAAATTTACGTTTGCGTAGAGGATTTACCATGCTTTAAATATTCAAAAAACTCCGCCTTCTGAGTGGATTGCTGGTGCTCAGTGCCGCCGGCCAGGCCGCCGATCTGAGTATTGAAGTTCATAATATTCGCAACAACGATGCTCAGTTGATGGTTGCCGTTTTTGATACTCAGAAGGCCTACGACAATACTGATTACAGTAACGCCTACGCGTCCTACACCAACAGGGTTCACGGTGCCAAATTGAAGGTTACCTTCCACAACATACCTGCCGGCGATTACGTAATCTCGCTATTTCATGATGAAAATGGCAACAATGAGATGAACAGAAACTTTACCAATATGCCGACAGAGGGGTATGGAATTTCCAGTGCCGTTAATAAGTACGACCAGCCAGATTTCAAGCGGGCCGCGATAAAAGCGGATAGCGGCAGCCGGCTTGTAAGTATCAAGATGTTGTATGTGTCTTTGTCACAGCCCGATGTAAAACCACAGGCCAGCGCGAAGCCCGGCTCTAATCAGCTCGGGCCGTAAACGGATGACAAGTAATCCCCACTTTCAGGCGAGGTAAGTATGGATTGGTTATTTACCCGCTTTAGCGAAGACGAGCTTTACTATCTGGAAGCCTGGATCGGTGAGTGGCTTTTCTACGTTGCGATGGCCATTTTTGCACTGGAATTATTGCGCCAGGCATGGAAGAAAAGAGTCAATTGGAACCTGCTAGGCGACGCTGTGACTAACTTCGTCACTCTCGTCGCTTTTCTTGGTATCGCGTTGTTGTTCTTTGGTGTGTACGTCGCAACGCTGTACTGGTTTTACGAGAATATGAGTATCATCCAGCTACCCAATAAACTATGGGTTATGGGGCTGGCGATTATCCTGGCCGATTTCATTTACTATTGGGAGCATCGCTTCATGCATCGGGTCGGGTTCGGCTGGGCCACGCACACGGTTCACCACAGCTCTCCCTACTTCAATATATCGGTTGCTTTCCGCTTCGGTCCGGCTGATGGCATTCTGCCGTTGTTTTTCCACCTTCCGATGGCGATGCTTGGCTTTAACCCCTGGATGATTCTATTCGCAGAAACCATGGTGCAGCTCTACCAAACCGCGCTGCATACTGAGTTGGTCAAGAAACTGCCGCGCTGGTTTGAGGCGGTGTTCAATACACCATCGCACCACCGTGTCCACCACGGCAGTAATCCGCAGTACATTGACAAAAACTATGCCGGTATTCTGATTATCTGGGATAAGCTATTTGGTAGTTTCGCACCTGAAAAGAAAACGGTCGTTTACGGTTTGACCAAGCCCATTGCTTCGATCAATCCGATCAAGGTGTTCTTCCACGGATACTGGCGCATGTTGATCGACATGGTGAGGTCGAAGAACGTCGGTGAGGCGATTGGATATTTCGTCATGCCGCCCGGCTGGAAACCGGACCGAGTGAAAGCCAGGGCAGAAAACCTGAAGCCTCCGGTGGCTACTGAGTCGGGGCGATGAGTGACACTATTTGGCAATTCATCGGCGTCGGTCTGCTGATCTGGGTGGTCTTCGATCTGTTCGCGGGCCATACTTGGCTGCGCCGAAAGTATGTTCGCTCGAAGGAGCCGTTGGGTTACTGGATCATTCTGATGATGTGGTTACTATTCGCGCTTTGGTCGTTGGGAGTATTTTAATTGTCATCGGTCATAAGTAATTCCAGCAAGAATCGTAGTGAGCATGTATATTCCGATGGAGATGCGGTGATCCAGTACCTGCAGGAGTAGCTAGGGGGCATCTGAATGCCTAAACCTAGTGGGTAGCCTTGGGAGTTGGCGATTGACAGATTTTTTTGAGCAATTTGGAGGGCTTTCCGAGCATGCTATTTTTCATGGTATTAGGTATTTTATTATTTCTAACCTGTTGATTATAAAAATAAAAAATGGCTTATATACAATCGATTGGGAGTAAATTGTATACAGCTAAGTGAATTTAAAATAGCAAGTGATGATTTGTAAATCTCAACAATATGCCTAAAGGGCTTTTGACTTTAAAAAGTAAACAATGTCGCTGAAGTTCGATCCAGATTTGTCTCAACCTGTGGCAACGGGCTAAGTCCCCGGCATTTAAACAGGTTTAGTGTTTAATTTTCCGTATGAGCCCCTCTTGCGCGGTCGAGGCTACAAGGAGACCATCGCGGGTGAAGATCTGGCCGCGGGTGTATCCGCGCGCGCCGCTGGCCGAAGGGCTGTCGGTGACATACAAAAGCCACTGATCCATGCGGAAATCCCGGTGGAACCACATGGCATGGTCGATACTGGCGGGCATCAGGTGGGGGTCAAACAGGGAGGTATGGTGCGGTTGCAGAGAGGTGCCCAGCAGGCCCATATCCGATGCATAGCAGAGGGCGGCGCGGTGCTCCATTGGATCGTCGGACATGCCGCCCTCTGCGCGCAGCCAGAACTTGCACTTGGGCTCGTGGATTTCGGCAGCAAAGTAGCTGTGGGGGTCAACGGGGCGAAAGTCGATCATATAGCGCCGCTGATCGTACTGTGGGCTGACAAGCCCCGCTTCCAGCGCCAGCTGCTGGGTGTTTTTCAGGCTCTCCGGCGCCGGAATCTCCCCGTTGGGCATATCCGTCTGATGATCGAAGCCTGCCTCCTTGATTTGAAACGAAGCGGACATGTTAAAGATGGCCCGCCCCCGTTGCTTGGCAACAACCCGCCTGGTGGTGAAGCTGCCACCATCTCGGATGGGATCAACTTCATAGATAACAGGTAATTCACTAGAGCCTGGGCGTAAAAAGTAGGCGTGCAGGGAGTGGGGCAGACGGCTTTCTACCGTCCGGCTGGCGGCAGTCAGGGCCTGGCCCAGCACTTGTCCGCCAAAAAGTATTTTTCGATAGTTTTCCACATGGTGGCGGCTGCGAAAGAGGTTGCGATCCAGCTCTTCGACATCGAGTAGTTTGTTCAGTGTTTCAGACATGGACAAGGTTACCTGTTCACCGGGATATCAATGGGCTCTTCATACTCTGGCTGACTGTCGCCTTGCAGAAATAGCGCAACTGCCCGGGGTTACTTGTATCTCTGGCTCCCGAGTTGGATTCACTCACAATTGGACTGGCCGACAGGCTAATAATAGGAATAGTCGGGATTGTCCGGGAGGGCGTACATAGGTTGCTCAGCACGGGAATAATAACAGTAGATGACGCGAAAAACATCAATAGTCATGGTTTTGTCCACCTGCTTACTGAACAGGCCTTCGGCCACTGATCTGCGGGCAAGTGGACGCCAGGTAGGCTTTTGTCTGCTTAAAGGGGGATCGGGGAGTAAGGGCTAGGGCTTTTTTTGGATGAATTGATCAAAATTCATACATAATGGCTTGTCTTTCTTCGTATTAACTAGACTAATTTCCCGATTTGCTTTTCCAAGCGACTCGAATTGCCTATTATTCATGAACAAATAGTCAATTTCAGTTCCCAATAGTACGGGCAGAAAGGGTTGGAAATATGGATAAGGCAAAAGAGAAGGTTCAGAGGTTTCGCGCACGAGAGCAGCGCATCCTGGATGCAGCTCTGGAGCTTCTGCTGGAGCACGGTGAAGAAAAGGTCACTGTTGAGCAGATTGCCGATCGTGTGGATATCGGCAAAGGCACTATCTACAAGCACTTTGTTTCAAAGACGGAAATCTATATGCGCTTGTTGATGGATTATGAGCGGTCTCTTGCCGAACGGCTCAAGGTGGCTGTGGGTAATGCTGAACGGGGGGATATTGCTGCACCGGCTCGGGCCTACTTTGAGTCCCGTATGGCTGATCCCGGCAAGGATCGACTCTTTCAGCGCCTGGAAGAGAAGATCATCGCCCTGAACCAGGCCCCTGAGATGATCGCCGAGCTCCATACAATCCGCAATGCCATTGCCTCTGCACTGAACCGGGTATTTGAGCGCAGGATGGAGCAGGGCATGATCAAGAGGGTGCCAGCTTACTATTACTACTCTACCTATTGGGCTTTGGTTCAGGGGGCTGTAGAGCTTTACCACTCCAAGTCGTTCGCCGATGTGATTGAGGATAGAGAGGGCCTGATGGAGTTTATTATGGATGTGGGTGTCCATATCGGCGATATCTCTGCCCGCAAGCCCCAGGAAACCAGCCATTCTGGTGACATCGCGGGCCCGTCCTTTGGCTGAACCACTTTTCCAGCAGTT
Organism: Microbulbifer sp. MI-G; assembly: GCF_030440425.1. Classification (NCBI taxonomy): domain Bacteria; kingdom Pseudomonadati; phylum Pseudomonadota; class Gammaproteobacteria; order Cellvibrionales; family Microbulbiferaceae; genus Microbulbifer; species Microbulbifer spongiae. The sequence continues at coordinate 1,623,633 of NZ_CP098023.1, forward strand.
GCAGGCGTTGCAGAAGGCGTTTCAAGGACACCCCCCGGTTGAACGGTGGAATCCAGATTTATGCGGCGATATGGATATGGTCATCAAGCGCGACGGCCGATGGATACACGAGGGCAGCGAGATCCGCCGCCAATCACTGGTCAAGTTGTTTGCCGGGATTTTGAAGCGGGAAGGGGGGGAGTACTTTCTGGTAACTCCTGTGGAGAAGATGCGCATTCAAGTAGAAGACGTGCCTTTTGTAGCGACTCAGGTGGCACGCAATGCGAATGGCGATGCGCAGACGTTGTTGTTTACCACCAATGTGGGTGATGTTATTGCGCTGGATGAAGGATCTAATTGGCGCTTGCAGCAGTTCGGAACCCCTTCCCGACTAATCCCTTATCTGGAAGTTCGCGGTGGTCTTCAAGCGAGGGTCTCCCGTGATGTCTTCTACCAGTTAGTCGATTGGGCTGAAGAGGATAACAATGATTGCGAAGGTACCGGAAAACTGTTTGTTCGGAGTGCCAGTAAAGACTATTTACTCGGTTCTTATAATTGATGTTATGCTATTTATAAAGTGAGAGGCAGTATTTCGCTGACTCTGGGCTTTTGCATGAGTTCTTCACTTCTCAAGAAAGATCCCACCCTGACTTTACCGCTGCCCATTTAAATTTTGTGTTTATAACGGGAAAAGCAGGCATTACCCTGTTGTCATTTCATTTATTTGAAGCATTACTGAAGTTTTTATGCAACAAAAAGTTCAAAAAATGCAAGCCTATGTGTTTTTATTGGAAAAATTACTAAAAATATAAAAATTTAACAAATCCGCAACATGGCGTTTCTACACTCCTCCGCGCTCATATCACTTAGGTGAAAAAGCAAACGTAATTTTCGGGCAATCAAAAAGTGTGTTGTTTGGTTTGATGGTTATCAGTCCTCTCAATGCTTATGAGCTGCCCATATCAATGGGTGAGATTCCTGTAGGGGGAAACATGAAGCGCGTACAGAATAGGCTTTTGCTGGTTGCTGTCATTGCAGCACTTATGGCTGGTTGTGATAGTGGTGGGATTAATATTGAACCGACCACTGTTGACAATTCGACAAACACCGGCGGGGGAACAAACACACCCGTAACTTCCTATGATGGTCCTTGTGCTTCCTATGAACAAGGGGATGGCACTATTGTTCACGGTGACTACAACGAGTCAAAAGGTAATTGTGAGTACCAGCGTGATTTCGTAGATGCTGGCAACCCTTTGATGCACGATATCACTTTGGCCACTTTGGCCACTTTGGCTGACGGCGGAGCTCATGTATTTATTGGGAGTTTAGTAATTGGTCAAAACTACGATTCCCACGCTGATATGCAAGCAGCTGGTATCACCCAGGGCGGTGATGGTACCAAACTGACTATTGAGCCAGGTGTTACAGTGGCATTTAACTCCGCCGCGGAATCACTGGTGATTAACCGCGGTTCTCAGATTTTTGCGGTGGGTACTTCAAGCGCGCCAATTACTGTTACCTCGTTATCTGATGTGAACGGTGAGATCTCTGATCCGGAAGCCGTTGGTGAGTGGGGTGGGATGGTTGTCAATGGTTTCGGGGTCACTAATAAATGTGAATACACTGGATCTGTAGATGATGGTGATCTGGCAATGGCTGACGGTGAGTGTAATGTTGACGTAGAGGGCCTCATTGGTGATGCCGTATCAAATTATGGTGGAGAGAATAATGCTGATAACTCAGGCAAGCTGAGTTATTTTCGTGTAAAACACACAGGGTTTGATGTAGTGCCAGGTAATGAACTGAATGGTATTACTTTTGGTGCTGTTGGCTCTGGTACAGTTCTGGAAAATATTCAAGCCTACTCTACTCAAGATGATGGGGTTGAGTTTTTCGGTGGCGCTGTAAACATGACTAACTATGTTGCCATGTTTGTTAACGATGACAGTATCGATATTGATGAAGGTTATCGTGGCACTATTACCAACTCTCTGGTCATTCAGGGCCAGTCAGAAGGTGCAAACTGTATCGAGTCTGATGGTATTGGTAGCTATTCAAGTAAAGACGACGATACTATCCAAGACTTCATTGCTCGCGGCCTCAATAGCCGCCCAACAATCGATGGCTTAACCTGTATTATTTCTCCGGTTGATGGTTCTGACGATCCGGGTGCAGGCTGGCGTTTCCGTGAGGCCATTTTCCCAACTGTAATAAACTCTATGGTTGTGGCTACTTTCAATGCTGCAGACACCAAATCTTTGAACGATAACTACTGCTTGCGCATAGATAATGAAGAGACTCTGCAGGGCGCAGAGGATGGTGATATTGTTCTTGAGTCGAATATCTTTGTTTGTGAAGAAAAGACTAATGGTGATGCACTTCCTGGTGGTCAAACTATTCAAGCGTGGGCTGTTGCCAACGAAAATATTTTTGCAGATGTTACGGGTGCGGTTGACCCAACTGCAAATACAAGTACTAACCTGCAAGTTCTTCAAGGTGCAACTCTGCCAATCTTTAGTGTGAACATTGCGGACATGGTAGTAAATGATGTTCCGATTACCATTACTCCAAAAGGCAATCGCGCGTACTTGGGTGCCCTGAGTGAGAGCGAGGCGAATCTCGATTGGACCCGAGGTTGGGCTGTAGGGTTGGATAAAAATCTCTGGATCGCCAATTAAGATAGGTGATGCAGTAGGATTATATCCTGATTTCTTTGAGCGCCGCCTTCGCTGATGGAGTCGGCGTCCTATTTCATTGTACTACCTTATTAGTCAGAAACTGTAAGAGACTGAGTAATGATTAAAAATGAAATATTTCAAAGAGCGCCGCTGGTACTGGCTATTGCCGCGGTCTCTTCGTTTGTCTCTAATGCCTATGCACAGGAAGAACAGCATAACATTCCTACCGCTTCAGAACCGCACATTAGTATTCCGGCAATCGAGGAAGTACTCATTCAAGGGCGTCTGCAAGATTCTGCACAGACACTACTCAATGAGAGGCTTGAAGAAGAAGTTCTGACCGATATGTTGGGTTCGGAAATGATTAGCCGTGTCGGCGACTCTACCGTGGCTGCGGCTCTAAGAAGAATTCCGGGATTGTCATTAGTAAATAACAAGTTTGTGTATGTTCGGGGCTTAGGAGAGAGATATTCTAGTACCACTCTTAATGGTGCAGCGGTTCCGTCACCAGATTTGACGCGAAACGTTATTCCTTTAGATATTTTCCCAACTTCAGTGGTTGACTCTCTCGTTGTGCAAAAAAGTTATTCAGCGGATAAGCCTGCGAGTTTTGGTGGAGGTAACGTGGATATCCGTACTAAGGATATTCCAGATCAACTTACATATTCACTGGAAGTTGGCATTGGCTTTAATAGTGAAACTGATGGAGAAGCTCTGAGTTATTCTGGTGGGGGTGACGATGTGTTCGGTACCGATGATGGCTCTCGGGCTATGCCTAAAGAACTCAGTGCAGCGCTTGATCGCTTCTTGGGACGTTTAGATGTCAACAGTATTCGCAATACTCTGATTGCGGAGGGAAATGTATATTCATCTCCACGAGAGGCTCGTGCAGCGGCAGAGAGTTTGAATCGAAATCTAGCGCTAGAGTTGAATCGGGATATCGCGATTGAAGAGGACTCCACTAACCCTGACTCAGACATTAGGGCGAGCGTAGGCAATCGCTTTAATATTGATGACAAGTGGGAGCTGGGATTCCTAGCCAGTGGCTCTTATAAGAGCAGGTGGCGAGAGGGGGAAACCACCCAGCGTATCTACGGTGATCCGAAAGAACAGTACGGTATTAAGATGGAATCTACATCAACAGTTGATATCACAGGCAGCTTGAATGTCGGCGTGAGTTACTCTGCTGAGCACACTATTGGACTGACTAGTTTATTTCTGCGAAATACTGATGATACGACATATATAAAAGATTTCTTCAATGAGAACTCTTCCAAGTCGGATGGCGCTGGGTTTAGAGATTACTCAATACGATATGAAGAACGGGAGCTTTTTGTTAATCAACTAAAAGGCACCCACTCAATTGGTGGGGAAACCAAGTCCTCGTTTGGCAATATGTTGAACTGGGTGCCTGAGGAGTTGGTGTTAGACTGGTATTTCTCTGACTCGACAGCAACTACAGATATTCCTAACGAAGTGGTTGTTCAGGCTTTTACCGATAATGACCCAGCTACCGGGGAGGTTCTCGATTCTTCTATACGCATGAATAACGGTAGTGCGAGCTTTCGTTTTACTGAACTTGAAGATGAGGTCCGCAGCTATGGCTGGACTGCAACTCTACCCATCGAGTTCAGTGCTTCTGTGCTCGAGTTAAGTGGCGGTTATGCCTACAGAGAAAAAGGTCGAATGTATAAAGAGACTCGCTTTGGTTTGGGTATTTTAGAAGTTTCTGATGATGCAATACTAAAAGGTCCTCTTGATGCGGTTTTCAGTGATGAAAACATACTCAATCCCGAAAATAACTACAGCCTTGTGCGTGCGGGTATTGACAATAGGAGCTATATCGCCGCTACGACTACCGACGCAGTCTTCGGTAAAGTTGATTGGACCTATAATGAAGTCTGGCGCGTATCTGCAGGTGCACGCTGGGAGGATTATAATCAGGTCGCGCTGGACTGGAACCCCTATGGTTACACTATACAAGAACCTCAGGTCACTACTGACCCTGAAGAGCTGGTCAACTCTGTATTTAGAGAAGATAAAATTTACCCGGCTCTCTCTCTTACGTATATGAGTGATTTTTGGGCTGAGACTTTCCAGCTGCGTCTCGCGGCATCGCAAACAGCGGTTCGTCCAGATCTGCGCGAGATCACCGATGCCGTATACCTTGATCCTATTACCGGTGAACGCGTTAGTGGCAATTCTAGTGTTCGCCCATCCGAAATAACCAGTTTTGATATCCGTGCCGAATGGTTCTTCGGTAACGGAGACAGCCTGACAGTTTCTACTTTCTACAAAGAAATCACTGATCCAATTGAGTTTTTTGAGAAGGCAACGAGTGATACAGATATTGGGCGTGAGATCATAAACGCCAAGTCTGGCGAACTTATAGGTGTTGAGCTTGAGGGCTTGAAGACCATGAGTTTTCTTGGGGAGACCATGGATGGTTTCTTCCTGCAAGGTAACGTTACGGTACAAGATGCTGAGCTGGTTGCAGGTGTTGAAGCGGATTCACCTACCAATGATGTTCGATCTATGGCTGGAGCATCAGATTATGTGGTTAATATACTGGTAGGATTTGATTCTCCAGATGGTAATCATTCTGCAACTATGGGTTATAATGTGTTTGGTGAGCGCTTATACCTTGCGGGTCGACTGGGTTCTCCCGATGCTTTTGAGCAGCCTTTTCACTCCTTAGACATGACTTATTTCTGGTATCCCATTGAGGAAGTGACAGTTAAGCTAAAAATGCAAAACTTGCTTGACCAGTCGGTAGAGATTGAGCGGGATGGGGTGACCGTATTTGAGCGAGCGCCTGGGAAAAATTTTGCACTCAGTGTAGAGTACAAGTTCTAATGTGTATCTGACTTTATCATTAACAAACTTTGCCAAACTGGGACAGGACTTATCTTTAGCAGCATTTTTATACATTGCCAAAGATCAGCTTTGCTAAGTAATTAATTGCCAATAAAGTTTAAATTTGATCGCCCCACAGAAGGTTGTCGAGCTGTTTATACTTTTGTGAGTGCTGATCTCAACTAAAAATGGCGCAGTATTTATGTGCGCCATTTTTCTATGAACAACACAGGTTACATATTCGGATAATTGGGCCCGCCGCCGCCTTCCGGCGCTACCCACACAATATTCTGGGTGGGGTCTTTGATGTCGCAGGTTTTGCAGTGCACACAGTTCTGCGCGTTGATCTGGAAACGTTTCCCGCCGGCATCTTCAACCACTTCATACACACCGGCAGGGCAGTAGCGTTGCGCCGGCTCGTCGTAGATCGGCAGATTGTGATTTAGCGGAACCTCGGCATCTTTCAAAATCAGGTGGCAGGGCTGGTTTTCTTCGTGGTTGGTGTTTGAGATAAACACGGAAGACAACTTGTCGAAGCTGAGAATGCCATCGGGTTTTGGGTAATTGATCTTTTTACAGTCCGCTGCCGGTTTCAACTGGGCGTGATCGGCATTGGCGTCGTGTAGTGTCCAGGGCAGTTTACCTCTGAAAAGGTTAATATCCACAAATGCGTATGCAGAGCCGAGGATATTGCCCCACTTGTGCTGGGCCGGGCCGAAGTTGCGCTGCAGGTGCAGCTCCTTCCAGGCCCAGCTATTACGGTATTTGGTACTGTAATTGGTCAGCTCTGCATTGTTACGCCCAGCGGCAATGGCTTCCGCCACACTTTCAGCGGCGATCATGCCGGATTTCATTGCCGTGTGATTACCTTTGATTTTGGCGAAGTTCAGGGTGCCGGCGTTGTCGCCGATCAGCAGGCCGCCGGGGAAGGTCATTTTGGGCAGGGACTGCAGGCCACCTTTGACAATGGCGCGTGCGCCGTAGGCCATGCGCTGTCCACCATCCAGATATTGCCTGATCACCGGGTGGTGTTTGTAGCGCTGGAACTCCCCATATGGGTCGACGTGCGGATTGCTGTAGGCCAAGTCGGTAATCAGGCCGACCACAACCTGGTTGTCCTCCAAATGATAGAGGAAGCCGCCGCCGTGAGTGCCGCTCTGGTTCAAGGGCCAGCCAGCACTGTGCAGTACCAGACCCGGCTGATGCCTGTCTGTGGGCACTTTCCAGATTTCCTTGATGCCGATGCCGTAGTGTTGTGGATCGGTGTCAGCATCCAGCTTAAAGTGCTCAATCAATTGCTTGCCCAGGTGGCCGCGGCAACCCTCGGCGAAGAGGGTGTACTTGGCGTGCAGTTCCATACCCGGCATATAGGCCTCTTTGTGCTCGCCATTGATGCCAATGCCCATATCACCGGTGGCAATCCCTTTTACGGCACCCTCCGCATTGTAGAGAATTTCAGCAGCGGCAAAGCCGGGAAAAATTTCTACCCCCAGGTTTTCCGCTTGCTCGGCCAGCCAGCGGCACAGGTTGCCCAGGCTGATAATGTAGTTGCCCTCGTTGTGCATGGTGCTGGGTACAAACAGGTTGGGGACCTTGATGGAGGTTTCGTCACTGCGCAACACGTAAATATCGTCGCCTGTGACCTCGGTATTGAGAGGGGCCCCGCGCGCTTTCCAGTCGGGAAAAAGTTCATTTAACGCGGTTGGCTCAAAGACTGCCCCTGAGAGAATATGGGCGCCCACCTCGGAGCCCTTTTCCACTACACAGACAGAGATTTTCTCGTTGAGCTGGCGGATACGGCAGGCCGAGGCCAGTCCGGCGGGACCGGCACCCACGATCACTACATCGTATTCCATTGACTCCCGTTCCACGGCACTCTCCTCGGCGGTTGTAGTCCACTTTTACGGCCACTTGGCCATGCTATTGATGGCGGATTATATAGGCGTTTAATCATCCCTACCAATTGCATGACTACTCATTTGCTATGGCAAATACGCCGTATTTCAAGGGGTTGGGGAGAGGGAGCAAGAGTTTTTATCCTGTGAAATAGATTTTATGAATGGCAGGCGCGACTTCTATTTGGCTATTGATTTTACGCTATAGAACCGCCACCATACACGCCGTTCAAACACTTGTTTGACCGGAACGCCATATCCGTTCGCGATGTGAATCTTCAGTCGCGGCTGTTAAAACGCATATTTGAGACGGGATTTCCATGAAAGTTCTTGTAGCTGTGAAACGCGTTGTCGACTACAACGTCAAGGTTCGCCCCAAGGCGGATGGCTCTGACGTTGATATTGCCAATGTCAAAATGTCTATCAACCCCTTCTGCGAAATTGCAGTGGAAGAGGCGGTGCGCCTGAAGGAAAAAGGTGTTGTCAGCGAGATAGTTGCCGTTTCCATGGGTCCCAAGTCGTGCCAGGAACAAATTCGTACCGCGCTGGCACTGGGGGCCGACCGCGGTATCCTGGTGGAAACTGATGCCGAGCTGCAACCCCTGGCGGTGGCCAAATGCCTGAAAGCCATTGTTGAAAAGGAACAGCCGCAGTTGGTGATTCTGGGTAAACAGTCTATTGATGGAGACAACAACCAGACTGGTCAGATGCTGGGGGCACTGACCGGTATGGGGCAGGGCACTTTCGCTTCGGAGGTCGTTGTAGAGGAGGATATCGTCCGGGTTACCCGTGAGATTGATGGCGGCCTGCAAACTGTCGAGTTAACACTGCCGGCCATTGTAACTACGGATCTGCGCCTGAATGAACCGCGCTACGCATCCCTGCCCAATATCATGAAGGCGAAGAAAAAGCCTCTCGATATCACCACACCGGACGCGCTGGGTGTGGATATTGCTCCGCGCACCAAAACTCTGAAGGTTGAGCCGCCGGCGGAACGTCAGGCCGGGGTGAAAGTGGCCGATGTGGCCGAGCTGGTAGAGAAACTTAAGAACGAGGCGAAGGTAATCTGATGAGCATCCTGGTTATTGCAGAACACGATAATGCCGAGTTGAAGGGGGCAACATGCAATACCGTTGCCGCGGCCAAGGCCATCGGTGGGGATATTGCGGTATTGGTTGCCGGTGCTGGTTGTGCCGCCGTTGCAGACGCGGCAGCGAAAGTAGACGGCGTTTCCAAGGTGTTGTTGGCAGATAATGCCGCTTACGAGCATCAGTTGGCTGAAAATACTGCCAGGCTCGTTGCCGACCTGGGCAGAGACTTTAGTCACATCCTGGCTTCTGCCACCACTACGGGCAAAAATATGCTGCCACGCGCCGCTGCACTACTGGATGTGCAGCCGATTTCCGACATTATTGCCGTTGAGAGCGCAGATACCTTCAAGCGCCCGATTTACGCCGGCAATGTTGTTGCAACTGTACAGAGCAGCGATACCATCAAAGTGCTGTCGGTCCGTGCCACTGCCTTCGACGCCGTGGCCACTGAGGGGGGTAGCGCCCCCATTGAGTCCATTGACAGGGCTGATGACGCGGGTGTTTCCTCTTTTATTGGCGAAGAACTCGCCAAGTCCGACCGTCCGGAACTTACTGCGGCCCGTGTGGTCATCTCTGGTGGGCGTGGAATGCAAAATGGTGACAATTTCGAGATGCTGTACAAGCTGGCCGACAAGCTCGGTGGGGCGGTCGGTGCTTCCCGCGCTGCAGTAGATGCCGGTTTTGTGCCCAACGATATGCAGGTGGGTCAAACCGGTAAGATCGTCGCTCCTGATCTCTATATTGCCGTCGGTATTTCCGGCGCCATCCAGCATTTGGCGGGTATGAAGGACTCCAAGGTGATTGTAGCCATCAACAAGGATGAGGAAGCACCTATATTCTCTGTTGCGGACTACGGCCTGGTGGCGGATTTGTTTGAAGCGGTTCCCGAGCTTGAAGCAAAACTGTAATCCTTAACGACCATACTGACCAATCATGGAAAAGGCGGCGATAAGCCGCCTTTTCCGTTTTTAGGTGGAACTAGCGTGCTATCAGGGTGGGAGGAGTGGGGTGTTTTCCGTGTTTAATCGGGCGAGAGCGTTGCCTTTACCGGGCTGAAGCAAGAAAATAGACGCCAAAAACCAATTACTTCAGAAAGTTGGATTTGAAAGTGGGTATATCCATGTTCCCGTTACCGCGAGCGGTTGGCTCAATTGGCACCAGGTTTCGCCAGGGTGGGCCGCGCAAGGCATTGTCCAGAAGTACCATGGCAGCCTCCGCTGTGGGCCTGTTGTGGCTGTCCGGCAATCTGTTTGCCTATGGCGCCCTGTTCATGCCTGCCAAACCGCAAGTGTCCCTGTTGGCGGAACGCACACCCCGCGACGCGAACGTATCCCAGCCGGCCTCTATTCCGAATACCCCTTTCTTTGGTCTCGCGGAAACCAAGAAAAAAGAGGTTGTCCCTGAAGTTGACCTCGCCAACCTGCCTGCCACCCAGCTGAATATTGTGCTTTCCGGTGTGCTGGACAGTAGCAATAAGGGCAATGCCAGCGCCCTGGTGGCCGAGAAGGGCAAACCGGCAAAGCGCCTGTATGTGGGGGATGCCCTGCCGGGCGGGGCGGAGCTGTATTCTGTTGAGGTGGATCACGTGGTTCTTCGTCGCAATGGCAGGATGGAGAAATTGACCTATCCGGAAGTGGATGGGCGTCCGGATGTTCCCATAAGAAATTATTCCAATCTAGCACGCAGGGCCAGCCAAAATAGTGCCAGGAGCACTGTAAGAAGAGCGGAAAACCAACAGAGCATTCGGGAGCGAATGGAAAAATTGCGCGAACTGGCCCGCGAGCGCCGCGCGCAGCTTCAGCCTCAATGAGCCTGCCAAACTGATCGATTTGGTTTTTTTACATTTACTAGAGCCCCATAAATAATGATTAAAATGTTGTATCGACGGCTGATTGTGGTCGGATTGAGTTTTTTGGTATCTACTGCAGTGCTGGCTCAGGGCCCCGAAAGGGTGACGCTCTCTCTCGACAACGCAGATATTCGCGATTTAATTAACTGGGCGGCGGACTTCACTGGGAAAAATATTATTGTTCACCCTAATGTCAAGGGAAAGGTGACGGTGGTTGCCGGTGATCCCATGACCCACGATGAGGCCTTCGATGTGTTTATGTCGGTGCTTCAGGTGAATGGTTTCAGCCTGGTAGAGCAAGGCGGTACCTGGAAAGTGGTGCCCGATGCGCTTGCCAAGCAGCAAGCGATTCCTGTGGCCGACGAAAATACCTTAGCCCCCGCCGAATCCCTGGTTGTACGCACTGTGCGGGTTGAAAATATTTCCGCGGCCCAGTTAATCGCCATGCTGCGGCCGCTTATCCCACAGACCGGTCATTTGGCCGCCTATGCCGATACCAATACCCTGATCATTGCCGACCGTGCGGCGAACATTGATCAGATCGTACGTCTGGTGCGGCAGTTGGACCGCGCCGGCGCCATCGACATTGAAGTGGTACCACTGTTGTTTGCCTCTGCCAAAGAGGTGAAACAGGTGCTCAATGAGCTGCTGCAGTCCGGTGGCGGCAAGCAGGCAGGTAGAGAAGTACAGCCGCTGCGTATCGCCGTGGATGAGCGTTCCAACAGCATTCTCCTGACCGGCGACCCGGTAACCCGCCAGCAGATCAAGACCGTTATCGGCCGTTTGGACCAGCCACTGGACGGCGATGGCAATACCGCTGTGGTCTATGTGCAGTACGCCAATGCTGCGGACCTGAAACCGATTCTCGAGGGCATGAGCGGCAGTATCCAGAATGCGGAAAAGGATCAGCAGGCTGCCGATGTAGAGGTGAGCATTCAGGTGAACGAATCCCTCAATTCCCTGGTACTGACCGCGCCGCCAGCGCTGCTGGAAACCATGAAGGGGGTGATTGCGAAGCTTGATGTGCGCCGTGCCCAGGTATTGATTGAGGCATTGATTGTCGAAGTGACCGAGGGCACTACCAATGAACTGGGTATAAGCTGGATTGCCGGTGCTGACGACAATGTGGTTGCGGGGTGGAACAATACTGCAGGTGTAGATGCTGAGGGCAACCCGAACCCCTTCTCGCTGCCTATTAGCAGTCTTACCGGGCTAAATGCTTTGCACCTGGGATATTTGAGCGGCACGGATATCCGCTTGGCCATTAACGCACTGGCCACGGAAGCCAATGCGAATATCCTGTCTACCCCGACGATTATGGCCCTGGACAATGAGGAGGCGGAAATCCTTGTTGGGGAAAATGTGCCTTTTATTACCGGGGAGCAACTGCTCTCCGGCAGCAATGATGACCCCTTCACCACCATTCAGCGCCAAGACGTGGGGACCAGCCTGAAGGTCACCCCGAGAGTGAATAACAACAATTCTGTGACACTGGAAATTGAACAGAAGGTGGAAGATGTGCTACCTGCTGAAGCTGAAGAAGAAACTGGGGCTTCGGATATTATTACCAGCAAGCGCGAAATCCGCACCAAAGTGTTGATTGATGACGGTGCAATCCTGGTGCTGGGCGGGCTGATGCGAGACAAAGTGACTGATAGCATCCAGAAGGTGCCTTTACTGGGGGATATACCCGGTATCGGTCGCCTTTTCCGTAACAATACAAAAAGAGTCGACAAAACCAACCTGATGGTGTTCCTGCGCCCCAAGATCCTCAGTACCCAGGTGGCCGGTTATGAGGAAACCCGCAAATACTATATGGATATGCAGCAGAAGCAGATTTTCCTCAAAGACAGGACCAGCCTGTTGTGGGACTGGCACCGGGGCGATGCACTGCCCGACCTGATGCCGCCAACGGGTACCTACAACGAAAGCCCCGCGCCCGTGGATGGTTCCATTGATGGTGGGGCTGTGGAATTACTGGACGAGGTGCCGGTTGAGGTGCTGGAGATCGAGGAGGGGAAATGACGGTTGAAACAGCGCTGGAGGTTCCATCCGTACGCCGCCTGCCCTACGCTTTCGCCAAGCGCCACCGGGTGCTGCTGGTGGAGCAGGAGGGGCAGCCCCTGTGCCAGTATGTGGCGCCGGCGAACCCTGCGGCAGTTGCCGAGGTTCAGCGCGTTTTTGGCGGCCCTGTCAATCTGCAGGCAGTTGCGGAAGAGGCGTTTCAGGTGGCACTGCAGCGCCTCTACGAGAACCGTGAGGGGGGTAATCTCTCCGAGGTCGAGGGTCTCGGTGAGGACCTGGATTTAGCCGCAGTGGCCGATGCCCTGCCGGAGACCGAAGACCTGCTGGAGCAGGAAGACGATGCGCCCATCGTCAAACTGATCAACGCGATTTTTGCCGAGTCGCTGAAACAGGGTGCCTCCGATATCCATATCGAGACTTTTGAAAAGCGCCTGGTGGTACGTTTCAGGGTCGATGGCGTACTGCGCGAGGTCCTCCAGCCCCGGCGCGCACTGGCACCGCTGCTGGCCTCCCGTATCAAGGTGATGGCCAAACTGGATATCGCCGAGAAGCGCATCCCCCAAGACGGGCGAATCTCCCTGTTGATGGCGGGGCGCGAAGTGGATGTGCGGGTCTCCACCATGCCCTCCTCCGCGGGGGAGCGGGTAGTGATGCGTCTGCTCGACAAGCAAGCAGGCAAGATGGACTTGGCCAAGCTGGGCATGGCGGCAGAGGACCTGCGCGTCTTGACCGATCTGCTCGCCCATCCCCACGGAATTATTCTGGTGACCGGGCCCACAGGCTCCGGCAAAACCACCACCCTGTACGCGGGCCTCGGCAGTATCAACAGCCGCGAGAAAAATATTCTTACCGTAGAGGACCCGGTGGAATACAACCTGGAAGGGATAGGCCAGACCCAGGTCAACACCAAGGCGGATATGACGTTTGCCCGCGGCCTGCGCGCCATCCTGCGACAGGACCCGGATGTGGTGATGGTCGGTGAGATTCGCGATTTGGAAACCATGCAGATCGCCATCCAGGCCAGCCTGACCGGCCACCTGGTCCTCTCCACCTTGCATACCAATACCGCCCTGGGGGCGGTGACCCGCCTGGTGGATATGGGCATCGAGCCTTTCCTGCTGTCCTCGAGCCTGATTGGTGTGCTCGCCCAGCGCCTCGTGCGGGTGCTTTGCCCGCAGTGCAGGCAGCCCCATAGGGCCGATGAGAGCGAGCAGAAGGTGCTCGGTGTCGATGCGCAAGCGGAAACGATCATTTATCGCCCGAACGGCTGTGAAGCCTGCAGCCACAGTGGGTATGTGGGGCGGATCGGTATTTATGAGCTGGTGCCCCTCAATGAGACCATGCGCCAGCTGATCCATGACCGCGCTTCGGAAAGCAAGCTGGTAGTGGAGGCGCGCAAGCTGGGGCCGAGTATTCGCGATGATGGTATCGCCAAGGTTCTGGCGGGCAGGACTTCCCTAGAGGAAGTGCTGCGAGTCACCCAGGAGTCCTGACCGTGGCCGCGTTTGAATACACCGCCCTCGCAACTTCCGGACGCAAAAGCCGGGGCACCCTGGAAGCGGACAGCGCCCGCGCCGCGCGCCAGCAGTTGCGTGCAAAGGGTATGGTGCCTCTGGATGTGGCCCCGGCCACTGAACGGACTGAAAAGGGGGCAAGCAGTTTTTTGTCCGGCAGTCCCGGCCTCAGTATCAAAAACCTGGCTCTGTTGACCCGTCAGATTGCCACCCTGCTGCGCGCGGGTATTCCCCTGGAAGAGACACTGGGAGCCATCGCCAACCAGAGCCGCAATCAGAAGATTCGCCGGGTGGTGCTGGCAGTGCGCGGCAAAGTGCTGGAGGGGCACAGCTTTGCCCAGGCACTGGGCAGTTTTCCCCGTGCTTTTCCCAAACTCTACCGCGCTACGGTGGAGGCCGGTGAGCATTCGGGTCATCTGGACACTGTCCTCGAGCGCCTCGGTGACTATACCGAGGGGCAGCAGCAGTTTCGCCAGAAGGTGCAGCTGGCGTTGATCTACCCGGTAGTATTGGTTGTTCTCTGTGTGCTGGTGGTGACCGGGCTGATGGTGTATGTGGTGCCGGACGTGATCGAGGTATTTACCGGGACCGGCCAGGAGCTGCCACCTGCAACCCGTATTCTGGTTGCCCTGAGTGATTTTATCTCCGCCTGGGGCTGGCTGGTGCCGCCCGCACTGGGGGTGGTTGCAGGTGGGGTTGTCCTGATGTTGCGCCGTCCGGCAGTGCGGTACCGCTTTCATCACCGCCTGCTGGATTTGCCTGTGATCGGTTGGATCGTGCGCGGTGGTCAGAGCGCGCGCTATGTGGGCACCCTGGCCATCCTCACCGGCAGCAGTGTGCCTTTGGTGCAGGCGATGGGCATTGCCAGCGGCGTGATGACCAATGATTTTCTCAGGGAGCGCTTACAGGCCGCTCAAAAGACAGTGCGCGAGGGCGGCAGTCTGCGGCGGGCCCTGGAGGATGTCGGGTATTTTCCGCCAATGATGATCTATATGATTGCCAGCGGTGAGTCATCCGGTACCCTGGATGAGATGCTGCACCGCGCGGCAGAATCCCAGGAGCAGGATTTACAGGGGGCAGTGACCGCTTTTGTGAGCCTGTTCGAACCGATCATGTTGCTGGTGATGGCCGGTATCGTACTATTTATCGTGATGGCCATTATGATGCCGATATTAAGCATGAATGAACTGGTTATTTAATCACGGCCACCCTGAACCCAGGCGAAGAGGAGAAGATAATGAACAGTGTACATAGAAGCGGCGGTTTTACCCTGATTGAGATCATGGTGGTTATCGTGATTCTCGGCATTCTCGGTGCCCTGGTGGTACCCAATGTGCTCAACAAAACCGGAGAGGCCCGCATGAAGGCGGCCCGGGTGGACCTGCGCGCAATCGAAACGGCCCTGGACCTGTACCGTATGGATAATTTCGTCTATCCAAGCTCCGACCAGGGGCTGGAAGCACTGGTTGCCCGCCCGTCGGGCTTCCCGGAGGCCAAGAACTGGACCGAACCCTATCTGAAAAAAGCCCCCAAGGACCCCTGGGGCAACGAATATCAGTACATCAGCCCCGGCAGTGCCGGCGCCTTTGATCTCTTCAGCCTGGGTGCCGATGGCAAGCCCGGTGGCGAGGGTGAAGCCGCCGATGTCTTTGTCGCCGATCTGTAGACAAAGCTCGGGCAGTTGCGCATGTTGAGTGCTCGCGGTGGAACAGAACCCGCTCACAGCCGCGGGTTTACCCTGGTGGAGATACTGGTGGTGATTGTGATCATTGCCACACTGGCGGGGATGGCCTTTCTCTCCCTGGGGAGTTCCGGTGCGCGGGTCTGGACCGGCGAGGTCCAGCGCCTTTCCGCACTGCTGCAACTGGTCGCGGATCGCGCCCTGATCGACAAGGCCCACTACGGTGTGGTCCTCGAGGCCGAGTCCTACCGCGTGGTGCGTTTTGATCCCGCCACAATGGCCTGGCAGGAACCGGATAGCGCCCTGGCCGGTGCCCGTGCAACGCGTTTTGTGGCGCATGAATTTCCCCCCAATGTGCGCCTGGAAGTCATTGCGGAGGCGGAACTCCCCGCAGTGGAGTCGACAGAATTTGCCGAGGAGGAGAGTGACGAGGCAGCGGGCGCGAGGCCCCAGTTTGTGGCCCTCTCCAACGGGGAGGTCCTGCCGGTGGAGCTGGCGGTGTACCTGGTGGAGGACGGCGATTTTGCCCGGGGGGCCACGATTTCCTACAGTAGCCTGTACGGCTTGCAGCTGGAGTGGCAGGCCGATGCATTTTAACCGCAGGTATTGTGCGCCCCAAGGTGGTTTTACCCTGGTCGAGGTACTGGTTGCTGTAGTGATCTTTGGTGTTATCGCCGCCAGCGTACTGCAGGCAACGCAGCGCAGTGTGCGCCAACAGCGCGTAATGGAAGAGCGCCTCGCCGCCAACTGGGTGGCGCAGCAGGTGCTGTCCCAGATGCGTTTACAGACCCCCTGGCCCCCGGTGGGTGAGCAGACGGAAGAGGTCACTTTTGCCCTGCGCGAATGGGCAGTGGCTGCACGGGTGGAGGACACCAACGAAGAACGCCTGCGCCATATCATTATCCAGGTGCGTCATCCCGATGGGGAAAACCCGGTCCTTACCCTGGATGCCTGGGCGGCAAGGGAGTAGCTGGTGTGACGCATTCCCCCTTATGTAAACGCCAGTCCGGCTTTACCCTGGTCGAGGTACTCGTGGTGTTGGTGCTGGTGGGCATTATCAGTGTCGGCTCCTTCGCACTGCTGGATATTTTTAACAGTACCGACCGGCTGGTAGAGCAGCGTGCCGAAGCCCTGCGCCGGTTCTCCATGGCCCTGTATCGCCTTGAGGACGACCTGCGCCAGTTGACCGCGAGACCGGTCAAAGATGCCTATAGCGGCTATGAACCGGCGCTGCGTGGGGATGAGGATGAGTTCGAGTTTACCCGGCTGGGTGCGGCAAATCTCACCGCCGAACCACGGGGTGAATTACAGCGTCTCGCCTACAGTATTGGCTATCCGGAAGCCGATGAGCGCAGTGCCTTTTCGGAGGAAGAGGACCCGGGTGCCCTGCTGCTGCGCAGCCGCTGGCAGGTTTTGGACAGAGCCCCGGACTCGGAACCGATGGTAGAGCCCCTGATGATGGGAGTGGAGAGCCTGTCACTGCGCTATTTCGATCCCGCCAGTGATGCCTGGGTTACCCAGTGGCCACCGGTGGGCTCCCCTAACTCCCCCAACAGTGCCGATATCCGCCTGCCAAAGGCCATCGAGTTTGTGCTGCTCACTCGTCAGCATGGTGAAATCCGCAGGATTTTCCCCCTGGCAACGGTCAGTGCCGCTCCTCAACCGGGTAGTCCTCCGTGAAGTGGTTCAGGAGGCGGTGGTAGTGGAAACAGGCATTAACCCAGTGCGTGCTTTTGGCCGCCAGCGGGGTGTTGCCCTGATCACGGTGCTGCTGGTGATGGTGATTGCCATTGCTGCAGTCACCCACGCCATCACCCGCGACCAGATCGCCATCACCCGCAGTGGCGCACTGCTCGCCAACACCCAGTTGGCCGAGTTCGTGGCGGGCGCCGAAGCCTGGGCCAGAGTCGCCCTGGAAAAGGACTTCGAAGAGGACAAAGCTGCGACGGATGCCGCGGACCACGCGCTGGAGGCCTGGGCTGCACCGGCGCTGCAATTCAATCCCGATAATGGGAAAATCCGTATTAATATCAAGGACTTGAATTCATGTTTTAATGTCAATACTCTGCGCGACAGCAGCAACCCCAATTCAGCTGGGTTTAAAATCTTCCAGCGGTTGGTACGCAATGTCACCGGCAAGTCGGATTTGGCCGGGGCCATCGCCGACTGGGTTGACAATGGGGACACGCCCCGTTCCACGGCCACCGAAGATGATGGCTACCTCGGACGGGAAATGGCCCACCGCACCCCGGATACCTCGATCAGTGATATCTCCGAGTTGTCTGTGGTGCAGGGAATGGAAGCGGAGGACTGGCAGAAACTGGCCCCTTTCCTCTGCGCACTGCCCAAGAGTGACACTCTGATCAATATCAACCTGGCCCCACGGGAACTGATCGAGGCGGTAGAGCCGGCGGTAAATTGGAGCAAGCTGGAGCAGTCGCGTGAATCCGGAGATATACTGCGCAGCACCGGAGACCTGCCCTTGTACAATATCCGCACAAATGCCGACCGTTTTGACGTTCACAGCCAGTACTTTATCGCCCGTATTGCTGTCCAACTGGGAGATACCGGCGATTACCGTCAGTACTGGGAGACGGCCCTGTGGCTGGATGACTCCGATGGAAAGGCCAAGGTGCTCCAGCGCCAGCGCCGGACTTTTTCCCTAGCAATGATGCAGGAGCTGCTCGACGGCGATGACACCCGAGAATGAAGAGAGTGGATAGCCCGTAAGATCGTATGTTTAAAAAGAAAAGCCTGAATGAAATCGGCACGCCTGCCACCCCGCCGGGACCCTCTCTGGTTCTGCTGCGGCTCACCGAAGACGCGAACAAAAGCCTGAAACTGTTCCAATGGCAGGATGGTGCCTGGGAGCAGGTGGCGCTCGATGCAGTTTTTATTTCAGCGTTCAACCCCGGCTATGAAGTCACAGACACTCCCGAAGCGATGGCTCCGCTGAGTATTCCCGACGGTGCAAAGGCACTACTGCTGGTGCCTGGAAACTGGGTCTGGAGCGGTGTTGAGACAATACCCAGGGCCGCGCGGCGTCAGGCCAATGCAATCGGCTATATGGTGGAGGAGCGACTGGCCGAGGAGGTGGAGAACCTGCACTTTACCTGTGTCCCCAGAGAGGGGGACCAATGCAGTATCTCTGCGGTTGGCAGGGACAAAATGGCCGCGTTGCACACACAGGTGGAGCGACTGAAATGGCCCCTGGTGGCGGCTGTGGCGGAATATCAGGTGCTGGATCTGCTCGGGGATGACCTGGTCCTGTGGCTTGAGGATGAACAGGTACATCTCTGGCAGCACAGTGGCCAGGGGTTGACACTCCGTCGAGAATACCTGCAACCACTGCTCGGCTCGATTCTGGACGACAGCGCCCCGGAGCAGGAACAGGGGGAGACCAACGGGGAGTTGGGAGAGAAGAACCTGGTGCTGCTGGGTGCCGGGGAGGATGATGGTCTAATTGTGGCTGAACTGGAATCCCTCCTCGGCGACCGTTTACAGTGCAACCACACAGCGCCGGAAGCGGTTTTCCTGCAGCGTTTTCTACCGGGCAGACTCGGCAATCTTCTGAGCGGGGAATACCAACTGTCGGGTAGTGAGGCGGAGCGTATCTGGTGGCTGAAACCGGCCAAGGTGGCCGCTTTCTGCTTTGCCGCCCAACTGCTCTTCTTTGTGGGTGCCGGCGCCTACTATCAGTGGCAGGCAGGGCAGGCTGAAAGCCAAGCCCGTGCCCTGTTCACGGAGTTGCTCCCCAATACCCGCCCCACGGCGCAACTGCGCCGACAACTCGAGGGATTGCTCAAGAATGCCGGTAACCAGGCTGGTGCCTTTTCCACGCAGATGCAGCAACTGAGCACGGTATGGACCCAGCACAGGGGTAAAGAACTCAAATTGCAGTCCCTGCGCTTTGACGGGCAGCGCGGTGAGATGGTACTACAACTGCAGGCGTCCACCCTGTCGGATCTGGATACCTTTGTCAGCAGTTTGTCCGGCAATGGCCTGCGTGCCGATCTGCTTGGGGCCAATGAACTGAAAAACGGGGTATCCGGTCGCGTGCGTTTGCGTTGATCTTTAATGCATCCGGCAAACCTTGGCTGCCGGTGGATAACCGGGTAACTTGTCGGAATACAGAACATGCTTGGCAGTAGTGCAAAATGAAAGAACAGATCCAACAGTGGCAGCAGAAATGGCGGGCACTGTCTCCCAGTGACCAGCGTGCCCTAAGCATTCTCGGCTTTTTTGCAGGCACGCTTTTTATCGTCTTTGGCCTGTTCGCCCCGGCCAAGGGTTTCTTCGATGAAGCCCGCGTCCGCGCGCAGGAATCCCGGGAGTTGGTCCGCTGGATGCAGTCTCAGCGCCCGGTACTGGAGCGTATCAAACCCGCCGGCACCGGCATCGGCACCAGGGCATCCGGCACCCTGCTGCAACGGGTGACCGGCGCTGCCAAACAGCACCAGGTCACCATCAAGCGTTTCGAGCCGGAAGGAGACAACCGCATCCGCCTGTGGATCGAGGAGGCTCGCTACCAGGATCTTCAGCCCTGGCTGAATCAGCTGATACAGGCACAACTCACTGTGCGCACCATCAATATGGATGCTCTCCCGGAACAGGGCATGGTCTCTGCGCGCTTGACTGTCGAGGGCTGATCGCAGTTTTGCACGCCACCTGCTGTCACTCGGCACGGTTCCCACAGGCCTCCAGTCCCTTCCACCTTTTTTTACTGGAAAACCATGGGTCAGTTTCCGGAGGCAGGCGCCGTGGGCAATGGCCTCATGCCAGAGGATATCGGCATAGTTATCCGGAATCGCCACCTGAAACCCTATACTGAAACCAGAAAGTGGAAAAAGGTGCCACTATGCTGTTCAAAGACGTAACCACCAGGCACTTGGTAGAGGTGGCGGATGTTGTAACCCTGTCAAACCCCTATGAATTGACGGTGGTGGGCCGCTATCTTTGGGGTGAAGAGGTGCAGGACCCCGAGGTATTCGACAAAACGGAGCTGTGTTTTCTGTCCGGCGAACCTCTGCCCAGGTGCTGGCATGACAGTCGTTACCGCGAGAAGGAAGTTCGCCGCCTGCGCTGTGGTACGGAGGCCCAGGAGAAGGACGACTGCCATCGGGAAGTGTGAATTATTGGTCATGAGTATTGGCGGCCTTGCTCGACTGTATTCTGAAAAGCCTTACCAGTGGTTTTCAAGCACTGTACAATGCGCGCCACTTTTCAGGCGGAAGTCCGCATGACATTTGAGCAGTTTGAACACTATTCTCTCTGGTTGGGGATCGGGGCACTCATCCTGTTTATGGCGTTTATCGTCTGGAGCCTGGCCAAGGACTCCAAGGCGGGCAGGTTTGGGACCTTTATTCTGTTTTTGGCGCTGGGTCTTGGGCTGCTGGGTTTTATTATAAAAACGGTACTGGTCGAAGTACTTGGAATAGGTTAAGTGACTGTTATGCCACGGTATACACAGAATTCCAGGGAAGGTTGCTATGCCTATTATTGATCGTCCTGAACTCAAGGTGCAAAAGGACCGGCGTCTCTGCCGCGCCACCGACGCGCGGATTGCAAAGTACAGCCGGCGAGGCATTATCCTTACCCTGAGCGCCTTCGTGATTGCTGCCATGATCGGTGATATGCGCCTGGAGCACCCCCAGTTGCTATTGGTCCTGGGAATTGTGCTGATGGTATTTACGGTAATGCGGGGCTGGTTTGTATTCGGTTTCGACCGCCTCTACAGTGCCGGGCCGAGCCGCTGGCGTCAGCGCTACTTCATTATCACCATTCTCGCTACCTGCTGGTGGGGACTGATACTGGTTTGCTATGTGTACCTGATGGGGTTTGCGCCTGAAACACACTTTCTCTGGCTTTACAGCGTTATCCTTTTCTCCAGTGTGTTCCCGGTCTTCTCTCCCTACCACCGGGTCTTCACCTGGATTACCGCAGGCGCCCTGTTGCCCGCTTCATTGGTGGCACTTTTTTCCGGATTATTTTTGGGCACCATTTACGGCGCCCTCACACTCACCTTTATCTGGCTTTCTGCACACCAGGCGCGGGGTCAATCGAAATACTATTGGGAAGGGCTCTCTGCCATGCAGGAACTGCAGCAGCGCGCCAGCAAACTCGCTGTGGCACGCACGCACTCCGAGGCGGCGGTGGAGCTGACCAATGAGTTTATCGCCAATATCGGCCAGGAGTTTCGCAGCCAGCTATCGGAGGCCCTGGGCGCACTGGCACTGCTGGAGGCGGAACCCCTGAACGAGCGTCAGCGCGAGTGGGTGAAACTGGCCAAGAGCGCCGGCAGCCAGCAGCTCAAACTGGTGGACAATGTGGGTTTGTTCACCCGTGTGGCGCGCAAGCATATCCGCCTGCGCGAGGGGCCATTTAATCTGGTCAAAACTTTGGAGAAATCCTTCAAGTTTGCCGCCCGCGCTGCCCATGGCCACAACCTGGAGTTCAATTTCCAGATCGACGACAACCTGCCTGTGTTGGTGACCGGGGATAACCGCAAAACCGCCCAGTTGATCCGCAACCTGGTGGACTCCGCAACTGGCATCGCCCAGCGTGGCGAGCTCTGGGGTGAAGTGAGTTTCACCCCGGTCACCGCGGCTGAGGGACAGTTGAGTATTTCCCTGATGGACGACGGACGGGGCGAGATTCTTCCTGACGAGAGTGAACTCTTCGGCGCTTTTTCCCGTGTGGATACCACCCAGGTGACCACAGGCCTGGGCCTTTCGATTGCCAAAGGCCTGGCCGAGGCCATGGGCGGCTATCTGCAGTTAAATTCAACCCCGGATGGCAACCGCTATCAGGTGGTCATCAAGTTCACGGTGGAGCCAAACCAGCGGACTTACCTCACACCGGATCGGCGTTTACAGGACGGTGATGTGCTACTGCTCCATCAAAAAGGGCTGTTTATTATTGGTCTCGCACAGATGTTTCGCTCCTTTGGCATGGAAGTGGCGTCCTGGCGCTGGTGTACCGGCTGTGAAAATGATTTATACCAGCTATTGGAACAGGCTATTGAGCGCAACCGATTGGTTGTTTTGGCGCCCGCGATGGAAGACACCCACCTGTTGGATTCGCTGACCCGTTTCTTCACAAAGGTCAGCGCCGAGCGAAAGACATGCCCTCTGGTATGCCTGATGGGCTCTGGCCAGAAGACGGCGTTTGCCCGCTTGCAAGCGGTGCTGCCGTCTGCACAGGGCCTTGGGCGCCCAGCTACCCGCAAGGAGTTACACGACACTGTGGTGGCGTGCCTGTTCGGTGGCGAGAAAAAGGCTCGCCACCGCGTTTTAGCTGGTGGTGCCGACCAGCCGCGCCAGTTTTCCCTGCTGCTGGTGGAGGAATCCCGTCCGCACCAGTGGGTGACAGAGGATATGCTGCAGGCGCTGGGCTATAAAGTGGACGTTGCTGTCAATGTCGAGGAGGCGCTGATACGCCTTTCCGACGGTTACTACGACCTGGTGCTGGTGGACTGTCAGCAGAATACGGACCACAGTGCAGAGATCATCGAGGTGCTTCGGCGCTGGGAATCAGAACACAGGCCGGACGATCGTCTGCCTATCGTCGCGCTCACCAGTACGACGGAAGAGCAGTTTGAAGGTCGTTGCCTGCTGGCTGGAATGGATGATTATCTGACCAAACCCCTCAACAAAGACCTGCTGCGTGAAACGCTGGCGCGGTGGCTCGGCAGTACCTAATCCGGCCTGCCGGATGAGATTATCCCAAGCCTAAGCGAACCGGGGTAGATGGGCAGTGCCAGTGGTGCATCCAACAAGGCCCTGATGGCCACGCAGGTCTTTGCTGTTGCGCCAGTATCAATGGGGGGCACCGATGTACCCCGGCGCCCGTTGGGGTACCGATTGGTTACAAGCCGGTTGCGGCCAACCTGCGGCAGTCGGGGTGCGTTCGTTATATACTCAATGCGTTCGTATTCGTATATGGTTTGAGGGACAACCGGAGTGCCCGGAAATATGCGGGATCTGTTCAGTTCAGTCAGTCTGCATGATGGGTCGGTGTTTGAATCTGCGTCTGTGCGACAGGTTCCCAAACTCACTGCCGATGGTATCATCTGACGGATATGCGGGAGACCCAAGCTCCATTTGGGCCGGATATATGACGGAGAAGTTTTCACCCGCCACAGGCCTTGGCAATTGCCATCTGCAAACAGTTTTTGGCCGGTTCCACCGCCCCTCCCCCTGGATAGGCACCGAATGTCGGTGGTATGAAACCCCCGACGGCGATTGCCTTGCACTGCATGCCCCCCACTTTCTGGAAGATGACCCCTCCTCCCCATTGGTATTGGTACTGCACGGATTGGAAGGGTCAGTTGCGTCGCCTTATGTCCAGGGCTTGATGGCATCTCTGCTGGAGCGTCAGTTCCAGGTTGCGGTGATGCATTTCCGCGGCTGTGGCGGGGTCCCCAACCGTTTGCCCCGTGCTTACCACAGTGGGGACAGTGAAGACCCGCGCTGGTTGGTTGGCCAATTGCAGGAAGCGTTTCCCTCCACACCCATTATGGTTGTCGGCTATTCCCTGGGTGGCAATGTGCTGCTCAAGATGCTGGGGGAGGATGGGGCCTGCAGCAGAATTGTAGCTGCGGTAGCGGTGTCTTCACCGATGGACCTGCACGCCTGCAGCCGCCGGATCAATACCGGGTTGTCGAAATTATACCAGCGCCACCTGCTGGGCTGTCTGCGGATGACCCTCAGGCAGAAGGCGGCGGATCCCGGTATGGCAGCGGCCCTGCCGAATGTGGATGACGGAGCCAGTTTCGTCAATTTCCGGCGTTTTGATCATGTGTTTACCGCGCCTCTGCACGGGTTCCGCAGTGTGGATGACTATTATACCCAGGCCTCCAGCAAGCCCCTGTTGAGAGATATTCGCGTACCGACACTGATCATCAACGCAATTGATGATCCCTTTGTATGCCCTTCGGCCATTCCCTCCCAGCGGGAGGTCAGTTCGGCGGTGCGACTTGGGGTGTCGGAGCGGGGAGGACATGTGGGTTTTGTCAGTGGCAGTCTGTGGCAACCAACCTACTGGCTCGAAGAGACGATCCCCCGCTTCCTCTGTTCGGTGATCGGGGGAAATCCCCGTGTAAGGCTGCCATAATGACTACTGGATCTACCTTGGCAAAGCTGCTGATCGGCGGGCAAATCAATGAAAACCGCCAATCTGGGCAAAGCGGGGTTTTTGCCGGTGTCTTTTGGCCCCGCAGCACCTCAGCAGCACTGGCTCCCTGACCCGGCGTCCTGAACGCCTCTGCTGCCAAATGGCATGTCGCGACCGCACCCGGGGAAGATCCCATAGTGTTGGGAAAAGTCGCCGATAAAATCAAAGTGCGGGGCCAGTCGCGTATCGGCCAGCATCCTCCAGGTATTGCCACACACGGGAAAAACCCTGCCTTTCTCGATAATATGGTGCTCGTCAAGGGTGAATTTGTCTGGGCTGGTGGCGATAGTGCCTCTGTAGATCACCGCCTGGCCATAGTCCTCGCAGTCCTTCTCGAGCTGTGCCAGCTTAAACAGGCGATAGGTGGCGGAGTAGAAGCCCACAGAGCCACAGCGCTCGGAGAGGGTGGGGTTGGTTACTGCCAGTGGGCGGCTCTCCACCAGTCGGCTATCCCGGAAGCCACTATCCTGCGCCAGGGTCAGGAAGTCATTCCAATAGAGGGCACCGCCCAGGCACTCACCAAAGAGCTCCGGATCCGAGCGCAGGGTGGCGGGTACTCGCCGGTCTGCATAGACATCAGAGAAATAAAATTCGCCCCCTTCCTTCAGCAGCCGGTACAAACCGCGCAGCACTGCGCCTTTGTCGGTGGACAGGTTCACGACGCAATTGGATACGATGACGTCGAAACTGCCGGGGGACAGGTCGAGATCCGCCAGCTGTTCGATGTACCCGTGCAGGAAAGCGACGTTGCTGTAACCGAAAGTTTCGGCGTGGTGCGCACAATAGCGCTGGGCTATGTCCAGTTGTTCATCGGTCATGTCTACGCCAACCACTTCACCGGAAGCCCCCACCAATTGCGACAGCAGGTACACATCGCGACCGGAACCACAACCCAGATCCAACACCCGACAGCCCTCCAACAAAGGCGGGCACACAAGTCCACAGCCGTAGTAGCGTGACAGAACATCCGGGTGAATGTTTGCCAGCAGCGGTTTGAGCCAGGCGGGTACGGCACTGGCATCGCAGCAGGCATCGGTTTTCAGGTCCGAGGTGCCTTTCAGTTGGCGTCCGTAGTAATCCTGTACAATTTCGTGCATCAATCCATACCTCTCCCGGAGTGATTGTATTGGGCAGCAGTGCGCCCCGGTGCGCGTCCTGATGCCCTTGCCTAGCGTCTGTAACAATCGCAGTGTTTACACGACTAACTCAGTGTGTCTGGCAAAAGGGAAAAGTTGCCTTTTGATGCCAGTTGAGGCCGTTTATTAGATAATTCTGGTTTTTTGGTTACTATCCTCAGATTCCGCATTGAGATTATGAGGGAACGTAATTGAGCGACCACCTTACCCCTGACACCTCTTCTGGATCAAGTGCGCAAGCATCCCTGCAAAGTTCACAGTTCCTTGTGGATTTACGCCAGCAGATGCTGCGATTTGCCCGCCTGCAACTGCAAGACGTCCAACTGGCGGAAGATGCTGTGCAGGAGGCTTTGATGGGGGCTTTGAAGAACTCCCGCAGCTTTAGCGGCTATTCGGCACTGAAGACCTGGGTATTTGCAATCCTTAAGAACAAGATTGCGGATATCTTGCGACAGCGCCGGCGCTTTGTCGATGCAGACCAGCTGGTACGGGGGGATAGGGAGGCGCACAATCACGATGAACTGTTTGATCAGACTGACCACTGGCAAAAGAGCGAGCGCCCGAAGAAATGGGTTGATCCCGAGTCGGCAATATATGACAAGCATTTCTGGCGAATCTTTGAAGCTTGTCTCAGCCATCTTCCCGCACGCCAGGCACAGATTTTTATGATGCGGGAGTTCATAGAACTGGAGAGCCACGAAATATGTGCTTCGGCAGAAATTTCCGTGAGCAACCTGAACGTGACACTCCATCGCGCTCGATTGCGTTTGCGCGAATGTCTTGAAGATAACTGGTTTGGCGTGGAGGGTTGAGTGTCATGAAATCGTGTCGGGAAGCCACACGGCTGATGTCTGAATCTCAGGAACGCAGCCTGAAAGTGCGTGAGCAGGCCCGGCTCGGGTTGCATTTGGCGATGTGCACACCATGCCGGAATTTTGGCAAACAATTGAAAATACTGCGTCGAATCAGTAAATCCTATGTGAAAGGCGGGCCTGAGGACACCAAAAAATAGCCTGCCTATTCAGAGCGGCTGATTCTGAAAACATCCCATTTATTCAGTTTCTACTGTACCCCGCCAATCGGAGGAGTACAGGGCCATTACAAAGCATTGGTCGAGTTGCCGGGACCGGCCCCTGCGCGCCTTGGCTACTGAAATGGAAAATGTTTGAATAGATGGTCAAGATAGCCACAAAATACGCCAATCCCACGGTGACAGACCTTCGAAATACCCTTGTTACAAAGCGCTGTAGAAGTTTTTCCCAAGTGGTGGTGAATTGATGCCTGAAAGGTGGCGGCAAAGGGTTGGTAGGCGGGTATAGCCGTGGGATTGCTGGCGGCCCACCTGGCATTTTATTCATTGAGGCTATCGGCTGATGGGGGGTTTGTTTGAGCTGTCCGGACTTGTTTGCTAGAGTCCAGCGTAAGAGTCTTATGATCTGCTGTCTTCATGTACGTTGCCCGATGGTCATTTTTGTTGGTTGCGCTTCTGGTCCTACAGACGGCGGTCTCTTTCTATGACAGTCACGAGGCCTTGCGGGCTGTTTCCAGCCACTCTTCCCTGCACCACCAGAACCCGATGGATGGATCCTCTGAGTCCTCTGTGGATCAACCGGGCAGTGCCTACATCCATGCCCAATTAGGGGGTGTGTCCACTGCCGGTGAGCCCGATCGCTCAGGGCCTCTTCTGGACTTTTGCAATCACTGTTGTCACTGCCACGGAAATGCCTTTACCGGGCTGCTGGGGCAGTCCTTTCTACCAATACGCCCTGGCGGCATTATTTATCGCGAGTTAGCACGCGTCGCTGTGCCCAGTGGTTACTTTGCACCCCTTCTGCGCCCACCTATAACCCAAGTCTGATTGCTGTATTGCTGCGCGGGAACAGAGCATCGAAAGGCCTGCTCGCGCCAACCGGGATGTGATTTGGGAGATATACATGGATTTTTTCCACGCGCTCTTTGCGGGCGTGACCTGCCGCCGAGTCGCCTGGCCGTTCGTAGTGGCCATTTTGTATTTGCCTGCGCAGGCTGTGCTTGCGCAAAAGGGGGAACTGCTGACACTGCCGGATGCGATTGCGCGGATGCTGGCGCAAAATCCGGAACTCGCCGTTTTTCCATTACAGAGAAAAAAACTGGCTGGCGACGCGCGAATGGCGGACTTGCGCCCTGCCTTCGACTTCAGGTTTGAGACAGAACGCAAGCATTTCGGCGGTGATGAACCGGATGAGGCGCCCGATCCCGAGGACGCCGCCGCAAATGAGCTGGAGCTGGTGGTGGCGTTGTCTTCAGTGGTTGAGCTGGGCGGCAAGCGCCAGATGCGTGTCGATGTGGTCAGCGCCCAGCTCGATGTGTTGATTGCCGAAGAACAGGCCAGGGCACTGGATCTGCTCGGCGAAGTGATCCGTCGCTATGCGCAGGTGCTCGCTGCCGAGGAACTGGTGGTACTCGCCAAAGAGAGGGTCTCATTTGCACGGGACACACTGAAGATTGTCAATGAGCGGGTACTTGCTGCGGCCAGTCCCGCTTCAGAGCGCATGCGCGCAGAGGCCACGCTGGCCAAAGCGGTTCTGGCCGAGCAGTCCGAGCGGAACATGCTGGTTTACCGCAAGTACGCGCTGTCTGCGCTATGGGGGCAACCGGGGCAGGCATTCGAGGTGGATGCCCGCGCGCTATACCGCTTTGCACCCGGTGCCAGCTTTGAGGAACTGTATGCCCGTGCACAGGAGAACCCGGCGATCGCCCGCTTTGCTTCCGAGGAGCGACTGCAGGCATCGCAACTGCGCCTGGTCCAGGCCAAATCCAGCCCTGATCTGGGCTGGTACGCCGGTATTCTAATCAACAGGGCGGTGGACGAAACAACGGCACTGGCGGGCTTTAACCTGCCTTTGTTTACTGCCAAACGCAACCGGGGTGCCCTGATTGGTGCCGAGGCGGAACTGGAAGCCGTGGCACTGCGTCGAAAAGCCGCGCTGTTGCAACTCTATCCACAACTTTACCTCGCCGTTACCGGCCGCAAGCAGGCCCTCGACACCGTAATCATGCTGCAGGGTTCCGTCATCCCGAGCCTTCGCCAGGCACTGGGGGAGGTGAAACGCGCCTACCGCCGCGGGCGGGATTCCTATACCGATCTGATTGCCGCGCGGGAGATGCTGCTCAATGCGGAGCGCTCTCGGATTGAGGCAGCGCGATCTGTGCTGCTGTACGGTGCGGAGATCGAACAACTGACCGCGAGGCCGCTTGGGCCTCTGGGCTTGGAAAGCCGTCAATAATTTTGGATTGAGCAATGTATAGAACAAAGAAACTCTTTCAGCGGATGCTATTGATACTCCCGCTTCTTTTTCCGGGGCTCTCGGTCGCAGGTCAGAGCCATACCTCAGAAGCAGAGCAAACCCTTTACGAAAGCCACGCTCGCGAAAAGGTGTCGCACCTCGGCGAGCGGGTTCACGGGGCGCATGAATTCCGTGAAGACCGCGTACAGATTGCGGATAAAACCGCGCGCAAAGCGGGTATCAGAACGACTCTTGCAGGCCCCGGCACCATTGAGGAGAGTATCACCTTGTACGGTAAAACCGCGATTGATCACCGCAGTATCAGCCATGTGCGTGCACGCTATCCAGGGACCCTTGTGGCCATCGAGAAAGGGCTTGGGGATTTGGTGGAAAAAGGGCAAAAGCTCGCGGCTATTGAATCCAATGACAGCCTGCAAGTTTATCCTTTAGTGGCGCCAATTCCCGGACAGGTTATCGACAAACAGGCCAGCCTCGGCGAGTTCAGCGGGGAGCGGGTGCTGTTTACCATTGCCAACTACAGCCGCCTGTGGGCGGAACTGAGGGTCTTCCCCGGGCGCCGCGGCAAGATCAGCCGCGGGCAGAAGGTGTTCATCATCGCCGGGGAGCGCACTGTGGATTCCACCATCGCCAGTCTCGCTCCAGGGGGCAACGGCCAACCTTTTGCCATAGCCCGTGCGCGGATTGAGAATCCCGACAACCTGTGGACCACCGATCTGATGGTACAGGGCCAGGTGGTGATCAGTGAAAACCGGGTTCCCCTGGTGGTGGAAAACCGCGCACTGCAACTGCTGCGCGATACTACGGTGGTGTTTGTCAAAGTCGGGGAAACCTATGAGGCTCGCCCGCTGGCCTTGGGCCGCAGCGACGGCGTTGTAACAGAGGTGCTTAGCGGCCTCACTGTGGGTGAGCGCTATGTCACAGAAAACAGCTATCTGATCAAAGCGGATCTTGAAAGGTCCGGAGCTGCGCACAGCCACTGAGTGAGGCCATGAGATGATTGAGAGCATCCTGCGCTTCTCCATTGAGCGGCGTTACTTTGTGTTGTCTTTGGTTTTTGTACTGGTGGGCCTGGGTGTCTGGAGTTATCAGAAACTGCCGATTGACGCGGTACCGGATATCACCAATGTCCAGGTACAGATCAATACCGAGGCGCCGGGCTATTCCCCTCTGGAAGCGGAACAGCGGATCACCTATCCGGTGGAAACCGCTCTGTCCGGATTGCCGAACCTGGCCTACACCCGCTCCCTGTCGCGCTACGGTCTGTCGCAGGTGACGGTGATATTTCAAGAAGGCACCGATCTCTACTTTGCCCGCAACCTGATCGACAGCCGCCTTGGCGCGATTGAGAGTGCACTGCCCCCCGGTCTCACACCGGAGATGGGGCCTATTGCCACCGGATTGGGGGAAATCTTCACTTATACGGTGGAGGCCCTGCCCGGCGCTACCCAGCCAAATGGGCAACCCTACGACATCACGGCATTGCGGGAAATCCAGGATTGGATTATCAAACCGCAGTTGTCCCTGGTACCCGGTGTCACCGAGTTGAATACCATTGGCGGTTATAACAAGCAGTACCACGTCACGCCCGATCCGCGCAAGATGCTCAATTTTGCCGTGTCCATGCAGGATATTGTCGCAGCCCTTGAGCGCAACAACGAGAATCGCGGTGCCGGCTATCTGGAAAATAACGGCCGTCAGTTGCTGGTGCGCTCCCCGGGACAGCTGGCCACTATTGCCGATATCGAGGATGTGGTGATCACCAGTCGCGCGGGAGTGCCGGTCAAAATTTCCAATGTGGCGGAGGTGGCGATCGGGAAGGAGCTGCGCACCGGTGCCGCTACCCGCGATGGGCGCGAGACCGTGCTGGGTACCGCCATGATGCTGGTGGGGGCGAATTCCCGCGAGGTCGCACGCAATATGGCACAGGCCCTGGAGCGGGTGCAATCCACTGTGCCTGAAGGTATCAGGGTAGAGGCAGTCTACGATCGTACCTCGCTGGTGGATAAAGCCATTTCCACAGTGCGCAGGAACCTTGTTGAGGGGGCGCTTCTGGTGATCGGGGTTCTGTTTCTTTTATTGGGAAATATCCGTGCCGCCGTTATTACTGCAGCGGTGATTCCCCTCTCCATGCTCGCCACCATTACCGGAATGGTACAGGTGGGAGTGTCCGCCAACCTGATGAGTCTGGGTGCGCTGGACTTTGGCCTGATTGTCGATGGCGCGGTGATCATTGTGGAAAACGCCATTCGCCGCCTGGCAGAGGCCCAGCATCGCAATGGTGGCAAGCTGCCGCTCAAGGAGCGCCTGGAACTGGTATTTCTGGCTACCAATGAAGTGATTCGCCCGAGTCTGTTTGGTGTACTGATTATCACTGTGGTTTACATACCGCTGTTCAGCCTCACGGGGGTGGAAGGCAAGATGTTCCACCCTATGGCGGCCACGGTGGTGATGGCCTTGCTGGCGGCACTGGTGCTCTCCTTGACCGTGGTACCCGCCGCGGTGGCGGTGTTTTTGACCGGCAGGATCAGTGCGCGGGAGAACCGGATGATTGTCGCTACCAAGTCGCTCTACAGACCGCTGTTGCTGGCTGCCTTGCAGGTGCGCTGGTGGGTGCTTAGTGGGGCCGTGGCACTGGTGTTGTTTTGCGGCTGGCTGGCAACCACCCTCGGGTCTGAATTTATTCCGCAGCTCAACGAGGGGGACATTGCCCTGCATGCCCTGCGTATCCCCGGCACCGGACTGGCGCAGTCGGTGGCAATGCAGCGTCTGCTGGAGGCGCGTATCGGGGAGTTCCCCCAGGTGGACAAGGTCTTTGCAAAAATCGGTACGCCGGAGGTGGCAACCGACCCGATGCCGCCGAATGTGGCCGACAATTTTGTTATTTTGAAACCGCGGGATCAGTGGCCCAACCCGAAACTGCCCCAGAAAGCACTGGTGGCGGATATCGAAAAGGCCGTGCGGCAGTTGCCGGGTAACAACTACGAATTTACCCAGCCAATCCAGATGCGCTTTAATGAATTGATTTCCGGAGTGCGGGCAGACTTGGGAATCAAGGTGTTTGGCGATGATCTGGAACAATTGGAGGCCTCGTCCAATGCAATTTTGCGGGTATTGAACGGCATTGATGGGGTGGCCGATGCCCGCGTGCAACAGCTGGAAGGGTTGCCGGTACTGTCGGTGGTGCCGGAACGATTGGCGCTGGCAGGCTACGGTATCGACCTGCGAACGCTGCAGGATCTGGTGGCTACGGCCATTGGCGGAGAGGAGGCCGGCCTGATTTATGAAGGCGATCGCCGTTTTCCTCTGGTGGTGCGCCTGCCGGAGAAGCTGCGCCGAGACTATGAAAAACTGGGGGATCTCCCTGTACCCCTGCCCCCTGGCAGCCCGCTGGGCACCTATGTGCCCCTGTCTGAAGTGGCCAGGCTGGAAATGAGCCCGGCCCCCAACCAGATCAGCCGGGAAAATGGCAAGCGACGGGTCGTGGTTACCGCCAATGTGCGCAACCGGGATCTCGGCTCCTTCGTGAAAGAAGCGCGTGCGCGGGTCGAGCGGGAAGTGCCCTTGCCACCGGGCTACTGGCTGGTATACGGCGGTACTTTTGAGCAACTGGAATCCGCTAGCCAGCGCCTCTCGGTCGTTGTACCTTTGACGCTAATGATGATTCTCGGTCTGTTGGTGATGGCTTTTGGCACATTCAGGGATGCACTGATCATTTTCACCGGTGTGCCCCTGGCACTCACCGGGGGTGTGCTGGCCCTGTGGTTTCGCGCAATGCCGCTGTCTATCTCTGCAGGGGTGGGTTTTATTGCCCTATCCGGTGTGGCGGTTCTCAATGGCCTGGTTATGCTGTCCTTTATCCGCCAGCTGCGCGAGGCGGGTGGCGCACTGCAAATGGCCATTGTCGATGGCGCATTGATTCGCCTGCGCCCGGTACTGATGACCGCACTGGTGGCGAGCCTTGGCTTTGTTCCCATGGCACTGAATACCGGCACCGGCGCCGAGGTGCAGCGACCGCTGGCGACGGTGGTAATCGGCGGCATTCTCTCCTCGACACTGTTGACGCTGTTTGTGTTGCCGCTGCTGTACCAAATTGTCCACTCCGACAGGTCGACCAGGGGGGGAGGCATACCCGCTGGAGACTAAATTCTTTTATGATTAACCCCGCAACCGATCCGGTTGTGGGGTTAATTGGCAAAACAACACTGTATTGAGGAAAGCCATTGAAGGTCGAGAGTGCCACCGAGGAAACTGCTGCGAACAGCGATACCCAGCCGGACCCGCTGATCTCCCGCTTAATCAGGGAGGGGGCCCTGATCGCCCTGCTGGCGGGGGCGTTGCTACTGGCGATCAGCCTACTGAGTTACGATGCACAGGACCCCGGCTGGTCCCACGTGGGGCAAACCGATCAGTTCCAAAATGCGATTGGGCCCACCGGGGCCTGGCTTGCCGATGTAGGCCTGTCCCTGCTGGGCTGGATGGCCTACCTGTTACCCCTGCTGATCGGTTGGCGTGCCTATCGCATTCTGCGCAATCGCAGTGCCCGTTTTCACGGGCCCCTATTCCTGCTGCGGGTGTTTGGCCTGTTGCTGGTGCTCGCCAGCGGGGCCTCGCTGGCAACCCTCTGTTTTGCGCCGACAGAGACTTTACTGCCCTTCTCCAATGGCGGTATTGTCGGTGCGGCCCTCTCCGGTGCCGCGGGTGCCAGTCTTGGCTATGTAGGGGCAACCATTTTACTGCTGGCAATTTTTGCCATCGGTATCACCGTGTTTACCGGGCTGTCCTGGCTCAGGCTGGCGGAGTCCATTGGTTGTATCGCGCTCGGGTTTTTCGCCCTGTTCGCCCGGTTTTACAAACACCGGCGCCAGAAACGCGCCGAACAGCGTGTCGCACGGGAGGCCATTGTGGTGCGCAAAGCCGCTCTAGAGGAGGAGAGGCGGCGCAGCGAGGAGAGAATGCCGCCTAAGATCGAAGCGCTGGCGCCAAAACCAAAACAGAGTCCCCGTGCGAGCAAAGAAAAGCAGGGAGAGCTGTTCAAAATCGGCCCGGTCACCGGCGCCCTGCCACCGCTGGGCCTGCTGGACCCGGCGGACCAGAATAAAAAGGCGGGTTTTTCGCGGGAATCCCTGGAGGGGTTGTCCCGTCTGCTGGAGTTGAAACTCAAGGACTTCGGTGTGGTGGCAGAGGTGGTTTCTGTCCTGCCTGGTCCGGTGGTCACCCGTTTTGAAATTCAGCCGGCACCTGGAGTTAAAGTCAGCAAAATTTCCAATCTGGCCAAGGATCTGGCGCGCTCACTGGCGGTGATCAGTGTCCGTGTTGTCGAGGTCATCCCGGGTAAATCGGTGGTGGGGATTGAGATCCCCAACGAGAACCGCCAGATTGTCCGCCTGAGTGAGGTACTGTCTGCCGATATTTACGAAAATGCCAAATCCCCCCTGACCCTGGCCTTGGGGCACGATATCTCCGGTCAGCCAGTGGTGGCGGATTTGGCCAAAATGCCACACCTGCTGGTGGCGGGTACCACGGGCTCCGGTAAATCCGTGGGCATCAACGTAATGTTGCTCAGCCTGCTGTACAAATCGACACCCGAAGCGGTGCGCCTGATTCTGGTGGACCCAAAGATGCTGGAGCTGTCGGTCTACGAGGGTATCCCCCATTTGCTGACGCCGGTCATTACAGATATGAACGACGCAGCCAACGGCCTGCGCTGGTGTGTCGGGGAGATGGAGCGCCGCTATAAGCTGATGGCTGCACTGGGAGTGCGCAACCTGGCGGGCTTTAACCGCAAGGTGGAGGAAGCGGATGGGGCCGGAGAGCCCATTGTCGACCCGCTTTGGCACCCGGACCCCATGTCCAGCATCCCGGAAGGGGAACAAACCGCTCCGGCTTTGCACAAGCTGCCGGCCATCGTGGTGGTAATCGATGAGTTTGCCGACATGATGATGATTGTCGGCAAGAAGGTGGAGCAGCTGATCGCGCGGATCGCGCAAAAAGCCCGCGCGGCGGGCATTCACTTGCTGCTGGCCACCCAGCGCCCCTCGGTGGATGTCATCACCGGCTTGATCAAAGCCAATGTGCCCACCCGTATCGGTTTCCAGGTCTCCTCAAAGGTGGACTCCCGCACCATTCTCGATCAGGGTGGGGCAGAGCAGCTGCTGGGTCATGGCGATATGCTCTACCTGCCACCGGGCAGCGGAGTGCCGGTGCGGGTGCATGGGGCCTTTGTGGATGATCACGAGGTACACAAGGTCGTGGCCGACTGGTGCCGCCGCGGTGCACCGGAGTACATTGATGGTATTGTCGACGACAGTAACAACAGTATACCGGTGCCCGGGCTGCAATCCGATGAAGGGGAGGGCGAGGATCCGGAAGCGGATGCCCTCTACGATGAGGCCGTGGCCTTTGTAACAAAATCGCGCAAGGCTTCCATCTCCTCTGTACAGCGCCAATTGCGTATTGGTTACAATCGCGCCGCACGTATTATTGATGCCTTGGAAGCCGCAGGGGTTGTGTCCCCGGCCGGACACAACGGCAACCGCGAGGTATTGGCGCCCCCACCCCCTTGAATGAGCGCGCCATCGGACGGGCAGGGAGAGGGTTAAGCGCCTGTTCACCGGCCCACCACTATGCTTCGGGAACATAACCTACTGGAACCCAATTATGAAAAGCATTCTGCACAGCCTGCTGATTCTGGTGAGTCTTGCCGCCGCAGGGGCCTGGGCCGATGCCACCGATGATCTCAGCAAGCGGCTTAAGCCGCTCGCTGCGCTGTCGGGGAATTTTCAGCAGACCCTGCTTGATGAGCGCGGCAAGGTGACCCAGAAGAGCAGTGGCAGCTTCTCTGTGCAGCGACCCGGTAAGCTGCGCTGGAAAACCGGGGACCCCTACGCCCAGCTATTGGTGACCAACAATAAAACCCTGTGGCTTTACGATCCGGATCTGGAACAGGTGACGGTGCGGCCGGTGGACAAGCGCATCCAGGAGACTCCGGCACTCCTGCTTGGCGGCAGGGTGGAAGAGATCCGCAATGCGTTCAATGTCAGCCTGAAAGACGGAGTCTATCACCTGGCTCCAAAAAATCCCTCGGCGCCCTTTAAAGCCATGGAAATACGCTTTGCCAAAAACGGGCTGCCCGCAGCGATCACGGTGCGCGACAATATGGGCCAGACCACCGAGATCACTTTCAGTGACATTCAGGCCAATCCCGAGCTTCCCGCCTCGGTATTCAACTTCAAACCACCCGCGGGTACCGACGTTATTAGAGATGAGTGATCTGTTTCAGTCCCCCCGCAATTACCAGCCCCTGGCTGCCCGGATGCGGCCCAGCTCCCTGGTCGGTTATGTGGGCCAGTCACATTTATTGGGAGCGGGGAAACCGCTGCGCGAAGCAGTGGAGCGCGGCCAGTTGCACTCGATGATTTTGTGGGGACCGCCGGGGGTTGGCAAAACCACTTTTGCCCGGCTCCTCGCACAGGCGTGTGAGGCCCGTTTCGCGACACTTTCCGCGGTTTTGGCCGGGGTCAAGGATATCCGTCAGGCCGTTGCAGAGGCTGAGCAGAGCCGCGTGCAATCCGGTCGCGGCACCATTCTGTTTGTGGACGAAGTGCACCGCTTCAACAAGGCCCAGCAGGACGCTTTTTTGCCCTATGTCGAGGAGGGCACGGTAACCTTCGTCGGCGCCACCACGGAAAATCCGGCCTTTGAGCTGAATAACGCCCTGCTGTCCCGCTGCCGGGTCTACCTGCTGCGCAGTATTTCCGAGGAGGATTTACAGGCCTTGCTGCAGCGCGCTCTGCAAACCGACAACGCTCTGGCGGATCGCAATATCCGGGTACCAGAAGCGGTGCTGCTAAAGATTGCGCGCGCCGCTGATGGGGATGCGCGCAGTGCCCTGAACCTGCTCGAAGTTGCCTGTGACCTGGCCACAGATGAGGGCGGTACGCTGCAGGTCGACGAAGCTGTACTCGCCGAGGTGCTCAGCGCCGATGTGCGGCGCTTCGACAAGGGCGGTGACTATTTTTACGATCAAATCTCGGCATTGCACAAATCCGTGCGGGGTTCCGATCCCGATGCGGCGCTCTACTGGTTTGTGCGTATGCTCGATGGCGGCTGCGACCCCCTGTATATCGCGCGCCGGGTAGTGCGTATGGCCAGTGAGGACATCGGCAACGCGGACCCCCGCGCACTGCAGCTGGCGCTCAATGCTTGGGATGTGCAGGAGCGGCTCGGCAGCCCGGAAGGCGAGCTGGCCATCGCCCAGGCGATTCTCTACCTGGCGGTGGCGGCTAAAAGCAACGCGGTGTACAGCGCCTACAAGCGCGCGGTAGCGGATGTCCGTCGCGACCCCAGTTACGAGGTGCCCATCCATTTGC
The DNA here is from genome assembly GCF_030440425.1 of Microbulbifer sp. MI-G. Classification (NCBI taxonomy): domain Bacteria; kingdom Pseudomonadati; phylum Pseudomonadota; class Gammaproteobacteria; order Cellvibrionales; family Microbulbiferaceae; genus Microbulbifer; species Microbulbifer spongiae. Next base: position 1,661,170 of record NZ_CP098023.1, read on the forward strand.
GCAATGCGCCCACCAAGCTGGCCAAAAGCCTTTCCCATGGCGCCGAGTATCGCTATGCGCACGATGAGCCCGATGCCTTTGCCGCAGGGGAAAATTATTTTCCCGAGGCCATTGCCGATCGGCAATACTACCATCCGGTATCGCGCGGATTGGAACTGAAAATTGCAGAAAAACTGGAGACACTGCGCCGCCTGAACCGCAGCAGTGCCGTTCAGCGTTACACAGATAAGACCTGAACTGTGGGGGAAACGAAATGCAGTGGCTGGCAATTGCCCTGGGTGGCGCTTTAGGGGCAATGCTTCGCCACCTGATCACCGTCTGGAGTTACCCGGTTTTCAGCGGCAAGTTTCCCCTGGGTACACTGATTGTCAATGTGCTCGGATCGTTTCTAATCGGAATTGCCTACATACTGATCGCCCACCGCGCGATGCTAGGGGAGGAGTGGCGGCTCCTGCTTATGACGGGCCTGTTTGGTGCGCTTACAACTTTCTCCACTTTCTCCCTGGAAAGCCTGATACTGTGGCACAATGGCCAACCTTTCGTGGCTATTGGCTATATTCTCGGCAGCCTTGTCTGCTGCCTGGCTGCCACGGGAGCTGCTGTCGCCCTGACGGCACGTTATTTTTAAACAGAATCCAATCAATAATTTGTGGTAGGCGCCTGGGTGCAGGCGAACTGGAGACAATGCTCGATCCCAAACTGATTCGCACGGATATGGACCAGGTAGCTGCGGCGTTGAAAAAGCGTGGTGTGGCACTGGATACGGTCAAACTGAAGGCGCTTGAGGCGCGCCGCAAGGCGCTGCAGGTCCACACGGAGCATCTGCAAAATGAGCGCACCAGAAAGTCGAAGAATATCGGGCGTGCAAAGGCTGCCGGAGAAGATATCGCCCCGCTGCTGGCAGCGGTGGAGTCCCTGGGCGGCGAGTTACATAGTGCCAAGCAGGCGCTGGCTGAACTGCAGCAGGAACTGGCTGCTATTCTGACTGCGATCCCGAACCTGCTGGATGCGTCGGTACCGGAGGGCGAGAGCGAGGACGATAATGTTGAAATCCGGCGCTGGGGGCAACCGCGCTCTTTTGAGTTTGCCATCAAGGACCACGTCGACCTGGGTACTGGGCTTGGGGGTCTCGACTTTGAAATGGCGGCAAAGCTCACAGGTTCGCGCTTTGCCGTAATGACCGCAGCAGTAGCGCAACTGCACCGTGCGCTAGCTCAGTTTATGCTGGACATTCACACCGAAGAGCACGGCTACACAGAGGCCAATGTGCCGTTTATTGCCAATGGGGAATCCCTGTATGGCACTTCGCAGCTGCCGAAGTTTGAGGAAGACCTGTTCAAACTGAATGACGAGCGTGGCTTCTATCTGATTCCGACCGCAGAAGTGCCACTTACGAATCTGTACCGCGAGCATATTGTTGAAGACAGCCAGTCGCTGCCACACAAACTGGTTGCCCATACACCCTGTTTCCGCTCCGAGGCCGGCTCCCACGGCCGCGACACCCGCGGCATGATTCGCCAACACCAGTTTGAAAAAGTGGAACTGGTGTGGGTGACCCGCCCGGACCAGTCTGAAGAAGCACTGGAAGCCCTGACGCAGCATGCAGAGACCATTCTGCAAAAATTGCAGCTGCCGTACCGTATTGTGGCGCTCTGTGGTGGCGACATAGGCTTTGCCGCGCGCAAGACCTACGATATTGAGGTCTGGATTCCGTCTCAGGACCGGTACCGGGAAATTTCCTCCTGCTCCCTGGTGGGTGACTTTCAGGCGCGCCGGATGAAGGCCCGCTGGCGCAATCCGGAATCCGGCAAACCGGAACTGGTGCACACCTTGAATGGCTCCGGTCTCGCGGTGGGCCGAGCCCTGGTCGCGGTTCTGGAGAATTACCAGCGCGAAGACGGGAGTGTGAAAATTCCCACCGTGTTGCGCCCCTATATGGGCGGCAGGGAAGTGATTGAGGCTTCCCTGCCGTAAATGTTGATACGGCAGTCTGGATGGCAGCCGGATAATCACCCCTTGGTTTCTTGAAGGAAAGCTGTCCCCGCCTGCCGCTGAATGGAAGAAGACGTTGCGCTATCTCCCAATCGCGTTTGATGTCCAAAACCGCCCTTGCCTGATCGTGGGTGGAGGTGCTGTTGCCACGCGCAAAGCCCGCCTGCTCTACAGGGCGGGTGCCCGCTTGTGGGTGGTTTCCCCAACGATTGTCGCTGAGCTTAAGCAACTGGTGAACGATTCAAACGGGGCCCTGTTTGAAGCAACCTACTGCGCCGATTATCTGCACCGCGCCGAACTGGTGATCGCGGCATCCGATAATGCGGAGGTTAATGCGCAGGTCTCTGCCGATGCGCGCGCCCGGCATCTGCCGGTCAATGTGGTGGATGCGCCGCAACTGTGCACGTTTACTTTTCCCGCAATGGTGGAACGCGGTGATCTGGCGATTGGTATCAACAGCGGTGGTGCTGCGCCGGTGCTTGCCCGGCGTATCCGCGCTCAGGTCGAAGCATTGCTGTCCCCGGGGCTCGCCACCCTGGTGGGGCTCGCCGCCCGTGTGCGCAGCAGGGTAAAAGCCGCACTGCCCGAAGCCCAGCGCAGAGGCTTTTGGGAGTGGGTTTTCTCGGGCCCGGTCGCCAGCCGTGTGGAGGCGGGGAAGCTGGCGGAGGGGGAAAGCGTGTTGCTCAAAGCCCTGCAGGACTGGGCGGGCAGGCCCCCGCCCACTGGTGAGGTGTACCTGGTGGGCGGCGGACCGGGAGATCCCGATCTGCTGACCTTTCGCGCTCTGCGTCTAATGCAGCAGGCCGATGCCGTGCTCTATGATCGCCTGGTATCCCCGGCAGTTCTGGATCTGGTGCGCAGGGATGCCGAGCGCATTTATGTTGGCAAGAAAAAAGCGTTTCATTCGGTTCCCCAGGGCGATATCAACCAGTTGTTGGTGGATTTAGCCAGCAAAGGTAAAAAAGTTCTGCGCCTGAAGGGGGGGGACCCCTTTATTTTTGGCCGGGGTGGTGAAGAAATCGACAAACTGGCCGAACACGGAATTCCGTTTCAAGTGGTGCCGGGTATTACCGCTGCGTCCGGATGTGCCAGTTACGCAGGTATTCCTTTGACGCACCGTGATTATGCCCAGTCGGTGCGGTTTATTACCGGGCACTTGCAGGAAGGCAGCCTCGATTTGCCGTGGGGCGAATTGGCCTCTGATGGCCAGACCCTGGTTTTCTATATGGGCTTGACTGGCCTGGAGACTATTTGCACCGAACTTGCCCGCCACGGCCTCCCGGCGGAAACGCCAGCGGCATTGATTGAAAAGGGTACAACGCCGGCACAGCGGGTTATTGTGGGTGACCTCAAGACACTGCCGACCCTTGCGAAGGAAAAGGCCGTTCGGGCACCGACTTTGACCATCATTGGAGGTGTTGTCAGCTTGCACGAGAAGTTGCACTGGTATCAGCGGGACCAATCAGATTTCCAAGCCCCTGTCTGTGATGATTGATTCCGGTAACGGATCAGACTCTATTGTCCGCTGCACGAAATCTTTTGGTAAAAAGGCGTTGCGGCCACACAGGGGCATTCGCTACCGACAAACGCCGAATTACAATGGAAACCCCCGATCACTTTGATTGAAGGGAAGAGCGCTGTGACAAGGTATTACCAGATATGGATTGGGGCCTGGCAGTTGCAATATACCACGAGTGCGAAAAAGCATTGGGTGTTCAGTAGAGGTTCTATTGGCTCAGGTCCAGATCATAAATGTCACCTTTCGACGCTTTTTTTTCAGATAGGCGCTGAACGCAAAATGGACTTAATCCATTCCAATAACAACCACATATCCTGATGTGAAATGTATGGATATTCTGCCAATAAGTTACCGTCCGGAAAATCCAGGTATTGCCAAAAGTGTCGAAAAGCGTGGTTTTGAGTTACTGACAATAATCCGGGTAAAAGGTTTGTTAAGGCTGACAATGTTGGATGCGGCCAGGTAATTACAGGAAGTTCTCGACTGCCATACTCTCCGTTATAGGCTTTTGAAAAAGTTTTGAATGACGCACTGAATTGGCGGTGTATTCAAAAGGCACCTGTCGTTAAAATTCACTTTTACTGTTGCGGTGCTTCTCTTGTGTTGGTAACCCAATAAAAAGTGTTGCCATTACCTGCTACACTTGAAGGATCATTCATTATAAATTTTTTTATCGGGATGCAGCTACTTATACAGGGTATGGGAAGAGTTTCCGTCTTTCAAGACCCTATCAGTTGTGGTGGCAGGCCGCGATTCTGTAAAGGTCTATTTGCAAGCTGTCAGGATTGGGAATCGTTGTGTTTTCTTCATGGGGGGATATCGACTCTCTCCATTTGGGATTTGTTTATTACCTGCCGAAGTGACCCAAGGAGGAGGAGTATTCCAGCGAATTGTCTTCAGCAGAGATTGCTCTTTTCAAGGTTGCATTTGTGCGGTATGCAGCGATTGTGAAGATGAGTCATACCGCTTAGTAAAAGGAATTAAGGAGATTGTTATGGCGTATAACAAAACCTTGGCAGAAAAGGTGCGCAATCTGTTACAGGAAAACCAGGGACTCAGTGAGAAGCAGATGTTTGGGGGGCTGGCGTTTATGTTAAATGGCAACATGGCCTGTGGCGTCATCGGCGAAGAACTGATGGTTAGGGTGGGGCCTGATCACTATCAGGAAGCGCTGGCGGAGCGATATACCCGGCCAATGGATTATACCGGACGCCCCCTGAAGGGGATGGTGTATGTCGAGGAGGATGCCGTTGCCGAAGACCTCGACAGTTGGGTAAACCGCGGCGTTCAATTTGCTGGTTCTCTACCGCCCAAATAAAATCTGAACTCATACGCAATGGAAGCCAGCCTGGAAGGGGATTTTAGTGTCTTGCGAATGAAAAAATGACACAGCTTTGCCGGTATACAGTAGGATTTTCGGAGAAATAGGGCTTATCTCTGATGCTTGGTGACCCCCAGGCCGGATAGCCGTGGCCACGACAGAGGGTTTTCAGTGCATATTGCAGCAGTTGGAAGGGATTTCGATCATGTATTTTATCGAGTTAAATAACGGCGTGCAGATTCCTCAGGTTGGCATGGGGCTGGCTGCTGTAGGTGGCTGGCAGCAAGATAACGAATATGTCACCGACACCATTTTAAAGGCCATATCGATCGGTTATAGACAGTTTGATACGGCTTCTGTGTATGGCAATGAGCGTGCCCTGGGGCGGGCAATCAGGGAATCCGGCCTGCCGCGGGAAACGTTCTTTATAACCAGTAAAATCTGGGATACCGAGCAGGGGCGCAGCAAAACCCACGATGCTTTTGCGCGCAGTCTGGAGCGTTTGCAACTGGAATATCTGGATCTCTACCTGATTCACTGGCCGGTGCCTGCCTATACCCGGGAAACCTGGGAAGCTATGGAGGTGCTGTATCAGCAGAAGAAGGTACGGGCCCTGGGTTTATCGAATTTTCGCAAGGCGGATATCGAACAAATTGCCACATTCGCCGAGGTGCGCCCGGTCTGTAATCAAATTGAATTGCACCCTTATTTCACCCAGCAGCCACTGGTGGATTACTGCCAGTTTCACAAAATTGCCATCAGCTGCTGGTCCCCTCTGGGTACCGGATCCTCCTGGAGTGGCGTGTCACAAAGCGAAAAACCGATAGTGGACCCACTGATTGTGAAAATCGCAGAAAGTCACTCTGTGTCTCCGGCACAAGTAATTTTGAAGTGGAATGTACAACAGCATCGAATTGTGATTCCCAAGGCGGAAAAGTTGGAAAACATGCGTAGCAATTTCTTACTGACAGGATTTACTTTGAGTAATAGTGAAATCAGGGAAATCAACGGCCTGAATGGCAATAAACGGCTTGGTGGTGACCCGGATTATGCCCATAAAAATAATTTAACGGTAAAGGTGCCAGATTAACACATCGGTTAATTATAAGAGGGGGCCTTGCATTTATAGAGTCGTCAGTGGAGTCTTGTTCCAATCAATGGTTTTGTGCAGCAACGGCAGTCCGCTGCTCTTGCCTGTTGTGATGATGCCGGGAGAGGGATGTTTGATATTGCTTTTGCAGGATGTTCGATTGATTTGACAAAAGTAGTTCCGCTTGTCTCTCACTGATAGTGTGCTTACCAGCTCAAGGCCAGGCGGGAGTACAAAACGCTACTCGTGCTTTTAAATAGATGGCCGGGTGCAGGCTATCTGCCGAATGGTACAACTGCAGATTTGCTTTTCAGGTGGCAGGATATCCGTAGACTTTCCTTTGGGGTCAGCGCGACATTGTCCTGCTTAATCCGATAAGATTCATCCAATCGACCGGAAAAAATGAGATGAGAAACTGGACAAACGCCAGTAACCTTGCTCCGTAGAGATTCCCCATCGTCGCTCGACATGCAGAGGTGGCTGTATTTGCTGGCGTCATTCATCGGGCATTGTTATTTCCAGATTTTACCCCTATTGGCTATACTGCTTTTGCATTTTCTGGGGTTTCTTTGCACACAATGCTCGTGTGGGTGAATCTTCCAGATCGGGACGGGGTGTCCCGAGACAGGAAAATACTATGGCACTACGGGCCGCAAATCCTCTAAACGAGAGCCTCTTCGCTTGATTAGGGCGGTGTTTTAGGGGGCTTATGATTGGGGGGTTTGGTTGTGAGAACACCCTAAATCTGGATTGGCAGTGACCGGCGCTTTGGTTACAGAAAAAGAATACATTTTCCTCCGGTACTCATAGGGCCTGGGGGCTAGCCTGTTGGGGGGTGAGTATGTCGATTGCGCGTCGGCGTTTTATCGTTTTTGGGCCGTTACTGGCCGTTCTTTTTTATGTGTTTTTGCGTGTGCTGGATATGGCATATTTGCCTGCAGTCACTGCGGCTATTACATTGCTGACAGTGATCTGGTGGATTACTGAGGCACTGCCTATTCCGGCAACTTCTCTGGTACCTTTTATACTTCTCCCCTTGTTCGGGGTGGCCGATTACAAAATAGTGGCGGCATCACTGGGAAGTCATGTGATAATGCTGCTTATGGGCGCCTTTATTTTGTCCAAGGCCCTGGAAAAGAGTGGAGCCCATGAACGCCTGGCCTTGTATATGCTGCGCATCGTTGGCATCTCCTCCGGCCGGCGGTTGGTTCTTGGGTTTATGCTGGCCTCCGGTTTTCTCAGTATGTGGATCTCGAATACCGCCACAACCCTGATGATGCTGCCCATTGCCCTGGCTATTCTCTCCCGTATTCAAAATCAACGATTGAGCATTGCGCTGATTTTGGGGATCGCCTATGCCGCCAGTCTCGGGGGTGTGGGTACGCCGCTGGGTACGCCTCCGAATGTGATTTTTATGGGGATTTATGAGGAGGTAACCGGTCGAACATTCAGCTTCGTGGGCTGGATGAAGATCGGCTTTCCTGTTGTGTTGGTCACTCTGCCGATTATGGCACTCTGGCTTACTCGCAGCGTTCATCTTAAAAATGCAATTCAACCGCCGGCAGTTGGTGCCTGGCGTGCGGAGGAAAAGCGCACACTTCTGGTGTTTGGCCTTGCCATAGGTTTTTGGGTTACCCGCAATGCACCCTTTGGCGGCTGGAGCGGGTGGCTGGGTATTGCGTCTGCAGGAGACAGCACAGTGGCTATTGCCGCTGTGGTGGCCATGTTTATGATTCCCGATGGAAAAGGTGGCCGTTTGCTCGACTGGCAGACTGCAGAAACAATCCCCTGGGGCATGTTGCTGCTCTTCGCTGGTGGCCTCGCCCTGGCCAAAGGCTTTTCCGTCTCGGGCCTGAGCAGTATGTTGGGCAGCGGGCTTTCCTTTCTGACTGCCATGCCCCTGTGGATAATGTTGCTATTGCTTTGTCTCGGTGTCACCTTCCTCACGGAAATTACCAGTAATACCGCTACAGCCACGCTACTGATGCCGATACTCGCGGTGGCGGCCACTTCTGCAGGATTTGATCCGATGGTGTTGATGATACCGGCCGCCATGAGTGCCAGTTGTGCTTTTATGTTACCGGTGGCCACGGCACCCAATGCAATCGCTTACGGCACCGGAAAAGTGCGTATGCAGGATATGGTGCGTGAGGGTGCGGTGCTGAGTGTGACGGCATCGCTGATTATTGCAGGTACAGCCTGGCTGCTATTGGGTTAGGCGGTTGTGCGGGCGATGTTGCCAGATTGGGTAACAATCCTTGTTTCCTCCAGGTACTGCACTGGGAAACAGTTGCCTGCAGCATAAAATTATCCGCTGCACAGGAAAATTTTTCCGGTGTGTAAGCCTCGGCGAAATACGGGGGAGCCACATAGGGTCATTTGACCACAGATGTCGACGGCGGTGCGTTTTCACAAAACGAATGATCCCCGAGCCAAACCGTTAAGGGGTCGCCGCCTCAATTGGCGGCCCTTGATCGCTTTGCGGGCAAAAATGCAATAAAATTCAGTGAGCCCCAAGGGGCTCTGCCCATTGCATACTTCCGTTAGGTGGTGGATTCTTGCCGACGTGTCACAGCACTGTAGAAGATTAATGCGGCTGCAAACAGAAGCCAGTCTTTGATAATGAACTGACCAGTTGTATTCAGATCGAGAATAAAGAGATCATACCCGGGAGTATTGAAAAGAAAAGTGGTAGTTCCAATCGCTGTGGCCAGGATACCGGCCAGGCCGAACAATCCAATGCGCTTGGATACCGGTGCAAGTAGCAGTGATACTAGAAAAATTAACTCGACGATGCCAATAAAATTTGAGGCTCCCTGGGTGCCCCAAACAGTGTAAGTCCAAGAAAAAAAGATATTGGTGCTCATCAGGGGAAAAATACCCTGCGCCTCATAGGCAGTGAATTTCATTGCACCAATCCACCCCATCACAATGGCGACGCCAAAAATACACAGTCCAATGGCAATGCGCCGACATACTTGTGAAGACGTACTGGAGGCGTACAAATACAGGGCCACACCAGCCATGGAAAAGTACTTTATGATCCCCTGGCCCGAACCGATAAACGGGAAGCCGCCGTAGGACGCTACCCACACCGGGTTTGTCAGTAGAAGCGTGGTGGGAGCAATCAGCAGTATAAAAGCGACCAGTGCAGACCATTGATAACTCCTGCTGTGCCGATTGCGCTGGCTAAGCCCGATCGCGATCACAATTTTTACTGCGCCGATCACCCATGCCAGAAGCGTCCACTGTGTGCCCACTTTTGCAAAGAGCAGGTGCTGAGTGAACCAGTTGTTGATTATTTGGGAACCGGTTTCCCCGAAAGAGAGAACGCCTGTCCAGACGAGGTACACCACCATGATCCAGTTTGCGATTGTGTAAACGTGACGCTCGGGAATATTATAAAAATACGAGAGACTCATGATTTTTGCTCCTGCAGGGCTGGAAGAAAAAAGTGCCGAATGCGCCGTTTGTCTGGATTACTTCGGGGACAGGGCTTTTGGCATGGCATTTTGTAAAGGCCGAGGTGATGACCCCGGTTCTTATACCCCTGACAGGGTAGTAAAAACCCCTAGCCATTACCTGCTCGTAACAACTGGGGATTGCCTCGCCGGAATATCTGGCAGTTCTTTGTGGCGCGCCAGTATACGAAAGGCCCGGAACAGACTACGGCGGACGAAGGTGTTTTCCCGCACCGGATGAACCCGGCGTGTTTTTAGGCAGCCAGGTAAAAGATCCGTTCCTGTATCAAGGAGTGCCTAACGTGCTGTGACTTGAGTGCTGATGGCTGCCCGCATAGCTGTAGCATCCTGTAACCAGACAATGTCATCAGCATCCACCTCCAGCCCGGTAATGTGTGTAAGGGTAACTTCCAGGCCAGCCAAATCCCCGCTACCGTCAGATTTGCCGTCAATGGACATCTGAAGCCAGGCGCGGCCATTTTCGTCAGTCACTTTTCGTACCCTGTCTGTATCGATAGCGCTGGTGTGCCGGTCGATCACCGAGGGGCTACCTGGTGGCAGGTAGATTGTGCCATTGGTAAAGTCCACCGCGAAGGCTACCACACCGGGCAGAATGCCAAATAGTAGTGCGGCACCATCCAGGATAACCACTGCCGGGTCCACACGACCGCCTGTCTGGCCTTTGCGCTCAGGATACAGAAAATAACCGCAGGCGCTCACATTAATGGCCATCACCAACACGCAGCTAAGGGCAATACTGCGCCGTATACTACTACCCATGAACTCTACCTCTTTCAGCGCATCATCGACTCTGGAATCCCGGTCTGCTGTCTGGTCTCTGTCCCAAAGGCCAATTCCGGAGAAGGGATCGACTTCTCGCCTGTCCAGCCAAATATCCTTCCATGGGTAAGGGAAAAGTCACTAAATTTACGCCTATCTGCACCAGGGTGCAACAAAGTGCAAAAAAAACTGCCTAAACTTTAATCAGCGCCTGTTACGGAATGTTATGGAGATGTCATTGATTTCTGACAGTGTGGAGTGACGCACTTGTGAACAGTCCGGGCAGCTAGCATTTGTCTGGGACCGACACCAGAAATTTCAGGGAGCAGTAGTCGCAGCAGGTGCCGCCAGGGATTGGCTAAAGCACGGTATCGGGTTCGATACCGTGCTTTTTATTATTTGCACATCAATTCCATGGTGTTTCCCGGTTGGGGGGATTACCACCCTGGGCAACTGACACAAGTGCACAGTGCAAGTTCAATTTCCTGCATTGAGTCGGTAACCGCCGGCGTCAGATTCCCTCAGTTCCCTCCTCTAAGTGATCCAAATCCATGGGTGGATGACGTGAAAATATATCTGTAAAGTGGCAACTTCCACCGCCATGTGCCTGAAAAAAATGCGCGAGCCCTGTATCCTGCGCCCAGTAACAAAAGGGGGCGTAGATGAATATAACCAGTGCTTTCGACAGCGGCAATATTGAGGTTGTCAATTCCAATGCCAATCCGGTTGAGTTGGCCATCCGCCAGGACCACAATTCCGATTTTTATCAGTGGTTTCACTTTCGCCTGGAGGGGGAAACCGGGTCAAGTTATGCGCTGCGTTTCGTGAATGCTGGCAAGGCCGCTTATCCGGAGGGGTGGGAAAATTACCGGGTGTGCGCTTCCTACGACCGCCAGCACTGGTTTCGTATCGATAGCCATTTTGACGGAAATAGTCTGGATTTTACCGTAACGCTGGATGAGCCCAGTATCTATCTTGCCTATTTCGCTCCGTATTCCTGGGAGCGGCACCTGGATTTACTTGCCTGGGCCCAAAGCAGCGACCGGGTACACTTGCAAAGTCTCGGCAAAACGCTCGACGGTCGTGATATGACCCTGCTGACGGTTGGGGCTGCCAGCAGTGCCAAGCACCGGGTCTGGATGATCGCCCGCCAGCACCCTGGGGAAACCATGGCGGAATGGTTTGTGGAGGGCTTTTTGGAGGCGCTGCTGGACGAGGCCAATCCTACAGCCCGGCGTCTTCTGGCGGATACCGTCTTTTATGTGGTGCCGAATATGAATCCCGACGGCAGTGTGCGCGGTCACCTGCGCACCAACGCGGCGGGGGCAAACCTGAATCGCGAGTGGCTTGACCCCAGCATGGAGCGCAGCCCGGAGGTTTTTCTGGTGCGGCAGAAAATGCTGGAACTCGGTGGGGAACTATTTCTGGATATTCATGGGGACGAAGCGCTGCCCTACAACTTTGTCGCTGCCTGTGAGGGCATTCCCGGCTATGATGACCGCCATGCGAAACTGGAGGAGACCTTCAAACATGCCTACCTAGCGGCCAGCCCGGATTTCCAGATCGAACACGGCTACGAGCGGGACAACCCCGGTGAAGCCAACCTGTCCATAGGCACCGCCTGGGCCGGGCACCAGTTTCGCACCCTGGCGCTCACCCTGGAGATGCCTTTCAAGGATAATGACAATCTGCCCGATCCGCTCGAGGGGTGGTCTCCCGCCCGCTGCCAGCAGTTGGCCCGCGATATTCTCAATCCGATCCGCGCAGTGCTGAAAACCCTGTCGTAGCGTGTTGGCGGCTTTTGTTCGATACCTCGCCCCTATCCAGTGCCAGCAGGTTTCTGTAAGCGGTCGTTAGATGGATCGAGATCAGGCATAATTCTGCACAACAAGGCTTATAGGACTACACCATGCAATTCTCCTCCCTCTGGCGCCGTCTCGGCCTGATTGTTGCTGTCAGTGGCGCACTCACCGCCTGTCGCCAAGGCGACCCCGACGTGACCGGGAAGCAGGCAGCGGAACCAGCCGCTACCCATACGGGTCACCAGCACCCTGTGGGGAGCACCACCGGCTCCAGCTCTGATCAGGTTGAGCAGGCCCAGGTTGATGCCATAGCCGCAGATCTGCACAAGCATATCGCGGTTCTCGCTTCTGACCAGTTCGAGGGACGTGCCCCCGCCACACCGGGTGAATTGCTTACCGTCAACTATCTGGCAGAACAATTTAAAGCCCTGGGGCTGACGCCCGGCGCCATGGATGCAAAGGGCCAGCCGAGCTGGTTCCAGCAGGTACCCATCGTAGAGATGCAGATCGAATCCACTCCCCTCCGCATTGTGGGCGCGGGTGCCGAGCAGGTGTTGCAGCCAGTCACTGACATGGTGGCTTTCACTCAGCGCCAGATCCCTGCATCCGCCCTGGAGAACAGCGAATTGGTCTTTGTCGGCTATGGCATTGTTGCCCCCGAGAATGACTGGAATGACTACTCGGGGCTGGACATGTCCGGCAAGACCGCCGTTATTTTGGTCAATGACCCGGGCTATGCCAGCAAGGATGCGACTCTCTTCAATGGCAACGCCATGACTTACTATGGGCGCTGGAGTTATAAATTTGAGGAAGCCGCCCGTCAGGGTGCCGATGGTGCCATCATTATTCACGAGACCGGGGCCGCCGGTTATCCGTGGGCAGTGGTCAGCGGTTCCTGGTCGGGTACGCAAATCAGCTTGGAAGCCGACGATCGCAATGCCGATCGCGTAGCGGTGGAGGCCTGGATAACCAACAATGCAGCGGGGGCGCTGTTTCGCGCTGCCGGATTGGATCTGCAAACAGAGATGGCCGCGGCGAAAACCCGTGGTTTCAAGCCGAAGCTGCTCGGCCTCAAGGCCAATATCCGGCTGCAAAACAGTCTGCAAACCACCAGTTCCCGCAACGTGGTGGCCAAGTTGCCTGGCGGGAAACGACCGGATGAAGTGATTGTGTACACCGCGCACTGGGATCACCTGGGTGTAAACAGCAATGTTAAAGGCGAAGACCAGATCTTCAACGGCGCTGTGGACAATGCCACAGGAACCGCCGGGTTGCTGGCCATGGCTGCCCAGGCGGTAAAACTTGAACGCCCCGATCGCTCACTGGTTTTCGTTGCGGTCACCGCTGAGGAATCCGGCCTGCTCGGCTCCGGATATTATGCGGAGCACCCCGTTGCACCCCTGGAGAAAACGGTTGCGGGCATAAACTTTGATGCTATGAATGTGCTCGGGCCAGCCCGGGATATTATTGTTATTGGCTCCGGCAGCAGTGAATTGGAGCCTTTGCTGGAGGCCGCTGCAAAGGCGCAGGGCCGTTACCTGGTTCCTGAGGAACACCCCGAGCGCGGTTATTTTTACCGTTCGGATCATTTCAGCCTGGCGAAGAAAGGCGTTCCCATGCTCTATTTTGATTCCGGCACCGATAACCTGGAGCACGGTCGCCAATGGGCTCGGCGCAAAGGCGAGGAATATCTCAGCGATCACTATCACAAGCCGGGTGATGCCTATGATCCGGCGTGGAATTTAAAGGGGGCAGCCATGGACCTGCAGTTGGGGCTGCAACTGGGACTGGTGTTGGCCAACAGCCAGGATTGGCCCAACTGGTATCCGGGCAATGAGTTTCGCGCAATCCGTGATGCGAGTGCCGGTGCCAGAAAGTAGTTCCGGCGGGTGATTCCGTAATTGTCCCTCCCGCAGCAGCGGTACGGTTTTTGTACCGCTGCAATCCCATCCGTGTGTACCAGCGGCGTTGCCTGCGTTTCCTTCCCATTGCATTTGGCAAACAAAAACAGATCCCGATCTTTCTCCGACAGTTCTGGTTTAAGAAATCAAAAAGGCAGCCTCCGCTAATAGTAGGAATTGGCTGGCTGAGAGCGACAGCCCCCACACATCGTATTAAATACTGCATGCCAGGACTTTTGTCTTCTGGACAGTAATTGATAGCAAAAAACATCTCAACAATATTGCAAGTGATAACTATTACCATTAGTATCCGCAGGATTCGCGACCGCGGACACCAGCTGTGGTCAATATACGTCTTATTGAGTATTGAGGGATCTCCATGGGTACCGCTCGAAACCAAGGTTTATGCCAGACTCTTTCTCCTGCTGTGGCTGGTCTCCACCGCTCCCTATTGGCCCTTGCAGTTGCTGTCGGCGGCGCTAATGCGGTGTTTGCAGCCGAAGAGAGACGTGAGCGTCTGGAGGAAGTCCAGGTTACCGGTCAGCTGAATCTGTCCCGGCAGACTTCTATTGGCAAGCTGGATATCCCGGTCGATGAGACGCCTTTTTCTATCACACTGCGCGATAAAGCGTTCTTTGATGCTACCGGCTCCAAGTCTGTGCAGGATGTGCTGCAATATTCAGCCGGTGTGAATGGCGGCTTGTTTGGTGTGGATGCCCGTGGCGATTGGTCCTCGGTGCGCGGTGTGGACCCTGTGATGTTTATTGATGGGTTGCAGTCGATTTTTGGCAGCTATACCAGTTCCCGTGCCAATCTGTATGCCTTTGAACGGGTGGAAATCCTCAAAGGGCCTTCCTCTGTGCTCTACGGCCAGGGCTCTACAGGCGGGATTGTCAATCTGGTTTCCAAGCGCCCCCAGAGCGAATTTGGCGGTGAGCTAGTGGTGCAGGGTGGTGACTACAACCGCAAAGTGATTGCCGGTGATGTCACCGGTGTGCTGGACAGTGAAGGCAAATGGCTCTACCGCGTAGTGGGGTATGCCCGTGATGCCGATGCCCAGGTGGATCATGTAGAGGATAACAGCACTTTGTTTATGCCTTCTATCTCTTGGCGTCCCAGTGCGGATACGGAAGTAACCTTCCTGGCGAGTTATCAGAAAGACGAGACTGGTACGACTGCCGCATTTTTACCCTGGGGGGGTACGCGTATTGAGAATGAAAATGGCGATATACCGACGGATGTTTTTCTGAGTGAGCCAGGCTGGGATAAGTATGATACAGATCAAATCGCTTATAGTTTGTGGCTGGATCATCGATTGAGCGAAAACTGGGGTGTTAACGCGAGTCTGCGTTATTCAGAGGGAGAGGTTGACTATAACTCAATGTACGCGGACTTTGCTTTAGAGCTTCGCCTGGAGAAAAATATCAGAGAAGTGTCACGTACGGTGTACATGAAAGATGCTAGCAGTGACTTGCTGATTTTTGACTTACGCTTATTTGGGGAGATCTCTACCGGTCCCTTTGAGCATCAGATTTCTTTTGGCCTAGATAATCAGGATGCACAGATTGACGACCGCACATTCAGGGGGTCTGGCCTTGGTGGTTTTATTGATATTTTTGACCCCGCATACGGGTTTGTACCTGAGGGTCTGGAAGGGCTGGCGAGGGATGAAACTATTACTGATACAGAGCAGCTTGGTTTCTACTTTCAGGATCAGGTAGTGCTTGGGAATTTTATTTTTAACGCAGGGATACGTAGTGATAGAACCAGTTCCCGAGTAAAGAGTAATAATCCCGGAACAGATGATGCACGCAAGAAAGCTCGCGCAGTTACTAAACGCTTTGGCGTGATGTATGCATTTGACAGTGGTGTTTCTCCCTATATCAGTTATTCTGAATCCTTTGAGCCTGTGGTGTCAGACCCCAGTGGGCTGGGCCGCTCACTTAAACCGGTTGAGGGTGAGCAGGTGGAAGCTGGGCTCAAGTTCCAGCCTGAAGGCACTAATTTGTTGGTTACTGCCTCTGTTTTTGACATTATACAGAAGAACCGTCTCACTCCAGGACAGGAGAATATATTCGTACAAACCGGCGAGGTAAAAATTGACGGGGCAGAGCTGGAAGCAAGCGGTCAGTGGGGCAATTTAACTCTGGCTGCAAACTACAGTAATCTCGATACTGAAATTACTGAAAGTGGAATTTATTATGAGGTTGGCACCGAATTGGAAGCTGTACCTGAAAAGCAATTTTCACTTTGGGGGGAGTACAACTTCAGTGATTGGGTGCCGGGTCTGAGTTTAGGCCTGGGCGCACGGTATGTTGGGGAAAGCTACACGGGGATAGATAAAACCCATATAATCGTGGTTTCAAATCCCTTCATCGCTAATAGCCCGGCCTCACTTGCTTATTACAACAGTATTTTTGCAGAGTTTCCCACTGATAATCCGTCTTACACCCTGTACGACGCAACCATCGGCTACACTCTGGAAAGCTGGAAATTCCAGTTGAATGTAAAAAACCTGACCGATGAAATCCACACCACCTCTTGCCTGAGCCGTGGGGACTGTTTTTACGGTGAACGCCGCTATGTTACGGCTGAAGCGCGTTACACTTTCTGAATCTGATTCTTGCTAAGTATTTGCCGGCAGTGCGTGGGTGAAGGCAAGTGCCTCCGCCCTTTTACCATTAATCCGGCGATCTGACAGGGCCTGCAAACCCTGTGTGATCGCTGTCCTTGCAATACAGGCGCCGCTGGGCGACATTGCGGGAGTGTTCGAGGTGTGTCGGCCCGGAGCCCAGTAACAACTGGCCTCAGGCTGGACAAGCTGTCTATTCAGGGAAATTCATCGAGCGAGCCAAAGACTTTCTTTGTGGTATTTATGCCAAATACAATCTACACCATCGCTGGGCTGGCCAGCCTCAGCGCCCTCGCCGGCATAATCTGTTTGTACAGGGCCTGGTTGCACACCGGTGTACAGCCAGTGCGCCGCTGGCTCGGTTGGGCATTGATGGGGGTTTCCGCCGGGGGCTGGAGTTCGGTGGTCGGTGTTGAGTATGGGATCAGTATTGCCACCCTGATCGTTATATTGGGGGTCTTTGTCGTGATTGCGCTGAACGGAGACTGGCCCAGTGGCCCGCTTAGACAGGACAAGCAGAGAGCGACAGCCAGCGCTGCTCCCAGGGCTACGTATGTAATAGGGCTGCGTGGCATTGCGAGATGCCTAGTGGTGGTTATTTTGCCGGCGGTGAGCGGCGTGTCTGCAGGGCTGTTGTTCTTTGGTGTAGCCAATCTGGTCGACAGCAGTCGCCTGATTGGTGCGGGATTTGTTGCCATCGCCGTCTGGACCCTGGCGGTTGTCTGGTGTTGTGCCGATCGGAAACTGCTGCGCCCGAGTGCAGCCCTGGTGCTGTTTTCAGCGGCGAGCGGCCTGTATCTGTTGCCTGCTGCATAAGCAGGTGTGCAGTGCCCGTGCTATGGAATAGGAAGGTATCGTGAAATTCTCCCTCAAACCCTCACCAGCCTTTGTGCGCGATATGACCGATGGGCATTCGGTTCTGGGACTGGCACTGTCCACACTGCTGTACATTGTGTGCGTCAGCGGCACCCTGGCGGTTTTCTACAATGAATTTGAGCGCTGGGAGCAGGCTTCCGAACTGGAAACCCTGGCGGTCAGGCCCGCTGTGTATGCAACCGCCACAGAGCAGGCCACCGCCCTGGCGAGCGCACAGGGAGAAAAATTCAATTCAGTCACCTTTACCATTCCCAACTCGGATATGCCGAGATTGGTTGTGCGGGTTGGCAAAATTGAACGGTATCTGGGGGAGGATGGCTCGCTGCAGGGTGCAGTTTCCCACGACTGGACCCACTTTCTCACCTACCTGCACTTTGCCCTGAATCTGCCGGTGGTACTGGGAGTGCCACTGGTGGGATTGATCGGTGTGTTGATGACCGCGCTGATCCTGTCCGGTTTGCTGGCGCACCCCAAAATTCTCAAGGATGCCTTCTCTTTCCGTATGGCGGGTTCCAGGCGCTTACAGCAGGTGGACCTGCACAACCGTCTGGGTGTCTGGGCCGCACCTTTCCATCTGGCCATTGCTGTCACCGGAGCCTTCATTGGTCTGTCACAGGTGGTGGCTTTTGCGATTGCGGGGCTCTTCTTCGGTGGCGATGTGGAGAAGGTGGAAGCGATGCTGTATAGGGAAAAGGTTGCGATTGCGCAAGATGCCGGGCAGGTGCCGCTGCCGGACTTTGAAATGATTCTTGCGGAGATGTCGCGGCTGGCACCGGGCCATGAGCAGAATCGTTTGCGCATATTTCATCCTGGCCGCGAAGGGCAGATGGTAGAGATAGTCACCCGGGTTCCCGGGCGCCTGGTGTGGGGAGAGCGTTATCGGTTCGACACCCAGGGGCGGTTGGTGCACAAAGAGGGTTGGTCTGAAGGGGAGGCCGGTAAACAGGTGTACGCTTCTAATTTTCGTTTGCACTTCGGTCATTTCTCCGGCTTCCCGGTAAAAATCGCCTACTTCCTGCTGGGGGTCGGCATGTGTGTGCTGGTGGTTTCCGGCATTAATATCTGGCTGATACGCAAGCGCCAGAGAGGTGCACCTGCGATGCGCCTGGAGCGTGTGTGGATGGCCCAGGTGTGGGGAATACCGTTTGCCATCGCCTTAAGCGCTGTGGCGTACCTGGTCTTTGCTGTGTCTGCGGTACAGGTGTTTTGGTTGACCACCGCTGTTTTGAGTGTAGTTGCTGCATTTTCTGGCACAGTGGCAGGGTGGTCCATGCTGCTCAGAGGGGCCACCATTGTCGCTTGCCTGCTGGTGGTGATCGCACATGTCTCTATTTTTGGAGCAGATGCCTTTGTGCGCGCTTCACTGGTGGCCAACGCTGTGTGGTTGTTAATGGCAGCCGGTATCGCCGCCTCCTGCTTGTATACCTGGGCACGTCGTCGCACGTGCAATTTTGCCCCCTCAGTCAGGGGGGCTGTCAGTAGCAGCTAGTCATTGAGCACGGCTGGTATCCATCAGGGTGCCGGGCGCAGCATTTCTATATGGGGTATGCCGTCCTCCTCGTAGGGAGGCGATACCTGCTCGAAACCGAATCCAGTATAAAACCGGCTGAGGTGCTGCTGGGCGGAAATACGAATGGCCGTTTTGGGATACTCGCTCAGGGTGTGTTGCACGGCCCGGTCCATCAGTGCTTTGCCGAGTCCGGCACCGCGGCTGGGTTCCGTGGTGAGTACCCGCCCGATGGCGGGCTCCCGATACTTCCTGCCCGGAAACAAGACGCGCAGGTAGGCCATCAACTGTGGGGTTTTGTGGTTAGTGCTCCAGCAGGTCAGGTGCCAGGCGAACTGGTCTTTGCCATCGGCATCCTGATAGGGGCAGTGCTGTTCTACGGTAAAGACCTGCTGGCGGGCCCGCAGTATTTCATAGAGCTGGTCGATTGAGAGTTCCCTAAAGCGGTACCATTGCCACTGCATCTGGTTTCACCCTGTGTTTTTGCAAGTTGTTTTGCTCAAGTCGTGCAGCCTGTGTGGATGCTTTGGTCGACAACTTGAATCGCTGGTGTTAATTAAACGCGCGACAAGAGGAGTGTAAAGCTCCCTGCATAGCCCAACCAAGGTTTCGGCTTTGGTGGGCGGAAGAAAAAAAGTGACTGGTTGCATCGCCAAAATCGAAGCGGCGTTTGCATTGGTCGAAGAGGACAGACAGCGCATTAATCAGAAATTGTGGCAGTGGGCGCACGAGCGAAAGTGCCGTGCTTGAGATAGTGGAGAACCTGGGTAATAACCCTTCTGTCTTTCATCATAAATACGTGGGTAACCGGCATTTCCAGGTGATCATTCATCCCCTCCAGCTTGGTACTGGAGACCGAGACTTTTCCATCATCCATGTCCGGAATCAGCTGTGACAGTATCAGGTTGATACTGCGGGTGCCGGCAATGATGCCCACATCGAAGTTTGCACGCCCCAGCTTGTTGGGAACACTCAGGGCACCGGTGCCCAGTTGTAAGCCGGCATCACCAAAGACAAATTGAAAACCCGGGAAATGGCCGAGTTTGTCCACCACTTCACTGCCTCTGTTAGGCGGCCCCAGCATGACCACACGGTTCAGGTTTTCAACTCCCGCCTGACTCAGATACTGACGGACAAGAATTCCGCCCAAAGAGTGAGTGACAAAATTGACTTCGTCCTGATCGGCACAGGTTTCCAGTGCCGGAGTGATGGCTTTGCCGGCAAGCTCTTCAATGGGGAATTTTGTGGAGGGATAGTTTACGTTGACGGTTTTGTAGCCTGCGGCGCTGATTGCCTGCGCCAATCTGGCCATGGAGGCGTCGGACTTGGCTAGGCCATGCAAAAGAATCACACAGGCAGAATGGGCACTCACCGACAGGGTGCTCAGAGAGAGTGCCAGGGCGACAATCAGTTTTTTCATTGGCTTCGTTTCAATCATGCGGTTGTCAGAAGCAGTATGCTGTCCCCTCAGGAAAATGCCAAGCGCGCCAGTGATCAGCCTAAGCCGGTTGGCAAAGAGCTAGCAGTATTGTTGAAGTAACTCCGCCATCTGCTCTGGTCTATCTGGAGTGACTACCAGGGTTCTTGTGGGAAAACGCAACACCACGGCCTTATCGTGATTTGTGGCAAAAGCCCTGTAACGCCCCAGCGCCTTGTTCTGGAACAGCCCGATATAACCAAACAGCCCCCCATTGCCAAATAGGCGTACCGATCCTTGCATTGCGGAGGGATTTGCCTGGGCTTCGGTCAAACCGTCCAGGGGAATGGCGGTTTTCCAGCCGGGACGGAGAATCAGTAGGATATTGTTGCGGATAGTGTAGCCGCGAATGGCAAACAGGGCGCAGAGCAGCAGTATGCCCAGCGGCAGGGCAATGGCGATGCTATAGAGGGTGGAGGGAGATTCTGGAATCTTTAGTGTCAGGATAAGGGGGATCGCCAGTAGTAAAGCCGTACTCAGTGCAGTGGTCAATTTGAGCTGGCGATTCCAGGGCGCATGAAAAACAGTGGAATACATAGAGGTTTTTTGAAAGATGGGTAGCCAGGGTATTGCAATCATAGTGCTGTTGAACTCCTTTTGGCAAAAGTGCTGTGCCGTAGTCGGGAAGTGGGAAAGGGTGCTGGCCTTCCTGCCTCTGGGCTGGACAGGGGGGGTACAGGGGCATAGTGCAAATGCACAGTGATAGCGGTGGTGAATCTATGAGCACTGCAGGTAGGGATAAGGCGCCTCTCTCGGCGTTGGTGGTAGAAGGGGGCGCTATGCGGGGCATCTTTGCGGCCGGGGTGCTGGATGCCTTTCTCGAGGCAGATTACCGGCCCTTTGATTTTGCCATTGGTGTTTCCGCGGGTGCTACCAACCTGATTGGCTACCTGGCGGGGGATCACGGTCGCAGCCGCAGGATTTTGCTGGATCACGCCCGACGGGCGGACTTCATAGACTGGCGCCGCTATTTACGCGGTGGCCACTTCTGTGATATCAGCTGGCTGTGGCACGCCTCTTATAAAGATGAACCCCTCAATATCCAGCGTTATACAGAAAATGCGGTACCACTTTATGCAGTGACTACCAGTATCGTCAGCGGACAGGCCTGCTATATGCGGGTAACGCCGCACAATATGCATGAAGTGTTTCCCGCTTCCTGCGCCATTCCGGTCGTGTACCGGAATTTCCCCCCGGTAAATGGCGAGCCGATGACCGATGGAGGCCTGGCGGATTCTATCCCGGTTAATTGGGCTTACCGACAAGGAGCTCGTGATATCACTGTTGTGCGGTCGCGTCCACGAGGATATCGAAAGCGGGTCGGGCCCGCACCAAAATTTATCAAGCAGTTTTTCCATGACCATGCGCGCCTGTTTGAAACAGTGCTGGAACGAGGGGAAAGATACAACCGGGCGCTGGATTTTATGGATTCTCCCCCGGAGGACTGCCGCATCTCGGTGATAGCGCCTCCGAAACAGTTTCCGGTAAAGCGCTTTACCCAGGAGGCTGATCTGCTGGAGAAAGGATATGCCTATGGCAGGGCACTGGGATGGAAATTCCTGTGTGACGGGATAGGAATAGACACCCCGGTATCTGCTGCTGAGTAAATCCATCCCAAATAGGTAAACCCCCATGGGGCTTGGCGAGTCGGGTCGGCAGTGGTGTTTTCGATATATTCGGCATCTTTTTCCTCTTGGGAGCAGGCAGTGTTTGGAGGACTGGTGGAGATACGATTGGCTGGGGTAGGTGATGGGGCGGCACTGTCTGATTTTTATACCAGAAATGCGGATCACCTGCGACGTTGGGAACCCACCAGAAGCGGTGCATATCACACGGTTCCGGTCTGGGAGCGAAGATTGCAGGCTTGGCAGGCTGAGTTTCAGGAAGGGCGATCTGTCCACTTCCTGGGTATCCTCCCGGATGCTTCCAGGGTTATTGCCGTCTGCTCCCTGACCAATATTATTCGGGGGCCGTTCCAGGCGTGTAACATGGGGTATGCGGTAGACCGGCACTGTGAGGGACGAGGCGTGATGAAAACACTGTGTGGCCATGTAGTGGCCTATGCCTTCGATGTGTTGAAATTAAATCGGGTGATGGCTAACTACATGCCCGATAACCATCGCTCCGCAGTGCTTTTGCGCAGTCTGAATTTTACAATCGAAGGGGTTGCAAAACGCTATTTGTTGATCAATGGCTGCTGGGAGGACCATGTTCTCACCGCGAGGATTAACACCAAAAAGGCTTGACCTGGGGTATGTCATACAGCTCAAACTTTGTCACCGCACCCTTGCCCTGCCTGTACTGGAAGATCGGGAATTTATTGGGTTGCTTGTGGTTGCTGCAATGCGTCTTCATGGGTGTTCGCCACCCCGTTTGTTCATAAGTAAACCACTGTGCCTACTCCACCGAAAACGATAAAATCTGGCTGATTTCATTCAAGCTGCGATTGGACTGCGCCTGCCAGATTTCAACCGCCTGCTGCAGGGCGGCCCAGTCTTTTTTCGATGAGGGAGACTTCTCCACTACCCCTTCCCGAACCAAAGCCCGTACTGTGTCACTGGCAAAAATCAAAGTATCCACTCCCATTCGGCGCAGAAACACCTGGGCAGTTTTCCCTCCCAGCCTGTCTCCTTCCCTCCTCAGCAGTTTCAGGTTTTCCACATAGTTATCGGTATTCCAGCTGGCGAAGTACTTTCCCAGGCTGCCATGGGTATGGGACAGGTACCAAAAGAAATCCGCATTTTTTTGTATGGACCGGGTCTTTTTCCAATGCCGTACCATCCCTTTCTGGTGCATCAGGTCATCGAGGGCCCCTTCAGACAGATAGCGGCAAAAAGACAGGTCAAAACCGTGAAAAACCGTCTCAATGTCCGGCCATTTCTTCTCGATCACGTTCCAACTGAACCCCGCCTGAAATACGGCTTTGGCGGCTGCAGATAACCACTGGTTGTTTGGGATCTGCATGAGATACTCTGGCGGTTTCGGCTTGACAAGCCGGTCTTTGAGTCTGTCCTCACCACCAAACCGGTCGATCACCGGGGCGGCAATATCGTTGAAATCCCGCATACAGATTGATTTCCTTTTTCCCAATGCCCCTATTGCTCCCAGGGAGTGCTGGCCGGGCATTGCATTCTCTGGTCGAGTAACCGTCTGGGGCAATGATCCCAGTTACCCCATAAATTGGCCACTTTCCTCACTGAAGCGGGTAGGCTAACCTTTTCACCGCTGGTTGTAATTGATCCAACTGCCCTTGGGTGATAGGTGAACATCTGGACGTGTCTCTGGTCCGGCAGGATGACAGGGGAAATCTTCGGGAATTGAAACAAGCAGGTTTTCAGTGAAAACGCTACTCATAACGAAGCAGGGCTATGAAGCGCTCAAAGAGGAACTCAATACGCTCTGGCGTGTAGAACGCCCTGATATCACAAAGCGGGTGAGTTGGGCTGCCAGTCTGGGAGATCGCAGTGAGAATGCGGACTATCAGTACAATAAAAAACGTTTGCGGGAGATTGATCGCCGTGTCCGCTATCTGCGAAAGCGCATAGAGACCCTTAAGGTTGTGGAGTACAGTCCCGAACAGGAAGGTAAAGTCTTCTTTGGCGCCTGGGTGGAGGTGGAGGATGATGAAGGTGCGGTGCTGAGGTTTCGCATCGTGGGGTATGACGAGATCTTTAGCCGTAAAGACTACATATCCGTTGACTCACCCATGGCCAGGGCGCTTTTGAACAAGGCGGTGGGTGATGAAGCTGAGGTCGTGACAGATGCCGGCGTCAAGATTTGGTCTATCAATTTGATCGAGTATAAACAATAGCTTTCAACGCACGACTTTCAGCCTGGAAGCCCACTGGGTTTCCAGGCAACTACAGGTTACCATCCCGGTCATGCAATTTCCCTTATTGCCAGGGGACATCTAAGCAAGATTCTCAATATCAATACCTGGACCGGGTTCTGCCAGTGGAAAGCCGAAAATACGGCTGTAAAATTCCAGTTCCCCCTCCAGAGCCATCTCAATGCTGTCTCCACTGCGAAAACCGTGACCCTCGTTGGCAAAGGTGATCAGAGATACCGGAATTCCTCGAAGCTTCAGTGCCTGCACCATGGTTTCGGCCTGGTTGGGCGGGACCACCTTGTCCTCCATACCTTGAAAGAAAATAACCGGACAGCACAGCTTTTCCACATGGTGGATCGGTGAGCGTTCACGGTAAACGGCTTCTGCTGCGGGCCAGGGACCGACCAGTTTGTCCAGATAGCGGGATTCAAACTTGTGGGTATCCTTGGCCAGGCTACTGAGTTGGCCAATGCCATAGTGGCTGGCGCCAGCTTTGAAGGTATCGTGGAAAGTCAGGGCGGCGAGCACGGTATAGCCGCCGGCACTGCCGCCTTTGATCAACAGCCGCTCAGGATCTGCCAGTCCCTGGGAAACCAAATACTGCGCTCCGGCGCACACCTCCTCCACATCGTAGAGCCCCCATTGGTGTGCGAGGCGGTCACGATACCTGCGCCCGTAGCCAGTGCTGCCGGAGTAATTGACATCCAGAATGGCGAAGCCGCGGCTGGTCCAGTACTGTACTTTCAGGTTGAGACCAGCAGAGGTGGCACCGGTTGGGCCGCCGTGGCTGAAGACAATGAGCGGGGGCTTTTCACGCTCCGGAGCGCTAAACTGCGGGTTGTGTGGTGGGTAATAAAAGCCATATACCTCCCGGCCATCCAGGGTAAAGGTAATTTCCCGGGCATTGGAAAAGAGGTTGCCCGGTAAATCATAGCTGTTACTCTTGGCAATCACTTGGAGGGCTTGATTGGCGCGGTTAAAGGCGACCACGGCGGGAAACCGGTCTGAGCCGGCGGCAATCATCACGGCTTTGCCGTTCTCACAGTGCAGGCTTTCGATATCGCAGTAGGGTTGTTGAATGGCCTGATGCACACCGGTGAGCGTATTGATTAGCGCCAGGGACCAGCGGCCAGCCTCCGTAAAGGTGCAAAGAATCTCCTCGGTACCGACAAAGCCATAAGTGGACATACCGAACGTCCACTGGGGTGTGGCGAATTCCGCTTTCTTTTCCCACAGAGGTGTGTCCGAGCCCAGGCGGTAGAGGTTCCACCAGTTGTTGCGATCTGAAACATAGAAGAGTTCCCCTTTCGGCGACCATTGGGGCTGGAAAATGGACTCGTTTTCCCCACCGGCTACCTGCACAACTGTGCTGATTTCCCCTCCATTATCTATTGTGGCAATACACAGTTCGGTGGCATCCCAGGGGAGATTTGGGTGATGCCAGCGCAGGAAAGCCAATTTGCTGCCCTCGGTATTCAGGGTTGGGTTGGAGTAAAAATCCGCTCCCTCCAGCAAAACCTTGGGCACACAGGGCAGTGGTTTGCCCAGGTCGATCGCGATGATGCGTGCGCGAGGTTCCACACCTTCACTGAGATTGCGATGATCCTCCTCAACACAAATCAGGCGGTTGCGCTTCTCGTCCAGCACCAGGTCCGCATAGCGGCAATCCCGCCTGGGGGTAATGGCCTCGGGTTGGGCACCGCTCAACGGCATGCGGTAGAGACACTGGTCCTCGGCAAGCACAAAATACAGGGTATCTCCCTGCACCAGATAGCTGCCACCGCCGTACTCGTGGACTTTGGAGCGGATGCTCAAAGGGGCCGAAACCAGGTCTCGCCGCCCCTGTTGCGGGCAGGATTCAACCAGCACATTGCGGCCGTGCTCGGCCGGGCGGGATTCCAGCCAGTAATAGCGCCCCTTGTGCAGGCTGGTTTCCGACAGACGCACACTGGTTTTGGCAATGAGTTTGGCATTGATTGCGGATTTCCAACTGCCGTAGGGGGCGATTTTCGTTTCAGGGGCCTCGACCATTGAACTTTCACTTACTCAGCGGGTTTTGGGCATTCTGCCGAGCGGGTAGTGCGGTTACAAGGTGTCTTTTTCTGGCGCTTGTGCTGTGCTAGGCTGCTGCTCCCAAGCAAGCGCTTGGTCTCTATGTATGACCTGTCCGTGCGCATTCGCTGGAACCGGTTTAGAGATCTCGGCTTTATAGAGAGTCCAAATAGAACATTCAGGAGAGTCGCGATGTCTGATGAAGTGGTTATTACCTGCGCCCTGACCGGTGTGCTCACCAATCCTCAGCAACATCCGGTACCGGTAACGCCGACGGAAATGGCGAACTCTGCCCGTGACGCTTATGATGCCGGGGCATCGGTTATGCACGTGCACTTTCGTAACCAGGAGCGCGGGAAGGGGCACCTGCCCAGTTGGGACCCGCAAGTAGCACTGGAAATTGCCGCTGCGATTCGGGATAAGTGTCCGGGCGTTATTTTAAATTTTTCCACTGGTACCATCGGGCGAGACCAACGCGGTCCTCTGGCATGTGTGCGCGCCGGCAAGCCGGAGATCGCCGCTTGCAATGCCGGCAGTCTCAACTACCTGAAGGCGCGTGCCAACGGGTCCTGGGCTTGGCCGCCGATGGTGTTCGACAACCCGGTAGACAAAGTGGCAGAGCTGCTTGAGGTTTGTGCTGAAGTGGGCACAAGACCAGAGTTTGAGTGTTTCGACCTGGGCATCGTGCGCTCAGTTGGCATGTATGCGGATGTGGGCATGGTGGACAAGCCCAATTACAATCTGGTGATGGGGGTGGCCTCGGGAATGCCCGCTGACCCTGAGCTATTGGCATTGATGCCCAAATATATGAAGTCCGGCAGTCTTTGGCAAAGTACAGTGATTGGACGGGACGAAATCTGGCCGGTGCACCGCAAGACGGCCGAACTGGGTGGACATTTGCGCACCGGGGTTGAGGATACATTTTATCTGCCTGACGGGGATCGTTCCCGTGGCAATGGCCAGTTGATTGAAGCCCTGGTGGCGGTGGCAGAAGAGTGTGGGCGCAAGGTAGTATCCCCGCAAAGGGCCCGGGACATTTTTTGCTAGCGATCTTCAGTGTTGGCCTCTGCAAGCCATGCAAGAACTTGAAATTTCGATTGTGGCCTAAAGGACGCTGGTGCATAGGCAATTCAGGTTATTTCCAGCCCTGTCTGTGCCTGGACGTTTCATCTCTTCGTTGTGACTTTACATCGTACTCACAATTCCTTTTATGGCTCGACAATAGGGAAGTTGCCCTTTGGCATATCAAACAGGGAAATAAACTTCAAAAAATCCAGTTTGCTGCCTTGAAGGCGAATATCTTCAGATCCCAGTATCTCACTGAGCCCAGCGCGGCCCACCAGCAGATCAATAAACAGTGGATGTGTAATGGATAACCGGGCATTGGTCCCGGCAGGGATTTCACCGCTGCGGTAGTGTAAGACTGAATTGCGTAGCTGCAGGGTAAACGTCTGGCCGATATCGGTAAAATGGATACCAATCACCAACTGCAGATCTTCCGTATCCTCGGCTTTCAGCCTGACGCTCAAGGCCTGCATAAAGTGTTCAATCGGGGTCTCCCGCAACAGCTCGATCGCATCATTCATATTCACCCCCTGCCTGGGAGGGCCGTTCAGCAACTCATAGGATGCTGTCAGATAAGCATCCCGCCAGGGAGCGGACTCTGCCTGATAGGCCAGTTGTTGATAAGCATCGGCCAGAAGTTGTTTTGCCTCTACATGTGTGGGTTCGGCAAAAATGACGTGGTTCAGCACTTCCGCGACCCAGCGATACTCCCCTTTGGCGAAGGAATCCCTGGCCCTGCTTACTACAGCATCCGCGCCGCCCATATATTCCAGGTATTTCCTGCCAGCCAGTGGAGGGGGCAGTGGATTCAGGTTGGCAGGATTGCCGTCATACCAGCCAAAATAATACTGGTACACGGCCTTACTATTATGGCTGAGGGTACCGTAGTAACCGCGATTATAAAAGACAGAAGACAGTGAGCTTGGGATACTAATCTGTTCTGCAATTTCGTTTGGGGTGCTGCCCCGGTTGGCATAGCGTAGGGTTTGATCGTGAATAAAGCGGTAAAGATCGGCCTGCTTGGTTAAGAATGCCTGAATCTGGTCCCTGCCCCATATTGGCCAGTGGTGACTGCCAAAATAAATGTCGGCCTGTGAAAACTGGATTCTGGCCTTTTCTATGGCCTGGCTCCAGCTTAAGGCATTGCGCACCTTAGCGCCACGCAGAGTATATAAATTGTGTTGGGTTCTTGAGACCACCTCAGCGCCGCAAAAGGCCTGTTTGGCTGGCAGATAAAACATGAGTTCGGCAGGCGCTTCACTGCCGGGTGCATTTTGGAATACAAACTCCACGCCATCGATCGTTTTATGCTGTCTCGGCTGATCAATCGTCATCGTGGGTGTTAAAATACTGGTACTGCCAAATACGGGTTCTTTGCCAAGCCCCGAATCAATGTGGCCGGTCACAGAGCGCGGTAATCGCTTTCCATACATAAACATAGCACGCCGGGTCATCGCTGGACCGGTGACAATATTCTCACTGGTCGCCGCCTCCATAAAACCCTCGGGCGCAACAACCACAATATTGCCCACTTCAAGATCGACAGGGGATACCACGCCCATCGCACCACCGAAGTGGTCGATATGGCTGTGGGTAAAAATGATGCCGGTAATGGGTTTAGCGCCCAACTGAGCTTGCGCAAACCGCAAGGCAATGCCAGCGGTTTCGATTGTGGTTAAAGGGTCAACCAGTATCCAGCCTGTATCGCCCTCGATGATCGTCATATTGGCCAGATCAAACCCGCGCAGTTGGTACACGCCGTCAGTCACTCTGAACAAACCGCGAATATTGTTCAAAGCGGCCTGTCGCCAAAGGCTCGGGTTGACGGTTGCCGGTGCTTTTCCCTGAATAAAACCATAGGCGGATGGCTCCCAAAGGATGCGCCCCAGACCATTTTCAATACTCTCCAAGGGGGCTTCGGCAATCAGGCCCCGTGTGGCTTGTTCAAACTCTGCCGAGGAGGACAAATCCAATTCGGGGGCAAACTGTTGGTTGTATTCCTGAGTTGCAACACTGGCCTCGCTGGCCTGATCAATAATGCCTGTAGTATCCCGCTGGCAGGCGCACAGCAAAAATAGAGCCAGACCAAAAAAACAATTGCGGGTATTCAAGGGTACGCTCCCACTACTATCGGAGAATTGTTCATAGTGCACACTGCAACCTGATGAATTTACTGGTTATCCCTTTTGAAAGCTGTAGGGGATCAAGCGTTAGTTGTGCACGGAGATATAATGACGATGCAGGGATAAATATAATCTCTTCGATACGTAATACCGAATTGCCGGCGTAATACTGGGAGCATGCCACCTCAATCGGTATCCCATCTAGAGATTCCCTTTTCTTATTGTCACGCTGAGCATACCACGGGTGTGTGGGAGGGAGGACCCCAGGTTGGGCGGTGTGTTTAGTAAGTTGCCCTTTGGGGCTCCTGCGTGGCTGGGTTGTAGGAAGTATAGGGGCACATTGTCCCGCCCGTTTAGTGTCACGAGCCCCGCTTACCGGCTGGCCAGCAGTTGCCGCAATATTTCCCGGTAGATATCCTTGAGTTGGTCCAGGTGTTGTGCCTTCACACACTCGTCGATCTGATGGATGGTGGCATTTACCGGGCCCAGTTCCACCACCTGCGCACCGGTTGGTGCGATAAAGCGGCCGTCCGAGGTGCCCCCGGCGGTGGATAGTTTGGTCACTATACCCGTGACTGTGAGAATCGCCTCCTGCACCGCCTGGACCAGGGGCCCCCCGGCGGTGAGGAAGGGGGTTCCGGAAAGGTTGAAGTCTGCCTCGTAGCGTAGATTGTACCTGTCCAAAATACGACGCGTGCGCAGTTCCAGCTCCTCTGCGGAAGATTCGGTTGAGAAGCGCCAGTTACAGAGGAGATCCACCTCTGCGGGGATGACATTGCTGACCCCGGTGCCCCCATTGATATTGGACACCTGAAAGGTGGTGGCAGGAAAAAATTGGTTGCCCTGATCCCACTTCTCGGTGGTCAGTTCGGTCAAAGCCGGAGCCAGTGCATGGATGGGATTTTTGGCCAGGTGGGGGTAGGCCACGTGGCCCTGCACACCCAAGACCTTCAGTGCCAGGCCCAACGAACCGCGCCGACCGTTTTTGATGACGTCACCGAGATGCTCGCTGCTGGAAGGCTCCCCGACAATACAGCAGTCGATCTGTTCCCCCCTCTCCTGTAGCCATTCAATCACTTTGACGGTGCCATCGATTGCCGGCCCTTCCTCGTCGCTGGTGACCAGAAAAGCAATGCGTCCGCAGTGCTGAGGATGCTCAGTCACAAACGCTTCACAGGCCACGACCATCGCGGCAAGAGAGCCTTTCATATCGGCGGCGCCGCGGCCATAAAGGAAGCCGTCCCGTATCTGCGGTTCGAAAGGCGGGCTGCACCAGTGTTCCTCTGGTCCGGTTGGCACCACATCGGTATGACCGGCGAAAGCGAGCAGCGGACCCGCACTTTGTCCATTGCGAACTGCCCAGAAATTGTCGGTATCACCGTGGCGCAGCCTGATCGTTTGAAAGCCGATGTTTTTCAGGCGCTGGATCATCAGGTCCATACAACCGGCATCTTCAGGGGTGATGGAGCGGCGGCGGATCAGGTCACAGGCGAGTTCCAGGGTGGGGGTCACGAGAGTATTCCTGTATCGGTTGTTCATCTTTGGTCGGCGCTGGGTAGTCAAAAGCGCAGGTTGCAGTGGCCGGCCCAGCGCTTGACCGCAACTAATTGCTATGCAAGACGGTATTCAGCTCAACGGCGCTTTTGTTGGTCAAGCACTCCACCGCGCCATTGGTGGAGTTCCTGCGAAAGAGCAGGTCGGACTTGCCGGCCAGCGCGCGCGCCTTGATGTGCTCTACCAACTGGCCGCTGTCATCCATCAGAGCGACTTTGGTGCCGGCGGTAATGTAGAGGCCGGCCTCCACCGTGCAGCGATCCCCCAGGGGAATACCGATGCCGGCGTTGGCACCGAGCAGGCAGTTTTCGCCCACGGAAATGACGATATTCCCACCTCCGGAAAGGGTGCCCATAGTGGAACTGCCACCCCCCAGATCCGATCCCTGGTGGACAAAGACCCCGGCGGAGATACGCCCCTCGATCATATTGGGGCCTTGGGTACCGGCGTTAAAGTTGACAAAACCCTCGTGCATGATGGTGGTGCCTTCGCCCAAATAGGCGCCGAGGCGCACGCGCGCGGTATGGGCGATACGGATCCCGGCGGGCACCACGTAATCGGTCATTTTGGGGAATTTGTCCACACAGGACACCGTGAGAAATTCTCCTTTAAGCCTGGCCTCCAACTGGCGCTGGGGTAGCTCTGTCAGGTCAATCGCACCCTGGTTTGTCCAGGCGACGTTGACCAGCCTGGAAAAGATGCCCTCCAGATTGGTCTCGTGGGGTTTCACCAGGCGGTGGGAGAGCAGGTGTAACTTCAGGTAGGCCTCGGGTACAGATTGTGGTGGTGCATCACTGCAGAGCACAACAACCGTGAGGGGGCGTCCGGTGGTGGCGAATCGCTGGAGAATTTCTGCCTGCTCGTCGGCGCCAGCACGCAGTAGTGTATCTGCGAGGATGGGCAGGTGAGTGGCGCTCAGGGGCAGGCTGTGGTTGCCGCCATCGATGTGCAGGGTTTCCTTTACTGCAGCGGCCACGGCGGTGCTGGGCTTAAACAGTGGCTTGGGGTAGAAGACTTCCAGCCAGTCGCCCTTGCTGTTACAGGTACCGATACCAAACCCGATACTATAGGTATTGTCCTTCAATGTTCTCTCCTAGTTGTACTGGCCGGTGAGCTGGGCGAATTCCGCTTCTTTAAAACCGAAGCGGGTGCTGTCAGCGGTGCTGGTCACTGGGCGTCTGATCAGGGTGGGCGTCTCGCTGGCAAGTGCCAGTGCCGTATCGTTGTCCATACAGTTTTTCTGTTCGTCGCTGAGAGCCCGCCAACTGGTGGATCGGCGGTTCAGCACTTCCTGCCAGCCAAACTCCTGCAGCCAGCGCTTGAGGGGCACAGCCTGCATGCCGTCCTCACGGAAATCGTGAAAATGGTGATCGATCCCATTTTTCTCAAGCCATTTGCGGGCTTTCTTCACGGTATCGCAGTTTTTTATGCCGTACAGAGTAATCACAATCATGCCTTTTTGGTTTTCTTTGGATTTTTGCGGTTGGGGTAACAGGTAGTGCAGATCTCGCACTGGGTACCGTCACAGCCCCGCGCGGAGCAGAATTCCCGACCGTAGAAAATAATCTGCAAATGTAATTTATTCCACTTTTCTTTAGGGAAAAGTCGCTTCAGATCTTTTTCGGTCTGGTTGACGTTCCTGCCGCTGGTGAGCCCCCAGCGCTGGGCCAGGCGATGAATATGGGTGTCAACCGGGAAGGCCGGGTGGCCGAAAGCCTGTGACATCACCACGCTGGCGGTTTTGTGGCCGACGCCGGGGAGGGTTTCCAGTGCAGCCATATTTTCCGGTACGGCGCTGTGGTATTCATTGACCAGAATTTGTGACAGTTTGCTGATCGCCTTGGATTTCTGCGGTGACAACCCGCAGGGACGGATAACCGCCTGGATTTTTTCCACGGGAACCAGGGCCATGTCCCGGGGGTTATCCGCCAGCTTCCAGAGCGCGGGAGTGACCTGGTTGACGCGTTCGTCGGTACACTGGGCGGACAGCAGCACTGCAACCAGCAGGGTATAGGGGTCTTTGTGGTCGAGAGGGACGGGGGTTTCCGGATAGATTGCCTCCAATTGCTGCTGGATATAGGCTACCCGCTCTCGCTTGAGTAGATTTCTTACTGCCATGCTTCGCTACGCCTGGGTTGGGCTCCTGTAATGGTATTTCTTTGCCGGGGGTGCCTTAACGGCAGAAGGTTCGAATGCGCTGAGCGGCCTCCACACATTCCTGCAGTGTTGCCACCAGTGCAATGCGCACATAACTGCTGCCGGGATTCACACCTTCGCTGTCGCGGGCCAGATAGGCTCCCGGGAGTACGGTGATATTCTGTTGTCGAAACAGGGTTTTGGCAAAGTGTTCGCCATCGCCGACAAAGGGCCACAGATAAAAGCCGGCCTGGGGCCGCTCTACGTCGAGGCAACCATTGAGGATATCGAGTACAGTGGTAAATTTCTCCCGATAGATCGCGCGATTTTGCCGCACGTGCTGTTCATCCCGCCAGGCGGCGACGGACGCGTACTGCGCGTAGAGTGGCATGGCGCAGCCGTGATAGGTGCGATAGAGTGAGAATTTTTCCAGCAGTTGTGCATCGCCTGCAACAAACCCTGAGCGCAACCCGGGTAAGTTGGAGCGCTTCGACAGACTGTGAAAAACCACGCAGCGGCGGAAGTCGCTGCGGCCGATGTCCTCGCAAGCCTGCAGGAGGCCCACTGGGGGTGCCCCTTCGTCGAAGTAGAGTTCCGAGTAGCACTCGTCTGCGGCAATGGTGAAATCGTAGCGGTCCGCCAACCGGATCAGCTGATGAAAATCCGCAGCCTCCAGCATGGCGCCGGTGGGGTTGCCCGGCGAGCAGAGATAGACAAGATCGCACTGGTGCCACACCGCCGCGGAAACCGCGGCGAAATCCGCTTTGAAGCCATTTGCGGCCTGGCAGTTGACAAGGTGTGGTTTGGCACCGGCGAGCAGTGCGCCCCCTTCATAGATCTGGTAGAAGGGATTGGGCATCAATACTTTGCTGCCCGTTGACACCATGGCTTGGGCGAAGGCAAACAACCCTTCGCGGGTACCGCTGAGCGGCAATACCTGGGTTTCGGCGCAGACGTTTGCAAGCTGAAATCGCGCCCGCAGCCAATTGGCAATGGCCGCCCTCAGAGGCGCTATGCCCCTGGTAGACGGATATTGCGGGAGCTTGTCCAGATGCTCGATGAGTTCGTCGCAGACAAATGCCGGCGGTGTGTGTTTTGGTTCGCCCATAGCGAGGGCGATATGTGGTTTATCCGCCGGCTTCAGTCCCGCTTTCAAAGACCGGAGTTTGCTGAAGGGATAGGGCTGCAGCCGATCCAGATTGGGGTTCATGGCAGTGTTGTCCGCGGTTTCAATTAGGGCTGCTGTGGCGCCCGGTAGTCGTCCAGCTCCCGACAGATGGCCTCCTCCAGTGCGCGATTGGCCTCTGTTGCACGGAGTGGTCGGCCCTCGGCATCGGTAATGTGGAAGACATCCTCCACGCGCTCCCCGAGGGTAGTTATCCTGGCGTTGTGCAGGCGCAGGCCATGGGCAATAAAAATACGTGCGATGCGCGCGAGCAGGCCGGGCCTGTCTGCACTGGTTATCTCCAGGGTGCTGTAGTGGTCACCGGGCTCGGTGGACAGATGTGCCCGACTCTCCAGCTCAAACATTTTTAAACGCCGGGGCGTGCGCCGCTGTATAACCTTGGAATAGTCCTCCACCAGGGCCAGTTCCCGTTGCAGCGTATCGCGAATCTGCCGCAATCGCTGCGGTTCGTCCAGCAGGGGCTGGCCGGATTCATCCAGTACGTAAAAGGTGTCAAGGGTATAGCCAGAGGCGGAATTGTACAGGCGCGCATCGTGCACGCTCAGATTGAGCAAGTCGAGGCCGGTCACCGCGGCGGCAAATACATTGGGCCTGTCGGGCGTGTACACGAAGACCTGAGTGGCGCCGTCGTGCTCGCCGGGGCCGGAATTGCGGGTGAGCACCAGGGTATCACGCTGCTCCAGCGGGGTATTGCCGTGCAGTTCGTGGATCGCGGCGGTGTGCCAGGCAATGTTGTCGGCACTCTCGCGTACAAAGTAGTCCTCGCCCATCTGCGCCCAAATACTCTTTACCCCAGTCTCGGACAGCCCCAGGGCGCGCAGCTTCTCCAGAGCCTGGCCGCGGGTTTCGGCAATAATTTCCTCGCGATCAATGGGATTCTCAAGTCCCCGGCGCAGGGCGTGCTGGGTGGCCTGGTAGAGTTGGCGCAATAGACTGGCGCGCCAGCTATTCCACAGTTCCGGATTAGTGGCATTAATATCTGCCACTGTCAAAGCGTAGAGGTAATCCAGGTGCTCGCGATCACCTACTTCGCGGGCGAAGGCATGCA
Source organism: Microbulbifer sp. MI-G (assembly GCF_030440425.1). Taxonomy (NCBI): domain Bacteria; kingdom Pseudomonadati; phylum Pseudomonadota; class Gammaproteobacteria; order Cellvibrionales; family Microbulbiferaceae; genus Microbulbifer; species Microbulbifer spongiae. The sequence goes on from NZ_CP098023.1 coordinate 1,696,521, forward strand.
CCACTTCCGGGTCGCTGATGTCCTGTTTTTGGGATACCTGGCTCATCAGCAGGTGTTTTTCCACAAGCCAGCAGACCAGGCGCTGGTCCCGTGCGGGCAACTGGTGACGTTGGCAAAAATGAACAGCATCCAGAACACCGAGCTTTGAGTGATCACCGCCGCGACCCTTGGCGATATCGTGGTAGAGGCCGGCGATATACAGCAACTCCGGTTGGCGCATGCGAGTGAGTATCTCCGCGGCAATGGGAAACCGCTCCTGAGCTTCGGGGCTGCGAAAACTGCGCATATTGCGCACAACCTGCAGGGTGTGCGCATCTACGGTGTAAATGTGGAAGAGATCGTGCTGCATCTGCCCTGTGACCCGTCCGAACTCCGGCAGGTAGCGCCCGAGAATGCCATAGCGAGTCATGCGTGTGAGCTGGCTGGAGAGGCCGCGCGGCGAGCGCAGCAACTGCATAAACAGCGCGCTATTGGCCGGGTTGGCACGAAAGTCTTCATTGATCAAGAGGCGGTGTGCCCGTATCAGGCGAATGGTGGAGGCGCGTACGCCAGTGATCTTTGGGTTTTGAGCCATCAGCACGAAAATTTCCAGCAGTGCCGAGGGGTGCTCGCTAAAAACCTGGGGGTAGGTAACTTCAATGGTATCGTCACGCAGCTGAAAGCGCTCGTTTACCGGAGTGATGGTGTGTACCCTGCCGCGCTGCAGGATCACTTCGCCGAGATACTGCAGGAGTACATCATTGAGTTCGCGCAATGACATGACGACACGGTAGTAATTGTGCATAAATTGCTCTACTGCCAGCTGTGAGTCGGTGTCTACGTAACCAAATTGTTTTGCCAGCGTTCTCTGGTAATCGAACAGCAGGCGCTCCTCAGCGCGTCCGGCGAGCAGGTGCAGGCCGTAGCGCAGGCGCCACAGAAAGGTCTCGCCGGAGCGTAGGATGGCAAATTCCTCCTCGGTTAACAGTCTGCCCTGTAGCTGCTTCAGGCTGCGTATGGGGAAGAAGTACTTGGCAACCCAGGTGATGGTCTGGATATCCCGCAGTCCGCCGGGAGTGTTTTTGATGTTGGGCTCCAGGATATTTTCCCCCGCCTGCTGGCGGTTATGGCGCGCTTCCTGCTCGGCGAGCTTGGCGAGGAAAAATGCTTCTGCGGGCCATGGTTTGCTGTGGTCCATGTGGACTGCCAGCTGTTTTCCGGGTTTCTCGTCCCCGACTACGGTGCGGGATTCAGTGAGGTTTGTGACAACGGTAATATCCTGTGCGGCCAGTGCCAGGCATTCCTCCACGCTGCGCACCGAGTGACCGATATCCAGGCCCAGATCCCAGAGAAAAGTCACGAGCTGCTCGATGTTGTCCACGCTACCGGTATCGAGGCTGCTGTCGGTGAGTATCAGCAGATCGATGTCCGAATGTGGGTGCAGCTCGCCCCGGCCGTAGCCCCCGACGGCAAGCAGTCCGATACCGGGCTTCCAGAGGTACTGGTGCCAGGCGTAGTGCAACAGGCAGTCCACAAATAGCGCGCGGTCATGTACCAGGGTGCCCACGTCCTCCCCTTCGCGGAACCTTTCCGTCATCTGCTGCTCTGCCGCACTGACGGCGTCCTTGAAAATCTGAAGCGGTGGCTTGTCACCGGCGGCGAGGTCCCGGCGAAAGCGGGTCTGATCAAAGAAAAACAGGGGGGGCTCGAAGTAAGGGGGGCTGGCCGGCTGCATGGATAGATCCGCTTGGCTGTGTTCTGGTATGTGAATGCCGCAGGGAGTCCCAGCATCAATCAACCGAAGCCGGGCGTTGTGATGCGTACAGCGTGCTGGCTAAAAATGCTCTTCGCTCCTTGCGGTCAGTATCTCCACGCCGCTGTCGGTGACTGCCATTGTGTGTTCCCACTGTGCAGACAGGCGACGGTCTTTGGTAATAGCAGTCCAGCCGTCACTGAGGACACGGGTAACGGCTTTGCCCGCGTTGATCATTGGCTCGATGGTGAAGGTCATGCCCTCCCTCAGTGCGTCCCCAGTGCCCGGCTGGCCGTAGTGCAATATTTGTGGCTCCTCGTGGAAGACGTCGCCGATACCGTGACCACAGAAATCACGCACCACGGAGTAGTAATTCTTTTCTGCGTGTTGCTGTATAACGTGGCCGATGTCACCGAGGGTTGTGCCTGGACGTACTATCTCGATAGCTTTGTACAGGCATTCCTGGGTGACGCGCACCAGGCGCTCGGCATGTGTCGCAGGTTTGCCGGCAAAGAACATTTTACTGGTGTCGCCGTACCAGCCATCTTTGATGACGGTGACATCAATATTGATGATGTCCCCCTTTTTCAAGATCTTGTTTTTGGACGGTATACCGTGGCAAACCACTTCGTTAACCGAAGTACAGATGGATTTGGGAAAACCGCGGTAGCCGAGGCAGGCGGGGATCGCTTTTTGTACATTGACTATATGGTCGTGGCAGCGCTGGTCCAATTCTTCCGTACTGACTCCGGGGACGACATACTCGCCAATCATTTCCAGGACCTCTGCAGCGAGGCGACCTGCAGTGCGCATCTTGGCGATCTGTTCCGGGGTCTTGATGATCGAAGTCATGCGTATCCTTTGTCTCTGTGTCAAGGGAGGGGCCCGATACAAGGCGCCATTGTAGCGGATTGCCGCTGGCGGGGCATACCGTGCCGGTCCCGGCTGCACTGGGGCGGGCTTATTGCCTGCCTATCTTCACTCGGGTTGGGGATTGTGGTATAAAGCGCGCCGCTCCCGACTACTTCGAGCTTTCGGGGCGAAAAATGCCGAACACGCATCGGCACATGTATCTGGGTGCCTCGAGAGGGGTTGATGCATGGGATGTGTGGAAGTCTAACCCGTACAGTTAAAGGTTTATTATGCCGCAAGTAAGCATGCGCGACATGTTGCAGGCCGGTGTCCATTTTGGCCACCAGACCCGCTATTGGAACCCGAAGATGGGTCAATTCATCTTTGGCGCCCGTAATAAGATTCACATCATCAACCTTGAGCACACTGTGCCGGCTTTTAATGAAGCCCTGCAGGTGATCAAGGGGATGGCTGCCCAGAAAAAAAAGATACTGTTCGTAGGCACCAAGCGCGCCGCACAGAAGTCTGTTAAAGAGCAGGCTGAGCGCTGTGGCCAGCCTTACGTCAGTAATCGCTGGCTGGGTGGAATGCTCACCAACTACAAAACGATCCGCGCTTCTATCAAGCGTTTTCGCGATCTGGAAACCCAATCCCGGGATGGTACCTTTGAAAAGCTGACCAAGAAGGAAGCTCTGATGCGCACCCGCACCATGGAGAAGCTGGAGCGCTCTATTGGGGGTATCAAGGATATGGGCGGTCTGCCTGACGCGGTCTTTGTTATTGATGTTGAGCACGAGCGCATTGCTATCCAGGAGGCGAACAAGCTGGGCATTCCGGTCATCGGTGTTGTCGATACCAACAGCGATCCCTCTGGCGTCGATTATGTGATTCCCGGCAACGACGACGCGATCCGCGCTATTAAGCTTTACACCACAGCGGTGGCGGACGCAGTACTTGCCGGTGCGACCGAGGCCGGCAGTGCTGTGACCAAAAAAGACGAATACGTTGAAGCTAGTGATGATGAAGCGGCTGCAGAGTAATTTGCTGGATGCCATGGTGTAGCACAGTAGCGTTACACTGCGAACTTAAAAAAGGGGCCCGGGTAACGGCCCCTTTTTTCTAATTTTTAGTAATAGAACCCCGAGGATTTAATCATGGCGATTACCGCGTCTATGGTAAAAGAATTGCGCGAGCGCACCGGTCTCCCAATGATGGAGTGTAAAAAGGCGCTCACTGCAGCGGATGGCGATATCGAGAAAGCGATTGAGGATCTGCGCAAAGCCTCCGGTCTGAAGGCGGCGAAGAAGGCTGGTCGCACTGCTGCAGATGGCGTTGTTGCTGGAAAAGTTGCCGAAGACGGCAGCTTCGGCGTATTGGTTGAAGTGAACTCGGAAACCGACTTCGTCGCCCGCGACGAAAATTTTCAATTGTTTGTTGCAAAGGTGGTCGAAAAGGCATTCTCTGAACGCCAGCGGGATGTTGCTGCGCTGATGGAAGGCGAGCTGGAGAGCGCTCGCGAGGCTCTGGTACAGAAAATTGGTGAGAATATTGGTGTGCGCCGTATCCAGCTAGTGGAAGCCCCGGTTGTCGGTGCTTATGTGCACTCTAACAGTCGTATCGCCGCGCTGGTGGCCCTCAGCGGCAGCAATACCGAATTGGCGAAAGACGTTGCCATGCACGTGACTGCGGTCAACCCGCAGGTGAACAAGCCGGAGGATATGCCTGAGGATGTTCTTGAGAAAGAGAAGGACATCATCAAGGCTCAGCCCGACATGGATGGCAAGCCGGCGGAAATCGTTGAGAAGATGATGGGTGGTCGAATCAAGAAGTTCCTCAAAGAGAACAGCCTGGTTGAACAGCCGTTTGTTAAAAACCCGGATGTGAGTATCGGCAAACTGGTGAAAGAGGCCGGTGCCGATGTGGTTTCCTTTGTGCGTTTTGAAGTGGGTGAAGGGATCGAGAAAGAGGAAGTGGACTTCGCAGCCGAAGTTGCCGCGCAGGTTAAGTCCACTTCCTGATCGTGAAGTGAGGGCGCTATTGATGCCCGTGCACTGCTGGGGTGTCTCAACTGCGCTTACTGAGAATGCAGTGGGACATGCCCCTGTGTAAATAGCAGATAGCATTAGGATGTTCGGCGCCAGTGCTTGGCCACTAAACAGGTATCTAGGAGAGGACCGACGCATGCCCGGAATTAAGGATCGCAAATACAAGAGAATTCTCTTAAAACTCAGCGGTGAAGAACTGATGGGTGATCAGGGCTTTGGTATCAGTCCCAAAGTGCTGGATAAAATGGCCCTGGAGATTGGTCAACTGGTGGGCATTGGGGTACAGGTTGGCTTGGTAGTCGGGGGTGGCAACCTGTTCCGAGGCGCTGCGCTGAACGCCGCTGGCCTCGATCGCGTTACCGGCGACCATATGGGAATGCTGGCAACGGTAATGAATGCTCTGGCTCTGCGCGATGCTCTGGAGAGATCCGATATCTCCTCGCGGGTCATGTCATCCATTCAAATGAGCGGTATTGTTGACCATTACGACCGTCGCGCTGCAATTCGCTATCTGGAACGGGGCGAAGTGCTGATTTTTGCTGCTGGCACTGGCAATCCCTTTTTTACCACAGACTCCGCAGCGTGTTTGCGTGGGATCGAGATTGAAGCGGAACTGGTGCTTAAGGCCACCAAGGTAGATGGTGTCTACTCAGCCGACCCAGTGCTCGACCCCGCAGCGGCTCGTTATGACCAGCTGACCTACGACGAAGTGTTGAATAAAAAGCTGGGTGTGATGGACTTGACTGCAATTTGTCTCTGCCGTGAGCACAACATGCCCGTGCGGGTTTTTCGCATGGATAAAGCTGGTGCGCTACTCAATATCGTGGTGGGCGGTGAGGAAGGCACGCTAATTGAAGAGGAGGTGAAATCGTGATTGAAGATATCAAACAGGATGCCCGGGCTCGAATGAGCAAAGCGCTCGATGCACTGGCCGGCACTTTCAATAAGATCCGTACCGGTCGCGCGCACCCGAGTATTCTCGATGGCATTCATGTCTCTTATTACGGTGCTGATACACCGCTGTCCCAGGTGGCCAATATCACCGTAGAAGATGCGCGCACTCTGTCGGTAACGCCCTGGGAAAAAAGCCTGGTGCCGGATATCGAAAAAGCGATTATGAAGTCTGATCTTGGATTGAATCCCAGCACTGCCGGCGTGGTTATTCGTATCCCCATGCCTGCGCTGACTGAGGAAACCCGCAAGAATTTTATTCGCCAGGCCAAGGGCGAAGCGGAAACCGCACGTGTTTCCATTCGCAATATCCGTCGCGATGCGCTGACCGTAGTGAAGTCTTTGGTCAAGGATAAGGAAATTTCAGAAGATGACGAGCGTCGTGCTGGCGATGAGATCCAGAAAATTACCGATCAGTTTGTTGCGGGTGTCGATCAGGCACTTGTGGCTAAAGAAAAAGATCTGATGGAAATTTAATGGCCTTAGGTGGTACCGAGGTGACTGATCCCGGCCCCAGGCATATCGCCATCATTATGGATGGCAACGGACGCTGGGCCGCGCGTCGGGGACTCTCTCCTTCGGCAGGCCACAAGGCAGGGGCTGAGCGTATCCGCGATTTGTTGTCTGCGTGCAGAAATCGTGGTGTAAAAGTATTGACGCTATTCGCTTTTTCCAGTGAGAACTGGCAGCGTCCACCTAAAGAGGTGGCGCTGTTGATGCGCCTGTTTCACTCTTATTTGCGCAAAGAGGCCCGGCGTATGTGCGACGAAGGTGTGCGCCTGAGGGTGATTGGGCGGCGTGACCGCTTTTCTCTGCGTCTTCAGCGCGCCATTGCCGAGGCGGAGGAGATTACCTGCGGTGGAGAGCAGGGTGACCTGGTGATTGCGGCAGATTACGGTGGGCGCTGGGATATTGCCCAGGCTGCGCGCAGGCTTGCCGAAGAGGTGGCAGATGGCAAGCGCACAGTAGAGTCTATTGATGAGGAGGCAATGGAAGGTCAAATGCAACTCGCCGATTTGCCGCCGGTAGATCTGTTAATAAGATCCAGTGGGGAGCAGCGCATCAGCAATTTTATTTTGTGGCAAGCCGCTTACAGCGAATTCTTTTTTACCGATATATTGTGGCCTGATTTTGGCGAGGCCGCCCTGGATGAGGCAATCGCGTTGTTTAAGCAGCGTGACCGGCGCTTTGGTGGGCGAGCCGGGGCCGATGACAGTGCTGTGCCAGTCTGATTGATACCGGCTGGATGCGGAGTCATTTTTTGCCGGCGCAAAGTTTTTGGGGATACTATAGAGAGTGTTCTTGATCGGCGCGATATATGCAGGCAGAGTACGGGTGCAGATATAAGGGGTTTGCGGTGCTAAAACAAAGAATAATTACTGCTTTGGCCTTACTGGCACTGTTTTCCGGGGTTTTATTTCTGTTGCCGATGCAATGGTATTCGCTGGTGTTTGTCGCCGTGATTTTGCTGGGTGGCTGGGAATGGGCCAACCTTTCCAATCTCAACCGCGCACTGCGCCTAGTTTTTCTCTCCTCGCTGGGTGGCGCCCTGATAGCCACTGCCCAGTATGTGTTTTCAATGGATTTCAGTTCTCCGGATATCGACCGCGGACGCCAAATACTGGCGGTTGCCTGTGGTTGGTGGGCACTGGCTTTTCTATGGGTACAGAGTTATCCGGCCAGTGCCGTGCTATGGGGTAACCGTTGGATTCGCGGACTGGTTGGTCTGGTTGTGTTGGTGCCCAGTTGGCTGTCTTTGGTGATCCTGCGTGGACTCGATCACGGCGCTTGGCTGGTACTCTACGTTGTGGCCATTGTGGTATCCGCGGATGTGGGCGCCTATTTTGTCGGTCGCAAGTTCGGCAGACGCAAACTGGCCAGAGAGGTGAGTCCCGGCAAGTCGTGGGAGGGTTTTTTTGGGGGATTGGGTGCCTGCCTGATCCTCGCCCTTGCAACCTCATTCCTGTTTCAACTGCCCTTGAAGAACACGCTTCTTTTTACCTTCGGAGTGTTGGTAACGGCACTCGCCTCGGTCATTGGCGATTTGCTGGAGAGTATGTTTAAGCGTCACCGTGGCATTAAAGACAGCAGCCGAATATTGCCTGGCCACGGTGGGGTTATGGACAGGATCGACAGCCTTTGTGCGGCTTTGCCGGTGTTTACCATGGCCGCGCTGGCCAGTGAACTGCACAAATATCTCTAGCTGGCGCCGATAAATTTGTAACACGTGTCTCTCCGTGCTCCTGCCAATGGGGCTGAGCCGGAAGTCCTTTTGGCCCGGAGGTACAATGAGAACTCATGCGAAATAGATCTCCGCAAACCGTAACTGTGCTTGGCTCTACAGGTTCAGTTGGGGTCAGTACGCTCGATGTACTCGCACGCCACCCGCAGCAGTACTCCATTTATGCCTTGACAGCCCGCGACCGAGTTGCCGAGCTGGCCCAGCAGTGCAGGCGTTTTAGCCCCCGCTTCGCCGTGGTTGCCGGCGCGCGACGCGCACAGGAGTTGCAGTCTCTGCTGGCCGGTGAGGGCAACACCGAGGTTTTATCAGGCGTGGAAGGGCTGTGCAAGGTGGCATCGGACGCTGAAGTGGACACCGTGATGGCGGCGATCATTGGTGCGGCCGGATTGCGTCCAACGCTTGCTGCGGTGGAGTCTGGCAAAAAAGTGTTGCTTGCAAACAAGGAGGCACTGGTGATGGCCGGACCGGTGTTCCTGCGCGCGCTGCGGGCCAATGGTGCACAATTGCTGCCTATTGATAGCGAGCACAACGCGATCTTTCAGTGTCTGCCATATCCCTGTGAGAGCCTGGAAAACTCGGGTGTTGAAAAGATACTGCTCACCGGCTCCGGTGGTCCTTTTCGAACCCGTGCCAGGGAGGATCTGCACCGGGTCACACCGGATGAGGCCTGTGCGCACCCGAACTGGTCCATGGGGCGGAAGATCTCTGTGGACTCCGCCACCATGATGAATAAGGGGCTGGAGTTCATTGAGGCCTGTTTTCTGTTCGGTGCGCGCCCTGAACAGATTGAGGTAGTGGTGCATCCACAGAGTATTGTGCACTCAATGGTGCAGTACCGGGATGGGTCGTTACTGGCCCAGATGGGCAATCCGGATATGCGTACCCCAATTGCTCATGCGCTGGCTTTTCCGCAGCGCATGGATGCGGGCGTTCCGGCCCTCGATCTGATCGCCCAGGGACGGCTCGACTTTAAGGCGCCGGACTTTCACCGCTTTCCATGTCTGCGTTTGGCCAGAGAGGCAATTGATGCGGCGGGCAGTGCACCCACGGTCTTGAATGCGGCTAATGAAGTGGCAGTTGAGGCCTTTTTACAGGGGCGGCTGGCGTTTACCAGCATTGCAACTGCTATAGAGAAAGTCATGAATCGTGCTCCGGTGGTTGAACTGACCGGGCTCGAAACAGTCGAAGCAACTGATCTCAATGCGCGAGAATTGGCCCGGCAGGTAATAGGGGCTCTCTAGCCATAGGATAGGGCGTATAATGGCGGGGTTTGCGCATGATAAAGAAACTGTAATTGCATATGGACCTGATTCAGACGGTAATCTGGGCCCTGGTGGCTCTCGGTGTGCTGGTATCTTTCCACGAGTTTGGGCACTTCCTTGTAGCACGGCTTTTTGGGGTTAAAGTGCTGCGCTTTTCGGTGGGTTTTGGCCGCCGCCTTATCTCACGCTATGACCGACACGGCACGGAATTTACACTCTCGGCCATCCCCCTTGGCGGTTACGTCAAGATGCTGGATGAGCGGGAGGGGCCTGTTGCCCCCAATCAGGTAGAACAAGCCTTCAACCGCAAGAGTGTTTGGGCGCGCATTGCCATTGCTGCTGCCGGGCCGGTAGCGAATTTTCTCCTGGCGATTGTTTTATTTTGGGTGGTGTTTATGGGCGGGGCAGCCGGCCCTGTGCCTATAGTGCAGGCTGTGAAACCCGGCAGTATTGCTGAGGCTGCCGGGCTTGAGCCCGGCCAGGAAATTATCGCTGTAGATGGTGAGGCAACTCCAACCCGCCAGGCGCTGAACTGGCGTTTGGCCAACCGCCTCGGAGATAGTGGTGTCATAGAATTCTCCGTGCGCTACCCTGATTCAAACCTTGAATACCATGCAGCGGCAGACATCGATCGCTGGCTATCGGGCCAGGAGGTGCCTGACCCACTGGTCGGGGTGGGGCTCGAACTCTGGACGCCGCCGGCCAGTATGACACTTTATCGCGTTGTTGAGGGCAGTGCTGCCAGTACCGCTGGTCTTCGTGCCGGTGATAAGATTGTTGGTACCGATAGCCAGGCATTTTCGGACTGGGAAGACTGGAGTCGGTATGTGCGTGCCCATGCCGGCATCCCCATCCAGGTTGAGGTGGAGCGACAGGGTGAGAGGCTGACTCTGCCGGTGACCCCCGCAGAGGTTGCCCTCGACAGTGGTGAACTTGTTGGTCAGATCGGGGTGCTACCATTTTCAGAACCCTGGCCGGAGGATCGGATTCGGGTTTTTCACTACGGTATTGGTGGGGCTTTCTACAAGGGATTGCAGGAAACCTGGGATAAAACCCTGTTTACCTTGCATAGTTTGAAGAAGTTGATATTTGGTCAGATTTCAACCAAAAACTTGAGTGGCCCCATTACCATTGCTAAAGTGGCGGGTACTTCCGCAGAGGCGGGTTGGCAGTCCTTTCTGTCTCTGCTGGCGCTGCTCAGTATCACGCTCGGTGTACTCAACCTGCTCCCTATTCCGGTACTCGATGGCGGCCATCTCCTCTACTATGGTATTGAGGCGATCAAGGGCTCACCTGTGTCAGAACGGGTTCAGGTGATTGGAATGCAAGTGGGTATGGTATTGGTCCTCTGCATCATGGGATTGGCGCTGTACAATGACATTTTGCGCTTGTGACCTGTTGGATAGTTGCCGTCCAAACAGTGTGAAGGGAAATGGTGCCGGGAAGTGGGTGCTCACAGGGTACTTGCATCCCTGGTGCGCGAATAAAAAGACTCGGAATTAGTAGATGAAAGATTTCCTCAAAGCGGCCTCCCTCGGCCTGGTATTGCCGTTGAGTGCGATAGCGCAGTCGTTCGTGGTCAACGATATCCGCGTGGAAGGGTTGCAGCGCGTTTCGGCCGGTACGGTATTCTCTGCGCTCCCGGTTAGAGTGGGTGATGAAATTGAGGCTCTGGATATTCAGGGTGCGACCCGAGCGCTTTTCCGCACTGGCTACTTTGAAGATATTCAGATCGGCCGTGAAAATGGCGTCCTGGTTGTCACACTGAGAGAGCGCCCGGCGATATCCAAGATTGAGATTACCGGCAACAAGGCTATCTCAACGGAAGACCTGCTAAAGGGCATGCAGGAAAATGGCCTTGCCGAAGGCCAGATCTTTAAGCGTGCGACCCTGGAAGGGCTGGCCCAGGAGCTTCAGCGCCAGTATGTGGCGCAGGGGCGTTACGGTGCCAGTGTAAAAACCGAAGTGAAAGAGTTGCCGCGAAATCAGGTAGAACTCAAGATTATTGTGGATGAGGGCTCGGTCGCTGCCATCAAGCATATTAATATTGTCGGCAATCGCGCCTTTTCCGATGAGGAACTGGCGGAAATTTTTGAACTACAGACTACGGGCTGGTTGTCCTGGCTGCGCAGTGACGACAAATATTCCCGAGAGAAACTGACTGGCGATTTGGAACGTCTGGAGTCTTATTACCTAGACCGCGGTTATCTCGATTTCCAGATTGACTCCACCCAGGTCTCCCTGAGCCCGGACAAACGCAGTGTTTTTATTACTGTGAATGTGATCGAGGGCGATGTTTATACCGTGAGTGAGGTGGATCTGGCTGGTGACCCGGTTGTTCCGGAGGAGGAAATCCAGCGGTTACTGCTTGTGCGCGAGGGCCAGACTTTCTCCCAGGTGCTGATGACCACCACTTCCGATTATATTACCAAGCGCCTGGGCAATGAAGGGTATACCTTTGCGGAGGTCAACGGCATCCCCGAGCCGAATAGAGAAGAAAAGACGGTGAAGGTCACCTTCTTTATTAATCCCGGCAAGCGCGCCTATGTACGACGTATCAATTTTCGCGGCAATACCCGCACCTCAGATGAAGTATTGCGCCGCGAAATGCGCCAGATGGAATCCGCTTCGGCCTCGTCTGCACGTATTGAACAGTCAAAAGTCCGCCTCGAACGGCTCGGCTTCTTTAAGGAGGTTGAGGTTGAAACTACCGAAGTTCCGGGAACCTCAGACCAGATTGATGTGGAGTATACGGTCGAGGAGCAACCCTCTGGTTCTATTGGCGGAACCCTCGGCTATGCCGAGACCAGCGGCCTTGTACTGGGGGCCAATATTCAGGAAAACAACTGGATGGGCACGGGTAAATCGGTTGGCATTGGTTTGAATGCTTCAACATACCAGACCGCTGTTAACTTTTCCTATCTGGACCCTTACTTTACGCCAGATGGCGTCAGTCGTGGCTTCAATATTTATTATCGAAAAAATGACTATTCTGAGGTCAACCTGTCTGAATTTAATACCGAAACTTATGGTGGTGGTGTGAGTTTTGGTTATCCGGTCTCTGAAATCTCCCGTGTGGGTTTGAATATTGGGCTCAGTCACCTCGAGCTCTCTACAAGTTCGACTTCGGTGCAGGAAATTGCTTCGAGCCCGACTCCACTGATTGGGATAGACGGGGTTATTACCAGGGTAGATTCTCAGGAAGTGGTTGCAGCTTCCCAAGAGGAGGATCCTGTAGATTTGGACTTGGCAATGCCACTCACTGAGGGCTTGTTTCCTTCCGATGGTTTTATTGATCGTTACGGGGATTCGTTTGATAACCTGAGTCTGACCGCCTCCTATGCGCGCTCCACGTTGAACCGCGGGATTCTGGCCACGCGCGGGGCCTCTCAAAATTTTTCCGTGGAATTCACCGTACCCGGCAGTGATCTTGAATATTATAAGTTTATCTATACCGGCCAGTATTTCCGCCCACTGACCAGAAGCCTGACTTTGCGCCTGCGTACCCGTTTGGGTTACGGGGATGGTTATGGGAACCTCGACGAGTTGCCGTTTTTTGAAAACTTTTATGCCGGGGGCTTCGGATCGGTACGCGGGTTTGAGCGCAATACTCTTGGGCCCCGGTCTACGCCTGCGGAACGGCTGACTTTGTTACCTTGTGCGACCGTAGATGGAGAAATTACTCAAACTTGCTATGCGGTAGATTCTGATGGTCGCTTAGATACTTTTCCGGTTGATGATGCAGACCCCTTCGGCGGCAATATCTTAATTGAAGGCAGTGCAGAGGTGATATTCCCATTGCCGTTTATCAAGGATCAACGGTCTCTGCAGTCGGCCTTCTTTATCGATGCAGGCAATGTATTCGATACCAGCTGTGGCGATACCCAGATTAACTGTTACGATGTAGATTTTGGTAAAATGAATATTTCCGCGGGTTTGGGTCTGACCTGGATTACCGGTTTTGGCCCGCTTACCTTCAGTTTGGCCAAGCCATTGAAGAAAAACGAGGATGATGAGGAGGAGGTCTTCCAGTTTACCCTGGGTAACAGCTTCTAACCTTACAGTCTCACAGGAAAGGGTATGTATGGTGCAAATCGAGCACCGTAAAAATAACATTGATTGGAGAAACAAAAGTGCTTAAAAGTGTGAAAACTATCGCAGTTCTGCTAGTTGGTATGACTCTGTCCGGCGCTGCACTGGCGCAGACCAAAATTGCGATATTAAATCTGCAGGCTGCCATCATGAGCACGGATGTGGCCAAGTCAAAAGTGAATTCTTTAAAAACCAGCTCCGAATACTCCAAGCTGCAAAGTAGCGCGGAGTCGATTCGTTCCGAGGTGCAGAAAATGCAAGAGGATGCCCAGAAAAACAGTGTGACCTGGTCCGATGAGCAGAAGACCGAGTACCAGCGCAAGGTGAATTTCAAACGCTCCGATTTCGAGACCGCGGTTAAAAAGTTGCGCGCGATGGAGGCCCAGGTAGGTCAGGAAATACAAACTTCCCTGGGACCCAAGGCCAAGGCCGCACTGGAAGCGATTATCAAAGAGCAGAAGCTGGATCTGGTATTGGATGCCAATACAGCGTTTTTTGCCAGCCCCCAGGTCGACCTCACGCTGGCAGTTGTAAAGCGCATGAATGCAGAAAAGTAATCCCTAGCTTCTATGAGTGACAATTTGTCTCTGGCCCATCTTGCACGGGTACTGGGCGCTGAGCTGCGTCTGGCGCCCGGTGTGGACTCCCGATACGAAATTTCCGGTCTCAGTACTTTGCAGGATGCCGGAGCCAGCCACCTGGCTTTCCTGGCCAGTGCCGCCTACCGCCGCTTCCTAAAAAATACTGCTGCCGGTGCGGTGTTGGTCACTGAGGAGTTTGCCGACGATTGCCCGGTTTCCGTGCTCTGTGTCGAAAATCCCTATCTCGCTTTTGCCCGTGCGACAGCCCTGTTTAACTCAGCACCACAAGCGGAGGTCGGTATTCATCCCTCGGCAGCGGTTCACCCCGATGCTGAAATTGCCTCCAGTGCCAGTGTGGCCGCCGGCGCTGTAGTGGAAAGATATGCCAAAATTGGCCCCAATGTCTCTCTGGGGGCCAATTGCTTTGTGGGGGAGGGGGCTATTATAGGTGCGGGCAGTTGTTTGCACGCCGGTGCTGTTGTGCACCACCGTTGCAGCCTGGGCAGAGATTGTATTATCCACAGTCAGGCGGTAATTGGGGCCGATGGTTTCGGCTTTGCACATCACCAGCAGGAGTGGATCAAGATTTATCAACTCGGCGGGGTAAATATTGGCGATGATGTCGAAATAGGAGCCAATACCTGTGTTGATCGCGGGGCCCTGGGCGATACCATTATTGGCAGCGGGGTTAAGATCGACAATCTGGTTCAAATCGCGCACAATGTGAAGATTGGTGACTACACAGCCATTGCTGCTTGTTCAGGGATTGCCGGCAGTGCAGTCATTGGGAAGCATTGTGCCCTGGCTGGGTGCTCGCGTATCGCAGGGCATGTGACGATTGCCGATGGCTGTACTGTGACCGCCGATACTTTTGTGACCAAGTCCATTGACAGTCCGGGCAGTTATTCCGGTGCCCTGCCTTTTTCCGATAGCCCTACCTGGCGCCGCAATGCGGTGCGTTTTGGGCGGCTGGACAAAATGGCGAAGAGGCTGAAGGACTTGGAAAAACAGCTGGAAGCGTTGTCCCGCCATATTGATGGGGAGGGATGAAGCGGCTGGTAGTGAATGGATCAAACTTGGCTTTGTTGTTTTCGGGGCGTTTATCGCCCCGAAGTGGTTTCTGGGGGCATTTGGAATGATGGATGTATGTGAAATTCGCGAGTACCTGCCACACCGCTATCCTTTTTTGCTGGTGGACCGCGTTGTGGAGTTCGAAACGGGAAAGTCTATCAAGGGCTATAAGAACATTTCAGTGAATGAAGAGGTTTTCAACGGGCATTTTCCGCAGATGCCCATCTTCCCTGGGGTTATGATTATTGAAGCTATGGCACAGGTCTCCGGGATTCTTGGGTTCAAAAGCTCTGGTAAGAAGCCTGAAGACGGCTACCTGTACCTCTTTGGCGGTGTCGATAAGGTGCGCTTTAAACGCCAAGTGATTCCCGGAGACCGATTGGATCTCGAATCTGTATCGGTCTCTGTACGTCGCAATATCTGGAAATTTTCCTGTCAGGCCAGTGTCGGCAGTGAACTGGCAGCTTCTGCGGAGATCCTGTGTGCTGTGAAGAAAGTGTAGCCATTTTGCACCGCCGGCATGAGAATGGCCAATCTTTCGGCTTCTCTGTTGCGGCGTTAAGTTTATGGTACCCGCAGTGTCCACTATCTGAGGAGTAGGTTCCAGAATGCAGACAACTATCCACCCCACAGCGATTGTTGACCCAACGGCAATCATTGGTTCTGGGGTGAGTATCGGCGCCTACTCTATTGTCGGACCTGGAGTGGAAATAGGGGATGGTTGTGATATTGCCTCGCATGTGGTTCTGAGTGGGCCGAGCAGTCTGGGAAAGAACAACCGTATTTACCAGTTTGCCACGGTAGGTCAGGATACTCCGGATAAGAAGTACCAGGGGGAGGAGACCACGCTGGTTGTTGGAGATAATAACGTGATCCGGGAAGGGGTAACCATTCACCGTGGCACAGTGCAAGATCGCGGAGAGACTACCATCGGCAATGATAATCTGATCATGGCTTACGCCCATGTCGGCCATGACAGTGTAATTTGCAACAATACCATTCTGGTTAACAATGTGGCCCTTGCCGGCCACGTGGTTGTGCGGGATTGGGCCATCCTCAGTGGGTATAGCTTAGTGCATCAATACTGTACCATCGGTGAGCATGCTTTTCTTGGTATGGGAGCTGCTGTTGGCAAAGATGTACCGGCATATGTGATGGTTGCCGGAAACCCGGCTGAAGCAAAAACCTTTAACGTAGAGGGATTGCGTCGTCGCGGATTCTCCCGCGAGGAAACCGCGCTGATCGGCAAGGCCTATAAAACTGTGTATAGGCGCGGGCTGACGCAACAGGAAGCTCTACAGGCACTGGTGGAGCTGCGCGAACAATCTGCTGTCATTCAGCCCTGGATTGATTCATTGCAATTCTCCACCCGCGGTATTGTCCGTTAGTCTCACGGGATTTAGGCAGAAACCGTCAGCCTCGCTTTCCCGGATGGGTCTTTGAGTGAATGACGCCTGGCTTCATGGGGCCAGCTTTCATGCAGAGGGATTTTAAGGCGTGTCAGAAGAGCATAAGCCGTTTCGCATTGGTGTGGTGGTCGGTGAGGCCTCTGGGGATATTCTGGGTGCGGGTCTAATGGCTGCACTGCAAAAGCGCCTGCCTGGGGTGGTATTCGAAGGTATCGCTGGCCCGTGTATGCTGGCTCTGGGTGCAAAATCCCTGTTTGCCATGGAGCGCCTGTCGGTGATGGGGCTGGTAGAGCCTTTGAGGCGTCTGCCTGAGCTGTTAAGAATCCGCCGTGCTCTTTGTCAGTATTTTATCAAGAATCCACCAGATCTCTTTATTGGCATCGACGCGCCGGATTTCAATTTGTCTCTGGAAGAATCCCTCAAAGTTGAGGGGATCAAAACTGTACATTATGTGAGTCCCTCAGTGTGGGCCTGGCGGCGGGGAAGGGTTAAAAAGATTGCCCGCGCAGTGAACCATATGCTGACATTGCTGCCCTTTGAGGCCAAATTTTACCGGGAAAACCAAATACCGGTAACCTTTGTCGGGCACCCTCTTGCCGATGAAATTCCATTGCAGGTCCATGGCTCAGCAAAGCGCCGGGAACTGGGTTTTGCGGATAGCGATAGAGTCATCGCCCTGCTTCCAGGCAGTCGTGCTGGAGAAGTGCGCTTACTTGGACCACTGTTCTTGCAGGCTGCCCGCTGGTGCCACCAGCGCAATCCGGATATCAGGTTTGTCCTGCCCGCCGCCAACAGACTGCGTTTTTCAGAGATCAATCAGCAGTTACAGCGTTTTAATGGGCTGCCGGTAACTGTATTGGAAGGCCACGCTCAAACGGCGCTTACCGTTGCAGACTGTGTATTGATCGCCTCGGGCACTGCCACTCTGGAAACGATGCTGTTGAAGAAACCGATGGTGGTGGCTTACAAGTTGGGCAGAGTTTCCTACGCTATTATATCCCGAATGTTACATACTCCCTGGGTGTCGCTGCCCAATCTGCTGGCGCAGAGGGAGTTGGTGCCGGAAATATTGCAAAGCGATGCCACTCCGGAAAACCTCGGGGCTGCCTTGATGCGTTACTTTGAGGATCCGCTGCTGGGGGATCAACTGCAGCGGGAATTTGATGAACTTCACCAACAGTTGCGTTGCAATGCCTCCGAACGTGCAGCGGATGCTGTCTGCAACCTGTTGAAGCAAAGTGGATAGAAATGGATGTGTCCCCAAAAAGTGCTCCCCCCTTACATTTGTACTTATCAGGGCGTGTTGCTTGCCGGTGTCGATGAGGTGGGTCGCGGCCCCCTGGCTGGGGATGTCGTTGCGGCGGCGGTCATTCTCGATCCGGCCTACCCTATTGAAGGTCTTGCCGACTCAAAAAAACTGAGCGAAAAAAAGCGTAAACTACTCTTTGATCAGATTTGTACACGTGCGCTGGATTACTCTATCGCCCGTGCCACGGTGCAGGAGATTGACCGGATCAATATTCTACAAGCCAGTTTACTGGCCATGCGCCGCGCTGTGGAACAGCTATCTGTGCAACCGGAGTATGTCTTGGTGGACGGCAATAAAAAGCCGGACTGGACTTATCCGTGTGATACGGTGGTGAAAGGAGATGACCGGGTTGCAGCCATTGCAGCGGCTTCTATTCTGGCAAAAGTGACGCGAGACCGGGAGCTGGTGGAGCTTGATAAACAATATCCGGGATATGGATTGGCCCGGCACAAAGGGTATCCGACCAAAATGCATCTACAGGCTTTGCAGCAGCTAGGCCCCAGTCCTGTGCACAGGGCGAGCTTTGCCCCGGTAAAACAATTGCTGATGGATTTGGTTTAGTTTTCGGCAGCAGGGATTCGCTCTAGCTGCTGATTTTCTTTACGCGTGCGCGAGTGATCATTGTATTGGAAACTTCCTCAATCTCCACCAGGTAGTTCTGGATAAAGAAACTGATATTGCCGTCGGGGATGCTTTCCAGATATTCCATGGCCAGGCCGTTAAAGGTTTTGGGGCCATCGGTTGGCAGGTGCCAACCCAGAGTACGATTGATATCGCGCATGGATGTGCCGCCCGCTATCCTATACCAGCCGTCTTCAGTGGCGATTATCTCTTGGTCATCGCTGGGCACCGGACTTGCGGTAAAATCACCGACGATTTCCTCCAGCAGGTCCTCCAGGGTAACAATCCCCATGACTTCGCCGTATTCGTCCACTACCAGTCCCATACGGCGTTTGGTTTTCTGGAAATTCATCAACAGTGTGGGCAGTGGTGTTGCCTCGGGTACAAAGTAGGGGTCATCGGTGAAAGATTTTAGGCGTGCTACGGAAAAATTCTGCGGGCCGTCACGCAGGATCTGCGCGGCGCGGCGCAGGTGTAGGATGCCAACCACTTGGTTGATATCGCCTGTAAAGACCGGCAGGCGGGTATAGCTGCTCTCGGCCAGTTGCTGGAGTATCTGCTCGGCAGTATGTTCCAAATCCACACCCATGACTTCGTTGCGGGGAATCATGATGTCTTCCACAGTGGCCTGGTCCAGGTCCAGTACGTTGAGCAGCATTCCCTTGTGTTTGCTGGGAAGCAAAGCGCCGGACTCAAAAACCACAGTTCTGAGTTCCTCCGGGGCCAGGTGTTCTGATTCTCCTCCCACAGTGGTCTCGACACCCACCAAACGCGCCAGCCCATTTGAAATGCTGCTGACTAACAACACCAGTGGAGTGAGTAGCCAAAGCAGCGGTTGCAAAATCAGTGACGCAGGAAAGGCGACTTTCTCCGGGTATAAGGCGGCAATGGTTTTTGGGGTTACTTCGGCAAAAATCAGGATCACGATAGTGAGTGCCGCGGTGGCATAAAATACTCCAGCATCGCCGTAGAGTTTGGTAAACACTGCGCCGGCGATGACAGAGGCAAGGATATTGACCAGGTTATTACCGATCAAAATTACCCCGATCAGCTTATCGGGTCGCACGAGCAGCTCCATGGCGCGTTTAGCGCCGCGGTGCCCGCTTTTGGCCTGGTGCCGAAGGCGATAGCGGTTCAGCGCCATCATGCTGGTTTCGGAGCTGGAAAAAAAAGCTGATATGACGACCAGCAGGGCTAGCAGGCTGAACAGCAGGCCCGGGTGGATCTCGTTCAAGGGAGAACTCTTTTTGATTCGAAGCGGAAATATTGGAGCAGAATGCCGACCTCTGCAAGTATTCCAGTCCTTTTTCTTGCCTCCCGCTACCCGCGCTGGAGAATCACCTCCAAAACCAGCTTGCTGCCAAAGTAGGCCAGCATCAGGGCGGCGAAGGCACTCAGAGTCCAGCGTACAGCGGTATTGCCGCGCCAGCCCCGCTGCCAGTGTCCCCAGAGCAGAATACTATAGAGTATCCAGGCGACAATGGAGAGGACAGTTTTGTGCATGGGTCCCTGTTCGAACAGGTTGCCTACAAAGACAAAGCCCGTCACCAGAGAGGCGGTCAAGAGTAACTGGCCAAAAGTAATCAGGCCGAAGAGCAGTGACTCCATGCTCTGCAAAGGGGGTAGTAGGCGGGCAGCTCCCACCGGCCGGTGTTTGTGCAGCTGTTGGTTCATATAGTAGAGAGAGATTGCCTGCAGTGTCGCCAGGGTTAGCAGGGAGTAAGCGGAAATGGAGAGCAGTGCATGGACGGCGATACCCGCGGATAGCTGACCGTGAAGCGTGGCTGTGCCCCAGGTATGTGAGGCGGCGAACTCCGTGATTGCCCCTATCGGGGCAAAAATCAAAATTAGCAAGGTCAGGGGGCGCCTCGCAGCAAGCACTAACAGCAGCAGGTTAACCACCCAGGTAACCAGTGACAGCATCGCCAGCAGGTCGAAGCGGTAGCCCAGGGGGGAAAACAGGGTATGCACCAGGGAGATCCCATGGGCAGTCAGCGCTGCGGCAAGTAGTGTCAGAAGCAGCCTGTTGTCTGGTTGACGCTTGCGGGCAAGGGCTGTCGCCGCAACAGCGGTAGTGGCAAGGTAGAGGGCGATGGCTGTCCAGTGGGCGTAAGCCGCCATTGATTTGATCCGTATCATTAGTGCAACTGACAGGGAGTGTGTCACAGCCCGCTTGAACAGGAAAGGTCTGGTGTTATTTCGGCTGCGCAGGTACCTAGGCTATACTGCCGCGCCTCAGCCAGGGTGTTGTGAATGGTTCCGCGGCCCTGCGCACCGGGGTTCAGTCCGCAGCCGGAGAAATCGAGGCGAATTTATGTTCGATAACCTGAGTGACCGCTTATCAGCGGCTCTAAAGAAAGTCACCGGCAAGGCCCGCCTGACCGATGACAATATCCGCGATACCCTGCGAGAAGTGCGAAAAGCACTACTCGAAGCAGATGTCGCCCTGCCAGTCGTCAAGGCCTTTGTGCAGCAGGTGCGCACCGCAGCGGTGGGACAGAAAGTGAGCAAGGCCCTGAACCCGGGTCAACAGTTCGTCAAGATTGTTCAGGATGAGTTGGTAAAGGTCATGGGTGCGGCTGCAGAACCTCTCAACCTGGCTGTCCAGCCCCCAGCAATTATTCTTATGGCCGGCCTGCAAGGGGCCGGTAAGACCACCAGTGTTGCCAAGCTGGCCAGGTTCCTGCAGGAGCGCGAGAAGAAGAAAGTGATGGTGGTCAGCGCCGATGTTTATCGCCCGGCGGCCATCAAACAATTGGAAACCCTCGCGAGTGAGGTGGGAGCTCAGTACCATCCGTCTACCCCGGAGCAAAAACCTCTGAATATTGCCAAAGGGGCGGTTGAAGCCGCGCGTAAACAGTTTGCCGATGTATTGATTGTGGATACGGCGGGACGCCTGCATATTGATGCCCAGCTGATGGATGAAATCCGCGAATTGCACGACACGCTGAGCCCAGCTGAAACGCTGTTTGTGATCGATGCCATGATCGGTCAGGATGCTGTGAATACCGCCAGTGCCTTTGATAAGGCCCTATCGCTCACCGGTGTCATCCTGACCAAGGCCGATGGTGATGCCCGTGGCGGCGCCGCGCTGTCTGTACGCCAGGTGACCGGTAAGCCCATTAAATTTATCGGTGTCGGGGAAAAGACCGATGCGCTGGAGACCTTCCACCCGGATCGCATTGCCTCCCGCATTCTCGGCATGGGGGATATCCTGTCTCTAATCGAAGAGGCGGAACAGAAGATTGATAAGGGCAAGGCTGAAAAGCTGGTCAAGAAGGTGCAGAAGGGTAAAGGCTTCGACTTAGAAGACCTGCGCGACCAGCTGCAGCAGATGCAAAATATGGGTGGCTTTGGCTCCCTGCTGGAAAAGATGCCAGGTATGGGCGGCTTGGCCCAGGCCGCTCAACAGGCGGATATGGGTAAAGAGTTCAGGCGTATGGATGCGCTCATCTCCTCCATGACCCCGGCTGAACGCCGCAATCCAGAACTCCTCAATGGTTCCCGCAAGCGCCGAATCGTTGCCGGATCCGGAACCCATCTGCAGGACCTGAACCGCCTGCTCAAGCAGCACAAGCAGATGGGCAAGATGATGAAGAAGCTCAAGGGTGGTGGCATGGGTAAAATGATGCGCGGCATGAGCGGCTTGCCCGGTATGGGTGGGGGCCTGCCTGGCGGTATGGGCGGTATGCCCGGTGGCTTGCCGCCTGGATTCAAGAAAAAGTAGCGCCTCGGGACGCTGGGCGCGATTAGATACAGCGCTATACAAATCCCCGGGGCTGCATTAGAATACGCCGCCTTTCAGCCGGGTGTGCTGCCGGCAAAGTTATTTCGGTGGCCGAAGCGTGCGGCCATCCAGTATTGAACCTACAGGAAAGTTACATGGTAACCATTCGCTTGGCTCGTGGCGGTGCTAAAAAGCGCCCGTTTTATCACCTGACTGTTACCGATAGCCGCAACGCTCGCGACGGCCGCTTTATAGAGCGTGTTGGCTTCTTCAACCCGGTTGCCCGTGGCCAGGAAGAGCGTCTGCGTATTGACCGTGAGCGCGTGGACTTCTGGCTGGGCCGAGGTGCCCAGGTTTCTGACCGTGTCAGCAAGCTGCTGAAAGAAGCCGCCTGATTTGCCCCTGTTGGTGCGCTTGTGACAGAGAAGGGGAATAATTTCACTGACCTGGTCACTGTTGGGCGCATAACCACCGCTTATGGCGTGCGCGGTTGGGTAAAGGTACACTCCTATACAGAACCGATGGACAATATCCTGCAGTTCCCCAATTGGAGGTTGCGGGGGCCAAAAGGCTGGGAGACCTGTCAAATAGATGCTGGCAGGCACCACGGTAAGGGCCTGGTCGTACATATCAAAGGGATAGACAGTCGCGATGAGGCGACACAGTTTTGCCAGTGCGACATAGCGGTTGTGCGTGATTTAATGCCCGTACTTGAACCGGGTGAGTACTACTGGCACCAGCTTGAAGGGTTGCGGGTAGTCAGCCACTTTCAGGGTGAGGTGTATGATTTTGGTAATGTCGCGCATATGATGCAAACAGGTGCCAATGATGTCTTGGTGGTGCGTGGTGGTGCGGACAGGCGCGAGCGTTTGATCCCCTATCTGCCGGGCCAGTTTGTTCTCGAGATAGATCTGCAGGCCGGTGTGATTACTGTCGATTGGGACCCCGCTTTCTAAGGGTTGGAGCGATGTTGAAGAAAATCGCTCTTGTAAGCATTTTTCCGGAAATGTTTGCCGCACTGACTGATTATGGTGTCAGCGGGCGGGCTGTGAAATCGGGCCTGCTGGAGGTGCGTTGCTGGAATCCCCGCGAGTTCACCAGTGACAGGCACTGTAGCGTGGATGACCGGCCCTATGGCGGTGGTCCGGGAATGGTGATGTTGGCGGAACCCCTTTACCAGGCCCTGGAGGCTGCACGTGCCTGGGCCGGAGCGGAGGGTGAGCCTGTAAGGAGTATCTATCTGTCTCCGCAGGGGCAGCAACTGGGCCAGCGTAACATCGAAGCGTTTTCGGTTGCCGGAAATCTGGTATTGCTGGCAGGGCGCTATGAAGGGGTGGATGAGCGTATCATAGAGTCCTCGATCGACGAGGAATGGTCTATTGGTGACTATGTCCTCAGTGGTGGTGAGTTGGCTGCTATGGTCATGATGGATGCAATCATCCGTCTGATACCTGGAGCTCTCGGGCACAATCAATCGGTGACTGAAGATTCTTTTTCCGCAGGCTTGCTGGATTGTCCCCACTATACCCGGCCTGAGGAGTACCGTGGGAAAATGGTCCCCGAAGTGTTACTTTCGGGCAACCATGAAAAAATTCGCCGCTGGCGTCTCAAGCAGGCTCTGGCGCGCACGCAACAACGCCGACCCGATCTTCTGGAGGGATTGGAGCTGAGTGAAGAACAGGAGCAATTGCTGGCAGAAATCCGGCGGGAGCGAAATTCCTGAAAACTTGATGCCGGATTCGCCGGGAGGCGCAAGTAATTCGGTAAACTAGCTGAGAAGCTACACAAACTCTGTTTGGGAGCAATCCAAATGACCAACAAACTTATCCAGCAATTGGAGCAAGAACAGCTAAAGAGCGAGGTACCTTCCTTCGCACCCGGCGATACTGTAATTGTTCAGGTAAAAGTAAAAGAAGGTAATCGCGAGCGCCTGCAGGCGTTTGAAGGAGTGGTAATCGGTAAGCGTAATCGCGGCCTCAACTCCTCCTTCACTGTGCGTAAAATTTCCCATGGTGTTGGAGTAGAGCGTACTTTCCAGACCCACAGTCCACTGGTCGACAGTATCAAGGTAAAGCGCCGTGGTGATGTGCGCCAAGCCAAACTGTATTACCTGCGTAGTCTGACTGGTAAGGCAGCGCGGATTAAAGAAAAGCTCAATTAAGCACTTTTGACAACACAATAGTGAGCCGGGGTGTCTCGCTCCGGCTGTATTCCCGTCATGTGAAGCCGTCTGGTTAAGCCCTTTCCAGTGACATACTCTGTCTATCCTGTTGCGGTAATGCGCAGAATGACACCCTCTCGAATTCCAATAGCCCGATATGTGCAGAGAGCAACTGATGGGGGCCACTGGCATGCACACTCTTGCGTTTTGCTGCGCCAGTATTTCCCGGGCGGGCAATCAGAAGCCCCTGGATTTCTGTTCGATTGCCAAGCGTATTCCATTGAGAAAACCTACCAAAGCACTGGTTTAATGATTGCCAGGTAGAAGATGAATGCTATTTGCACGAGTGCCAGTAGAGCGGCCGCAATACGGGTACGCCATGACAGCGTTTGGTGCAGAGCCAGGAAGCCCGCAGCGATATAGCCTAAAACCAATACCAATTTCACTGCAAGCCAGTGGTACAGAGCCGGATTCCAATTACCGAGAATTGCCAGGGCAATGGCTGCCGACAGTAATAAAGTATCGTTGACATGGGGCACCAAGCGTAATGGTGTATGTCGCCAGTGGGTTTTTTTGCTGAAATCCAACCCTGCTCGCAGAAGAAATAGAAAGAGACTAATCACTGCAGTAGTGACATGAACCTGTTTTACCAGTGTATAGTTGAGCATTGAGGGGTTATCTTTCATTTGCAAAAATAGGATTGCTGGATTGCCAGGCAGGAGGCTTTGGGCAGGAAAGCCAATGTACAGCCGACGCTCTATCTTACGGACTCCCCTCTGGTCAAGGCAACAGTGTTCGTGGCAGTTTTCTTTTCTGAACCCCTGTAAAGGGATATTGTGTAAATATGCTGAGAAAATATTGCTGGAGAAAACCTGGGAGAGAAAAGCGAATTGGTGCATATCTGCTTGGTTTTCACACAAAAATGCCGAGCGGGGCTTCAGGGCCTGTCGGGGCTGCTCTTGAAAGTGCAGTCCCATTTGTAGGGGACTTTTTGGCTTGGGACTAAGGTAACAAGTGTCAGTGCTCAATCGGCCCGGCAATCTGTCTGTTTGCCGGGTATTGGGTGTCTATGATGAAAATCCCCCCCGCGTGCAGGGGCTTAGGGCATGTGTGTATTCACATGGGTAAACCGCTTGTGCTTCCAGGCAGACATCTTTGTGGCCGTCCAGGTAGCCCAGTTACTGATTGAGGGTATCCATACCCCTTTCGTGGCCAGAGCCGTGCCGAAGCCCATTTTGTGTACAATCATATGGCTGGAACTTATGCAATTCTCGTATCGTGTTCTGCCGGGGATATTGGGCCAGACTTCGTGGTACTGGGTGTTGTCGGCACTTTCCAGCTCATCTTGTATTTGTTTGTATTTTATCACATCCTCTGCAGTGCATTTTGTATAATAGACGTCCGTATTTGCATTCAAAGTGTTTCTGGCCCAGTTGGTTCTGCCAAGTGGTCCCCCATAAAAGACCCAGCCTTCATCACTCATTCCTGTCATGGTAATGTTGCCATTTTCAATCATAAAAGTGGTTGCGTGACCATCTTCCGCCAGTTTTCCTAAAAGTTTGGTAATGCCCGATGGAGAAATAGAGATGCCTTTGGCAAGGCCCGACCAATTAATGATTGAATAGGCAACGCCAAAAACGGGTGCATCTACTTCCAGTTGATTGAGCAGTTGTCTTCCAGTTGGCATAAGCTGAACCCTCCATGTTAAATCCGATAAACAGTTTTCCACTTCAATCACATATACCCTGCTGAGAAATCTGCCAGCCCGGTTTGGCAAAGGACGAGTAAGTGCGAAGTCTTGCCGTAAAAGACCGCAAAACACGGCTAGCACTCTTCAGGGTACACTTCTTGTTTGCATGCCTGGGATCGAAGCATTTCTGCACAGGAAATAAAAAACCGTGCTGGCTCACCGTTTGCCGCTCTATCCTGCTCTGCTGGGTTGCGCGGGCCCGTATGGATCCTTGAAGAGGTTACCCGGGGTCTTTCAGCAGTATCTGTGGCGGCCACACCCGTGGCCGAGGGCAATATAATGGCATCTGCCTTCTATTTGATCACCTTTATATCCCTTTGTAGAACTGATTACAATCGAACGGGGTGGGTAATGCCAGATTCCCGATGTAATAGCCAAACTGTACCCGATAAGAAAGAAAAAGCACCATTTAAATATACCGAATTGTGCTTCTTCAAGCCTGTACCAGGTGTTGAATGGATGGGCCCTGATCCTGGTGGCAACACTCGCTATGGTCATCAGTGGGGGGGAGAGGGACGATGGGCGCAGGGGGGAACGAATGCAAGAGAGGTGAAGGCAGCCAGGCAGAGCCTGAATGGTCTCAAATAGCCTCGTTATCGCCATTTGTATTGTCTGTTCGGCGCCTGCACGATTTACATTATCCCAATGGTCTCTTAAAATCTGCAGATAGTGAAATTTAATCTGTTATAAGGCTGTTTTCCACCGGTAGTTCAGAGTGTAATCAGGGTAGTATTAGAGGGTATGGCGCTATCTCTTTCTGAATGCTCGTGCCAGAGGTATCAGGCTAGTTAGGAGATTGGCTGAAACTGGCCGGCACTATAGTGTTGCTAGTGGATGCAGAGGCAAAGCTTGATAACACAAGTGTGCGATCCATAAAAGTTTTGAATCTAGTCCAAAACTCTATATGGATTGCTATTGATTGATCTGCCTGGATATGGCAAAAAGGATTTTGGTAGCAAAACCCTTGCTTTTCTGCATCGGGCATGCGTGGGCAGGTTCGCCAGAGGAATTGGTTTTTATAGTGCTTGGAAATCCTTCGAGAGGGATAAGCCGATAGTGATTCAGCGCATTGAAACCATTAAGGGAAAATACACCAGCCATGGTTAACGAGTCAAAGTGATTGTAAGCTACGTTAGGGCCAAGTATTGACTGTAAAAAAACGCTTAGTCTCCCTGTTTGCCCGCTGGTATACCAGTGACAAAAGAAGAGTAAGGAGTAATCGGCGGGCAGAAAAAAAATTACTAAGGCGTCGCAGGCAGGGCCACGGTTATTGTTATCTGCGTGCCGATGACCCGTATTCCTATTTGTTGAGCCAGGTACTTCACGAGTTTTGTGAGAAATACGCTCTTACTTTACATCCGATCATTGTTACTCAGCTCGAGGACAACTGTTATCCAGAGCGTCAATTGCTGGCTGAATATGCCATAGAAGACTGCCAGCGCCTGGCACTCGCCTATAATATAGAGCCGCCGGTAAAGCGTAGCAGCTTCTCCGAGAAGGCGAGTCTGGTATTGTGTGAGGCGGCACAAGGCTCTCAACCATGGAAAGCCATTGCCGCTATTTTTCAATCCCTGTGGGTAACACATACCGCTATTCCCACTATACAAAGTACAAACATCTCGGTATTGCAACAACAGCTTGCTAGCAATAACATTGTTATGCCAAAGCGTGGCCACTACCTGACAGCTATGATTGAGTATGCCGGTGAAAAATACTGGGGGCTCGATAGACTTCATTACCTCGAACGACGATTAACCGATGGGGAACTGTTATTTCCGAGCCCTGATCAGAATAAATGTACGGGAGCAGCTGATTCTGGAAAAGGCAAAGTCCTAAGCTGTTATTTTTCCTTTCGCAGTCCTTATTCATATATCTTGTTAACAAGGTTGTTTGCCCTTGCAGATCACTACCAATGTGAACTGGATCTTAAACCCGTATTGCCTATGGTGATGAGAGGATTATCAGTTCCTGCCTCCAAACGTTTATATATTTTGTTAGATGCCAAGCGTGAGGCTAACCGCCATAACATTCCCTTCGGCTATATTTCCGACCCCCTGGGTAAAGGTGTAGAAAACGCCCTGGCGCTTTTTTACGTTGCCAAAAATATGGGTAAGGAGCGCGAATATGTGCTCGCCATGACGAGTGCAAGCTGGTCAAAAGCAATTGATATCTCCAACCTGAAAAACCTGCGGTCACTGTGTCGGGAATTAGCTCTCGACTGGCCAAGCTGTGAAAATGCATTAATGAGTGAAAAATGGCGTGAGTTTGCAGAGATGAATCGTCAGGAGATCTACGAGTATGGGCTCTGGGGTGTGCCAGCTATGATGATAGACTCTCTGGTTGTTTGGGGTCAGGACAGGTTATGGATGATTGATCAACATCTAAGCCGGGAACAGTAATTGCCCATGCTTAAGTTGTGGATATTTTACTAGCGCTAAAAGTCGAAATCTTTCCCTTGATTAGACCCAGGTGCAGATAGCTCACGGTGGTTTTCGAACAAAACTCATCTGCGGGGCTATACAGAATCCGAGTGCACAGAGCCCGGATTATGACTATTGCAAATTCCAAACTGCTATTGCCTGGTAGTGCTATCCGATTCTAGTCCGAGTACCTGATCCACGTGTTCGCGAAAATAGAGGTCAAAACCATGGCGAGATGCCAGCCACCAATACAGGTACCCAGGCTTGCTCTTTACTAGTCTTGAATACCAGGTGTTGAAGCTTATCCAATAACGATCGGCCACAACCCCGGTATCATAATTCAAAAATGCTGTCTCCCACGCCGTCATCCGCCAAGTCGTGAAGATAAGGAACCTTTCCAGTTCCAGCGGAGAGAGGGAAGTTGGGTCCTGCTCCCCGCGAAAGACGATATCGGCCAGCTCATCATTAGAGGCCAGCAGTTCAGCATTTTCACGCCCGTAAGTGACCAGATTAAGATTCAGTATTGCTTGTGTCGCAAGGGTGCTCTGGCGGATTTCAAGTATCAAAAAACCCAGCCCGAGAATAACGCCGATGTTGGCAGCAATCGTAAAAAACCAGTTAAGACGATCTGATGTCATTTGGATTCCATTGATGGAGACGCTGCAACCTGTCGAAAAGGAGGACAAATTGCGACAGCAGATTGGCTGTCAGCTCCAGCATACATCAATGCCTGCATGTCCCTTACCCGAAATTATCGCTCTCTGGGTTAAGCTTTGTCGAATGTACTATGTCATTTAAAATTTGGATATTGATCTGGTGGTCAAGGTTAAGTGGCCGAGTATAGTGTAACTGAAGGCGGAGGGAATGTGCGTTTTAGTGGATGGAAGTAAGCGTAAATCCAGACACTGCCGGTCTATCTATGAAAAATGAGAAGCCCGCCCAGCAGGGCGGGGGGTCCTGTTACACAGTTTCCTGATTGTCTTTATCGGATGGTTGATGCCGCTTGGCTCGATGCTCAATGTAACTGGCTCCGGAGCCAATCCCCTCTATAATATCCGGGATACTTGCAAGTACGTTTAATGTGCCAAAGAGCATCAATCCGTGGTGGGCGCCGAAGTTCATGGTTTTAAGGTCACTATGCAAGCTCTCATAGGCCTCAACAAAGCCGCTGCCAAAGAGCAGGAGGCCAACGAATAAATTGGTTAGGGGGTGTTCTACGAAATTGCGGATTGCACTCGAAGCTTTCAAAATGGGTCCTCACTACTGCGCGGGATCTGCATTGTTGTTCCCGGGTATAGGGTGCCCTCAATGGCGCTACTTGACATACTTCCCTGCTTTCAGGGCAGAGGGTCTGTACAAGAGAGACCATCCTGGCGACTATTCTCCTGTTTGATGTTCCATGAGTGACAAGAGACCGCCATTTACCCGGCCAGTTCCTCTTATATCTTGGATTTCTATTATATTAATTATTTCATGCCAATTGTTAATTTTAATTACCCTGGTCTTTGCCAAATGCACAATTGCCAATAGCGCTGGCTAACGGGGTTTGCTAATTGACGCATTGGTCAAAACCTTTGCTCGCTGTGTGTGGCATTTAAAGGGGGGCTTGTTATCATTCCAGAAAATGGTTCCCTGGATATTGACTCAAGAAGCATTGAGTGCTTTATGCCTGTTGATAGCATTATTGCCATTAGGGAAAGCCGTGGGCACATCCTTGTTACTCTCCTGGATAAATGGGTTGGGGAGAGGGATACCCGGTGTCGGGTACGACTAGTTTTGACTTATGGGTTCTGGAAAGCAGAGCCGTTTTGCATTCCGGGTGTGGATCACTCCATGGGGAGGTGGAAATGGCAAGGCAGGCAGGCTGGTTCGCCTGCCTCACTCTGGGTGCTGTGTGGTGGGTTAAAGCTGAATCCAGGCATCCTGCCAGTAGGCGCCGGTACCGGGTGCATAGTGGTATTGAGAATATAGCGACTATCAGTGCTCAGGGGCACATTGCCCAAACGGCAAAATTCAAACAGGTCGCTCCATTCTAAAGGCGCTGAAGGCACATAACCTTGCCGGGTGACATAGAAAACCCAGTCCCGCGTGGCATGTGGCGCAGTGCCTTTAAACTCGAAATCAAAAGTTCCATCAGCCTTGGGTACGATCGGGGTTGCTTCCCAGTCATTGCGGGGCAGATCCAGACCCGCAAACTTTGTCTGACCGCCGGCGCATAAGGTACCGTCGGGGACAACGGCGCGATGGTTCCCGTTAGCAGCTGGATGATTGATACCGTTCCAATCGTAAAATGGCTGTGAACCTCTCACCGCTTTGGCGGCGACGCAGGCAGGATCCCTGGGGTTTTCCGGATTATTCGGGTAGCAGTTGTATACCCGGCTCTCCGGGATGATTATGGACTCATGGGCCATGGTCTTGGCAGGTACTAAAGCCATAAGCACTGGCAGCGATGCTGTGAACAAAAACGATAGTGTATATTTTTTCATAAACCCCTCTCCGTTGAATGCTTGGATATCTCTGTGAGTCGGAAGCCCTTGAATGACAGCTTTCGATCTGCCTTGACGGTTGACTCAAATGCGCATCGTTTTCATTTGCCGATCCACGAACGTCAGCAACACAGCTACGACTGCGCACCATTGTCTTGTACGGCAACGACATGGGCTGAAAAGACAGGTTGTTTTGTTAAAAAAATAGTGAAAGAAAGCGCTGATATTCTCGAAAGAGCTTATTCTGAGACGAAGGTGTTGACTGTGATCTGCATTGCGCAACCTGTGCTGGCACGGTTTTTTCTTCAGAATTGCTATTGATGCACAGTTCAGGAAGGTCCACGTTAGCTTACGCAGCTATTGTATGCATCATCACGTTGCCATTGGTGAAACGGAAAATCACCCAGCTACCGAACAATCATTGCGCAGCTACGCAGCTACGCAGCTACGCAGCTACGCAGCTACGCAGCTACGCAGCTACGCAGCAGGCTGAACATAGCTATCAATAAAATCTGTGTAACTAAGGTGCTGCCTGACAGGCAGTTGGAATGCTCCCGGTAATCAAGTGGGGAGTCTGTACTTTGAAAGGCCGCTATCGACAGGTAGCGCTGATAAGGAAAAGATATACAGTTTGACACCCACCCTGCAATGGATATGTGGTTAACAGTGGGTTGAAGAAGTTCCCTGGTGTGTTTTTTGGCGGTTCCACAGCCAGTGATCGACGGACCAGCGTCCGGCACCGGCAATCAAGAGAAATATGAGACTTAGCAGCATCACCATATCTGCCCTCGCTTCGTGCTGAGCACTCCAAAAACCATAGCGACCCAGTTCGGACACACGAAAGATCCACCAATCGTGTCCCAGTAAAATAGGCAACTTGGTGGAAAGCAGTGCAACGCACATGGTGATAATCAGCGGGATTGTCGCCAAACGCGTGGCAACGCCGAATATGATCATCAAGCCGCACAGGCATTCAACCACACCCACAAAAGGGCCGAAAAAGCCTGGCAGGGGGATACCGATTCCGGCAAAGCGCCCAGCCCCGAGAATATCGGCGAACAGCAGTTTTTGCAGCCCCTCCGGAAAGAACACCGCCAGGCCCACTGCCAGTCGAATAAAGATGGTCGCACTGGCGCAAGCCTTTGCCTCATGCCCACCGAAAAAAACAGATTTCACTGTGTCTCCTTCCGCACTGGTGTGTGCAGCTTGAAAGCTGGCTGGTTGTTCATGAAAAAGGCAGATTTCGCATATGGCAAGCCATACAGGCGACTTTCTTCCTGTTAATCACCGCCCAGGCTGGCCCCTTTGGCTGAAAGTCTCGCGCCACGGTTTACCAAGTGTTGTCGAGTAATATAGCATCCGCATAGGCTGTGCGTGGCGGACGTTTCAGATAACCATTTTGTTTGGTGGTGCGCATTTTGCTCCATTGCTAACTGGCGAGGGCTAAGCTATTGCCCACAATACTTCGCAGATGGATTCAAAGCGCTCTCCCAACGCCCACCTTGGCTGGTTCCCCGCAGATAGCGTTGCCGCCTGGTGAAACGGGGCGAATTACTAGGGTCTGTATTTGGGCTTGATATCATGGGAGGGTTACAGCGGTATGGCTACGATATTAGGGCCGACACCCTCTAGCCGATGCTGCACAGGCTGGAAAAGGCTACCTGATTTCCAGTCGTGAAAGTGGCGAATGCAGCCCGGGGCGCGTATACACCATTACCGGCAAGGGCTGCAGCGCACTTAACGGTGCCAAAGTCAAGGTCAGGAAATTATTGGGTGAGCTTATTCAGTGGTGTTGAGGGCACACTGTGCTTATCCGCCTGCCAGACCAACAGAGAGCAGGGCCTAGCTGGTTGTGGCGGCTAACAGGGCTATGCAGCGCACCCCCTTGGCCAGGAAAGTATTGCGATCCTCCTGCCTTGCCGCCAGGATAGCCGCATCTTCGGCAACTGCGTTGAAAAATGCCCAGTCACATTCCATTTGTCGGTAAGCCAAACGGTTTTCCTGCGTCTGGTTAAGCCATTGGGTAAACCAGCACCGCGCCTGTTCGTGCATATCGCCTGCCTGTTGTTCATTAAACCAATAGATGGCAGCCGCACGCAGTGTTTTGTAATTAGAATGGGTTTTCAGTTTCATGTTTCGTCCTCCATAACCTGTCTTATCCGCACAAGTGCGCGGTGAATAAGCTCCTTTACCGATTCCTTGGAAATATTCATCTGTTCGGCAATATCCTGATATGTCATATCCTCAAATCGGTGAAACTGGAAAGCGGCACGTGCCCGTGGCGGCAGACCGATAATCGCCTTTACGACGCGACGGTACTCCTGCATGCCGATAACGGTGCGCTCGGGAGAAATAACGTCGGGAATCTCTAACTCGTATTCAAGAGCATCTTGAAATGTACGGGATCTCGATTTCTGGTGCCGGCTACGGCTGATCAACAGATTTCTGGCAACGGTGAAGATATAGCTTTGTGGGTTGTGGATCTCTGTGTCCTGTTGCCTCACCTGCAGGTGGAGCTGGAAGAAAACCTCCTGTACCAGATCGTCAATATCGGCATTGTTGACCCGTGGTGCGAAATAGCGCCGCAGGCCTGAGCCGTACTCATCCATCCATGTGGAAATAACTCTTTCGCAGTATGTTATCATATAAAAACCGGCTTAGTGAATCGAGTTAACATGAGCGTGTCAGACATAGTGAAAGTCTGGTCTCTGAACATGGAGATAACCTGGTGGCTTTTTCTTTCTGGAAATCGGTTGCAGATGTTGGACAAGGTAATTCCTTTTTTACTGAGGGTTAAGGTTAACCGGTGCTTGAATATAGCTCCTAAGATCTGCTTGCCAGGCAATAAATAAATGTGTTGCCTTGCGATTTTGATTGATTTTCAATAATCTTTTTCCGGGTCACGGTTGCGGGCCGCTCTTGTATACAGTTTATTGGCGAGCAGTATTTCAAAAATTGAATGCAATATAATTGGGTGGCGACAATGTAAAATTATCGGTTTTCAAGTCAGTCAATATATTTTTCGAAGCACCGTCTTTGAAGTCTTTTCCGGATTTTTATCTTGTATGCTAGATTTCCCGCAGCCAATCGCACAATCTGATTGGGTGCAGATAAAAATGGGAGAAAAATGCTTCCTTTTTCCATTTTGATGATAAATCCAAATTATTATAACTTCCTTGCGTGGCTGCTATTTACGGCCTAGCCTATGCAGCATTCAAAAGTCAAGAGAGGGGTGCGGGTAACTCAGCAATTGCTATGTGCTCTGCATCTCAATTGTGATTTTATCAGTGACTCCTCTCAAGATGTCGGTGCCAGAATAACCTCAATTGAGAATTTAATAAACGATTGTCACTACCACTATGATGAAATAAGTGCCAAAATTATTTCTTCTGCATGAAAAATACTTGCAGTTTTTTCCGTTAAGAAAGGTATTCTTGCGGATGCTTTTAACCAGTTATGCAGATAAATTTGTAATGACCAGTAGGTCTTTATCCTGTTTGTCAATGACTGTTTGGTTTTACTGTTTTTCTTTGCATTTGACAGCGGCGCTAGCTGCAGAAAAATGATACCGCCGCTGTGTCGCATTCACCCGATCACTGGCCCGAGTATTGGCTTTTTAATCCGGTAACCCAGACTTGCCAGCGAGTGAGACAGGCGTGCTTGGATGATGAGACTGGCAACAAAAAAAATACTGGAATGCAAGGAGTTATGGATGTTGGTTTCACATCATGAAAACAATTGACTGCTCGGGCGATTGGACAAGCTGAGCAATGCATTCATGCTGTAGCACGGCGGTGGCTTGACTGGCAATTTGTGCCATGCCCTACTGCCATTGTGCATAAGAGAGTGCCTGGCATTCTTAAAACGCCCTGAGCTGTAAACTGCCTTGTATGACAATAGCACGGGAGGTAAAAGGCCAGGGGGAGGAACTGTTGTACATGGTACCCAATATAATTTTCTCAGCAGTAATAGAGAGCACATTGATACCGTTATTGACAATTTGATCCGGCAACACGTTAAGAGAGGTAAGCAGCCGATAGGGGGTGCCGCCTTTGCTTCGCTTAAATCCTATGGCCTGCTATGAGCTTGGTCCTGCCAGGAGTTGCTGTTTGATAAAATGAACCCGGCACTTTTCCTCTAGTACCCGGACAGTGCCTGGAAGCTTGTAGTCATCAATATTACACTTGCCTGAATTTCCAGCTTTTCAGCAAATGACAGTGTCTGATATTAACACGGTTAAATGAATCACACTGTCAAGTCCACTCAGCATCCTCTGCCAGTGGGAAGTCATTGTCATTCAGCCGAAGTCACAGTGTGTTTGAAGTGCAGCTAGTTTCTGATGATAAGCCATGAATGTGCTACCTTGAATCCCCCTTTTGTTTGCCGAAGGCAATATGATTTGAGTCATGCCGCTTGGGCAGACTCGACTTATTGTTAATACCGGTTTTCATATTTGGCTGGAGGTCTATCATCAATTGGTATGAGAGTGCGGCGATAGTTAAACCGGTCGTTTCAGGTCAAGATTGCGGGTGCAACCGTATCCTACCCTTTCCAGGA
The DNA here is from genome assembly GCF_030440425.1 of Microbulbifer sp. MI-G. Classification (NCBI taxonomy): domain Bacteria; kingdom Pseudomonadati; phylum Pseudomonadota; class Gammaproteobacteria; order Cellvibrionales; family Microbulbiferaceae; genus Microbulbifer; species Microbulbifer spongiae. Next base: position 1,731,789 of record NZ_CP098023.1, read on the forward strand.
GCCTGTCCCGTGGATGATCTCCGCCTTGAATACACCGTTGATGGTTTCTGCCAGTTGTGCCTTGGGAGTCCCGACGCTGTGGCTAAGGTCTGTAAACCCGTCTCAATAGGCCGCTCAGGGCATCGTATCGACAGGTACAGGCTGCCGCATTCGCTATGATAGGTAACGCCGCGGGGCTTGCCTCGTGCCCACACTGCCCGCTCCAGAGCATCAGGCAGAAGGCTCTATGACACGCACCAGCCAACAGCGTAGGGGGATACGTCGACAACGAATGCGGTATAAACCAAGCCAGACTTAGCTGCGATATCTGGAATAATCGTAATGCAGCATTTGCCTCTTCGAACGCCTTCCGGCTGCAACTAATCAGCGTTCAACGGTACGGCAGGCAATCTTTACGTCCTCACGGCTGAATCGCTTCCGGACCTTGCGAGCACCATAGTCTCGATGGCTTTCTTCGTAGGCTCGAGGATTACGGATTTAGGCTTATCGTCATGTTGAGCGCGCAGCGCGGCTCTTGGCTGGTCTGCAGAGGGTGGTGCCGGGCCTGGTGCCGTGTCGACTTCCATCTTGTTGATCCATGTTCGTCGAGTTTCAGGTGCACAACCGACCCTGGAGACGATAGATGTGATCGCTGCACGTGCTCGCTGGCCAACTCCTCGCGAACTGCGCATTGCCATACTTCTGGGTGAGTATCCAGGTCGTTTGCTCATTGGCTCATTCTTTCAAGAAAGTGCGCTTCCAAGGAACCCTAGGTGATTCAATGGCTGCTGTGCTTTTTTGTGCGTAGATAGTCACGATACACTCTGCCTTTGCGCATTCTCTGCTGTTCCACCTGAGCAGCTATGCTTTCCCAGAAGAAAAGCGGGCTGGCGGGTTGCAGCAATTCGAGCCGGTTCAGAGAGAGGGCAGGGTGCTTTCCAAAAGCGCACAAGAAATCACCCCCCTATAGTGGAAAACCCCTCCCCAATCGTCTGGACATTCAATGGAGGAGGTTCGACGACTATCGAGGCTGGGGGTAGCGATATCAGTACAGAGTTTAAGAGCTCAAATAATAAACGATTTGATTAACTTTCAGCTAAAAATTGCAAAGGTTAGATACCGAAAATCGCATTTTTCGAGCAAAAGTTGAGCAACTTGCTAAGGTGCTGAATAGTTACGGTGGGGGAGAGATGTCAGAAAAAGATACGATAAGCGGCATATATATCGCGCTCCGGGCGACCCTGGCTCGGGCGGTATCGCGCATTGTACCACCGAAAGAGATCGAGGATATCGTTCAGGAGACTTATGTCAGGGTCTGCCAGGTTAAGCAGAAGAGCGAGATATTGTACCCGCGCTCCTTCTTGCTAAAAACGGCCCAAAACCTAGCCCTGGACTACCTTAAGCGGTCAGAAACACGGATGACGGTGAGCGCCGATGAAGACCTGGAACCTGCGTATAGCCAAGCGGAATATTTTTCCGATGAAACCTATGACCGGGTCGCGGTGGATGAAGAATTCGCGCATTTTTGCGAAGCCGTTCGCCAATTGCCCGTACGGTGCCGCAGGGTATTTGTTCTCAAGAAAGTCTATGGTTACTCCCAGCGCGAAATAGCCAAGGCGCTAAATGTAAGTGAAAGCACCGTGGAAAAGCACGTTGCCACCGGTATTAAGCGGTGTACCTATTTTATGATGCAGCGAAGCAGCCTTGAGACTGCAAATGTTAGCCTTGAACCAAATAACAATGGCCGCACTAAACAACCGCCACAAGCCTCAACCTCGCCCTCTGTATCCGGGCAAGGGGGGCGCACATGAGTAATATCTACAAACTGAAAACACAGCAACAGTGCTACGACCAGGCCAGCCAATGGATTGCCAAGCTGGACAAGGGCTTGAACGCGAAGGAAATACAAGCCCTGCATCAATGGCTGGCGAGCAGTGGCCAAAATCGCCAGATACTTTTTAAGATGGCTGAAATCTGGGATAAAATGGACGCCCTGTCACGGCTTTCCGAACTGTTTCCCAGCTCTCCAAAGCCCGAACGTAGTGCTCCCCGGCCCTACATGGCTGTGGCGGCGTCCATACTGATGGTGTTTGCAGGCCTGTGTACCTGGGTGGGCACTACACTTTCCGAAAGGTTGGGTGAGCGGCAGCAGACGTTGGACGCTGTCGTCGATCGGATGTACGAAACGGCAATCGGAGAACACTCCTCGGTTAATTTACCCGACGGCAGCCAACTGGTGCTCAATACCAACAGCCAGGTAAAAGTTAACTACACTGACTACTATCGATTGCTAGTGCTTGAACGCGGCGAGATTCACGTTAAAGTGGCCCACGATAAATCTCGCCCGCTCAGTGTTATTGCCGGAGATAAAGTGATACAGGCCGTGGGAACGGCGTTCAATGTGGAAATTAACAGCGATCAGCAGATCGAGCTGGTGGTCACCGATGGCAAGGTTCTGGTTGCTGTGCACAAGGCACCGGAAAAAAATACGGCCGAGTTGGTGCCAGAAATTTTGCCACCTTCCTCAGTGGCAGTTTCAAAAGGTGAGCAACTGGTTCTTGGGGGAGAGGAAGAAGCGATTGAAAAAATAAACCCGAAAGAAATACAAGTTAAATTGTCGTGGCGGGAAGGTAATCTGGTTTTCCGGGGGGAGCCCCTGGAGAACGCAGTTGCCGAAATCAGCCGCTATACGCAAGTTGAATTTGTAATTCTCGATGAAAACCTGAAAAAAGTGCGCATTGCTGGATTGTTTAAAGCCGGCGATGTCAAAGGATTATTACTGACCCTGAGAAAAAACTTCGATATTTCCTACCAACGGATTGGGGAAAGCAAGGTCTTGCTAAGCGCCCAATAGCCTCAACCTGATAATCCTAAGCCGTGCGGGATGCACAGAAAAAATACTAATTCTGAAAACACTTCTGAAAGCATGGTGGAAAAAAATTTCTAGGTCGTCTACTCAGTGCGCGGGTTTGAAGCTCGCGAATGAGAATAATAAGTTGGTAAGATTTTGGTGTGTTGTCCTCTTTCTGCTGATGCCAGTGTCTTCTGTATTGCCTGTAAAAGCGGCACAGCCACATGAAAAAATTCCTTTCGTTATTCTTCAACAAAGAGCGGACCTGTCGCTCATTGCCTTTGCAGAGCAGGCTGATCTAACACTTATTTTTCCTTTCGATATCGTTCAGGAAAAAACCACGAACTGTTTGGTTGGCACCTACTCGATTGAGGAAGCTGTTCAAGCTTTATTGTCGGGAACGGGTTTAAGCGCAAAGGTGGAGGGAGACGGGCAGCTCAGTATCAGTACTGATAGCGCCCGAGGAGGGGTGAATTTCATGACATTAGATTTTTGTACACCGCAGAGAAAGGTGATCGCACAAGCAATTCGTCAGGCGCAGGCAATCAATCATACCGCTCCGCTGTGGTGCAGCGCAGCACTGGCCTGCCTGGCGATAAGTGCCACCTCCGCCACTGCTCAGAGCGATGATGAGGTAAACAGTAAGGGCATTGAGGAAGTGACTGTTACCGCACAGAAAATAGAAGAGAGTATTCAGGATGTGCCCATTGCTGTTACCGCTCTGTCTGGCGACAGCATGGCAGACTTGAAGATTGAGCGCGGCGAAGAGTTGTTACGCGCAGTGCCCAATGTAAATTTTTCCAAAAATAATTTTAGCACCTACAATTTTTCTATTCGGGGTGTGGGTACAAAAGCGGTTTCCGCCAATTCAGATCCGGCAGTGGCAGTCAGCTTTAACAATGCCCCTCTGATTCGTAACAGACTATTTGAACAGGAATTCTTTGATGTGCAGCGCGTGGAGGTGCTGCGAGGACCACAGGGCACATTGTACGGCCGCAATGCTACAGCAGGTGTTGTCAATATGCTGCCTGTCATGCCACAGAATGAGTTTTCAGCAGATATAAAGGCAGAGGTGGGAAATTTTAATTCAAGGCGCACCAGCGGAATGATTAATATTCCACTAGGTGAAACTTTTGCTATTCGCGCTTCAGGGGTCATGACAAAGCGTAATGGATTCGACAAAAATACATTTACTGGTAATGATGTAAATGATCGGGATTTATTGTCAACACGGCTGATATTGGATTGGCAACCTAGTGATAATTTCAACGCTAATTTTATCTGGCAGCACTTTGAAGAAGATGATATGCGCTCGCGCACAGGTAAGCAGCTTTGTACGCGCGATAACGGACCCAATATGGTTGGGGAAACTGCTGTACCCGAAGAAGGGAACGATATAATCGGGTATAGATCTTCTTTTAGCCAAGGGTGTAAAGCTGAATCTCTTTATAGTGATAACGCTTACGGCACGCCGAACGCTAAAAGTTTTGGTTTTGTATCAGCTCTATTGGGCTTAGGAGGTAGACTTGGAGATGACGCAGACAACAATTCTATTAATAAATTAACAACAGGTGATATATTCGCCGACGTAAAACAATCTAAAAATTTACGAGAAATTGCCACAAGTTATGACCCTAAGTTTCAAGCTGAAAACGATCTTTTTCAATTTAATTTTGAATGGGGTTTAAACGACAGCCTTACATTCTATTCCCAAACTACCTACGCTAAAGACGATTATTACAGCACTCAGGATTATAACCGGTACGTATCACAACCGTTATTTAATGATTCAGAAGGCCTGTTTTATACTGATCTTGGAGACGGCAGTATAGTTAAGCCTATCCCTCATTCCGGGCCAACTCCAGGGGGTGTTTTTACGGACCCCCAGCTAGGGCCCTCTGATCGAATGTTAGCTGTAGATATTAGCAAATCAGACAATGAGCAATTTAGCCAAGAAATCAGGCTGCAATCTAGCTTTGATGGCAGATTCAACTTTTCTATAGGCGCTAATTACCTAGATTTTGAAACGCAAGATGATTATTATGTTTTTAATAATTTATTTACATATATGGCGCAATACCTGTATAACGATTTAGAAGGCTCAAGAGATCCTGGCTTAACAACCGTAAATTGCACTGACCTAGAAAAAAATGGGGCTAGGGAATGCGTTTACGTAGATCCAAATTCACTAGAAAATATAAATGACGAAGGCCATAATTATTTTTTAAGCCGCAATGTGGTAAATATAGAATCAAAGGCAATATTTGGTGAAGCCTATTGGAATTTTACAGACGACGTGAAACTAACAACCGGTTTACGTTATACCATTGATACAAAAACGTCCACTCCAATACCCACGCAGCTATTATTAGGTGCTTGGCATAATGAAGAAGGAGAAATAGAAGATTCTGGACAATCTACAGGCGGAAAAATTAGTAGAGGCTTTGAACCTTTACCGGATGTGAAGCAAGAATGGAAAGCCTTCACAGGTCGCGCCGTGCTTGATTGGAAAGGCGAAACTCCATTTACTGATGAAACGCTTTTTTATATTTCTTTAGCACATGGTTACAAAGGCGGTGGCACAAACCCACCGCGCATGGATATTGATCCGGTAAAAGTACAATTTCAGTCACTAGAAAGTAAATTTAAGCCTGAATATGTTAACGCTATAGAATTTGGAACAAAAAATAGTTTGCTTGGTAGCACTATGCAATTAAACACTACAGCCTTTTATTACGATTACAAAGACTATCAAGTATCGCAAATTGTTGACCGTATTTCATTAAATGAAAATTTCGACGCGGAAACATGGGGCTTTGAAGTTGAAGGTCTTTGGCAATTTACCGAGAATACGCGGTTTGATGTAAATTTAGGTTATCTAAAAACGCGTATTGGTGAAGGTGCGAAATCTATCGATGTAATGAACCGTACACAAGGTAATGAAGATTGGATGGTAATAAGACCCTGGATTCAAGTCCCCTCCAACTGTATTGCACCTGTTGAACATGTAGAAAAGATTTTACAATTTGGCGCTTCTCTTCCACCAGAATTTGATTCTGGCTCGCTTGCAGTGCGTATGCTTTGCGGCGGATCAAAACAATTCGGCAGTTTTGACGGTAGCGGCGGTATCCCCTGGGGTCAAATTTATGGAATAGAATATAATCCTTTAACAGACGCGCCAAACGGCGGCAGGGGTTTTTATGCTGATCTTGAAGGTAATGAATTACCCAATGCACCAAGTTTTACAGCGAACTTTGGAGTTGAACATATTATTCCAGTTCATGACTGGGATTTAAAACTAAGAGCTGATTATTATTATCAATCTGAAAGCTATGGCCGTGTTTACAATACCGAGTTTGACCGCCTTAAGGCTTGGAGCAATGTAAACATATCTGCTACAGCTACCAATCTTCATTCAGACCTACAAGTACAACTGTATGTGAAAAATCTGTTTGATGATGCCCCAATTACAGACTTTTTTGTCAATAGTGATGATACAGGGTTGACTGCAAATGTATTTACATTGGAGCCGCGTATTGTTGGCCTGAGCCTTTATAAGGGGTTTTAAATGGCGGAAGCTTCTGGGGTATATTGCCCCAGAAGTGTCAGCGGTACATGAATCCTGGTATTCAACCTGCCCAGGCGCAGCGCTTCAGTAATAATCGCAGAACTACGGCTCACAAAGCAATCAAAGTGACCGATGAGGTGAGAAGCTGGATAGAAAAGCTGCTTCACCAGGAACTGAGTCCTCAACAAGTAGCAGACTACCTGTTGAGGCACAAGCAGGTGTCGTTGCACCATGAGACGATTTATCAAATTGTTTACTCCGATAAGGCTGAAGACGGCGATCTTTACAAGCATTTGCGAGTGCTCTCCAAACCCTACCGCAAACGGTATGGCCATTATGACCGACGTGGACAGATCAAAAACCGGGTGGATATCGATGATCGTTCAGAGATGGTTAGTAGTTGTTGCCGAATCGATGATTGGGAAGGCGATACCGTGATGGGTAAGGGTTGCAAAAGTGCTTTCTTGACGAGGGATCAACGAAAACAGTAACGGTTTTATTCTACAGTATTTTCTCAAAAGCACCGACTTCAGTGAAGTCACGAATGAAGAGGTGCAAGCGGTGATTGTCCGACTTAACAGCCGTCCGAGAAAGACGAGGGACTGTCGATCACCAAACGAACTATTTATAGGTCAGAGAGCAGATTAGCTTGTCGCGTAATAAAATTGCAGTTATTGCTTGAAACTGTGGAGTTTTATATCTTGTGGATATTGTTTTTTATTTTTTAAATAACAACAGGTTAAACCATGTTTAAAAGATTTTTAATATTTGTATTATTTTTCAGCAGTTTTATAGCTGCAACAACAAGCGCACGCCCTAAAGATCCTTGTGATGTTATAGAGCCGCTATTGAAAGATAATAAAGACAATATTTTGGCCCAATCTACAAAATCAGCGGCCCCTATTATTGATACAGACGGCAACTACAATGTGGATTTCTCCGCTTTAGTTGTTAGTGACTGCGAAATGGCTTTTATCCAAGAATGGGGCCCCGCCGGTAGCTGGTTTACAGTTCCAAAAAAAGAGTTAGGAAATAATAAGTACAGGCATGAAGCTAGAAATCAAGAGTTAGGCCATTATAAGTACCGCTATGGCATAGCACGTAAAAATAACTGGCCGTCGCCTACTCCGCCTGTAAGGACATGGTACTATGTGGATGAAGTAATTGTTATAAAATCACCAAATACGCCAGGAATCACAGAGTTTCAAAACACCGAAAACGGTGAAGACAGAAATGGGATTTTCAATTTAAAATGGAATGCCGCAAGCACACCGCCGCCAATAAGCGGCTACCAAGTTGAACAATGTAAAGGCAATTGCGGATCAGATGGAAATTGGAATAATATATATTCTTCAACAAATCTAAATGCCAGATCAATTAGAGTTCCCGCTTCTGGTGCTTTACCAAGTGGTAAATATCGCTATCGTGTGCGTTCTTTCTTAACAATAAGCAGCGCTACTAAGTATAGCCCTTGGGAGTATTCCGCGTATTTAACGGTTAACCGCAGGCCTGACGCAGTAACTAATTTCACACAACCCAGCGGGGGGACTCAGTCGGCCAGCTTCCAATTAGCCTGGAGTGCTCCCACGGGCGCTTTTGATGCAATTAATAATTATCAAGTGCAATGCAATAAAAATAGTACTGGGTTTAGTTTCAATAATTGTGGTAATGATAATTTAGGCAATAAAACTACATTTTCAGTTAATCTATCCCCAGGTTCTAGTGGTACTTATCGTTTCCGAGTCCGAGCTAAAAACGCCGCTGGTTGGGGGCTTTGGACTCCTTCAGGCAGCTATAAAATAGTCACTGTCAATGCGCCGCTACCTACACCGGGCGGTATTTCTATAAATACCCCAGAATCTAGTGACTTTGGCGACTATGATATAAGTTGGAACGCTTCGGGTGTTGTTACTTCCTATCAGTTAGAGCGCTACTGTAAAACCGGCATTGAAACTTGCGGGGCTGATGGCTGGCAAAATGTGCAGCTGAACAACTCCACCACAAAAATTTATCAGGCGCGTGGCCATATTGCCGACAAATACCGCTATCGGGTGAAAGCTTGTAACGGTAATTCTTGCACAGGCTGGAAAACTAGCGCTTGGGTTAAAGTGCATAACCTGGACGGCATAGAACCGGCGGTAGTGCTATCTACTGGGGCCGTACCCGGCAAAATGGATTATACAACGGATGTAACCAGAACTGGTGACGTACTTATAAAAATTCCAGTTGAAGTTGCGCCGGGGGTTAATGGCTTAGAGCCAACTGTAAATATAAATTATTCTGGTGCCCGCTTTAGGCAAAGGAATAATGAATCTTTGCCAGAAGATTATTTAGGCTATGGTTGGCGTATTGGCGGTTTTGGGGAAATTCGCCGTTGTAAAATTGGCCGCCCTAATACCGATAAAATAAAATTGAATGAAACAGACTCAATTTGTTTTAACGGGGAACCGTTGGTAACCGTGTCTGGTAACCGCTGGCAAGTTGGTAGTACTTACCGGACCAAAAAGGAAACTTTTTACCTTATAGAGCTAAAAGAAAATAACGGTAAACTATGGTTTGAAGTGCGCACGCCTGACGGTAGAATTCAGGAGTACGGTAAAACCACTAACAGCCGTTTAAAAGTTGGTAAGTCTACCCATTTTGGTTGGTCACTTAACAAGGTAACAGACAATTTTGGTAATGTGTTGAATTATCGCTATCATCGCGACACGGTAGAGGGCATTAATTACCCGTTAGAAATTATCTACGGTAACGATTCAGATGCGCGTATACAGTTTGAATACGGCACCCGCAGTGACGCCCCACCGCAACCGCTGGACTCTGAAGAAATCCAGCAGGAGCAATTAGTATTACTGCACCACATAAAAGTACTGTATAACAATAAGCTTATTAGGCAGTACAAAATGATTTCTGAAGACGAAGGCGAAATAGAAGACTACCGCCGATTAAAGTATGTACAGAAATGCGCTTTTGATGTAAACGGTAGTAATGAGCAATGCTTAAACCCTATGTCGCTTGACTGGGTAGAAACTGAAACCGCTAATGATATTGAATTTAACACGGGGGTTTCCCAGGTTACCGACACATTAGGCCAATCAATACAGTTTTATTATTCTATGATTACTGATAATTCTAATGATGGCTTATTTATAGAAAGGCCTTTTGGACAGGATTCTACACCGGAGCAGGCAAACCTCCTTACCGCTGTTGGTGGCAATTACCGGTCTGTAGTAACTGAGGTTTGGCGCTCTAACGGCAACGTCAACGGCTGGCATAAAACAAAATATGCCTACCAAGGCAAAGGCTACATGAGTACGCTAAGGCGCGGCTTTCTGGGCTATCCAGCGCAAAGAATCCATGATTTGAGTTCTAATATTGTCACCTACAAACAGTTCCGTTTAGATTATCCCTATATCGGACGCGTTGCCCGCGAAACACAATACAAAGGCGTGCTTCCGGGTAGTAATGAGTTGTTGTCAAAAACCCAATACCGTTACGGTAGTTTAACCCTGTCAACCGGCCAAAATACGACTAAAAACCCTTATGTTAAGCAACGCTTAGAATGGGTTTTAGAAAATGGCCAAACGCTGGGCTATAAATTTTACACTACAGATTTACAGAAAACGGCTTATCCACAAAATGGGGAGTTGTTAGATAGCACTATTAAAACTGCTCGATTCTGTCTTAATGCCAACGTACCAACCGCGCAAGATTTCTGGGGGGAAGTAAAAACTGTTTCTGTTAGCGGTATCAAACGTAGTACAGAAAACATAATTACTTATAACAACAGGCCCGTTAATTGGTTGGTATTGTTTAAAGAAGCTGAGGAAAGTAGTTATTTTAACGGCCCATTAACCGGCGCCGCAGATAAAGTGGAAAGTGTTATTTATACGCCCTTCGGTAATACTTACCAGATAGGCACAATGGCGGTATTTCCAGGCGACGATAAATACGAACTAACAACAGAATACACCTACGACAGCGACGGGAATTTAAGGTCAGAAACTGTTTCTGGAGTGGGTATTGATGAGCGCACAACAACCAAAGATAACTATTTAGATAAGCGTTACCCGTCTTCTGTAGCAAACGCTTTAGGCCAAATTGCTACGATAGACTATGAAAAGCGCTTTGGTTTGCCTACTTCCATTAAATTTAATAATCAAACTACTACGTTTGCTTATGATAATTTCGGAAGAGAAAGAAAGCGTGTCAATAGTGACGGTGTAGGCGTAACAATAACCCGTGATTATTGTCTCGCGGGAACCTGCCCAGTCTATGGCAACCAGTTAGCAGCTTATCAAGTTACTCAAAGTTCACCAGTAACACCAAATATCACACGGTACTACGATATTTTAGACCGTATCATACAACAGGATACACAGGCATTTAACGGCGTCGATACAGTAAGACAAGAATTTAATTACGATTTACTGGGCCGCATGTACTTAGAAACAGCGCCCTATTTTGTTGGCGATCAAAAGCCTTTAACTACTTATCAATTTGATATACGCAACCGCGTAACGCAAGTAGACCGCCCTGACGGTTCACAGATTCGTACCATATACGCTCCCGGAACTAATGCGGGCCAATACAAAGTTACTATAGAAGAGGACGTTTTAAACAGCGCTGGCGTTTTAGAAGAAACGCAAGTAAGAGAAACTACCTATAACTTTATCAATGATAAATTATGGACTATTGAGGCCATAGGCACGCCGCAAAAAGTATCGACTAAATATACTTATAACGGCGCGGGGGCTATGCTTTCAGCCAAAGTAAACAACGACGTTTTAACAGAGTCTATTTATGACTATGATAAAGCCGGCTACTTGGTTGCTATGGCTGGGCCTGATATTGGCATAGTATCGAGTGATTACAATGCATTAGGCCAACTGGTTAGTCAAACTGACAATAGCGGGGAGACTATCACTAATAGTTATGACAATTTGGGCCGTTTACGTTTCAGGGAAGACAGTCAAGGCCTTGCGGAGTGGACTTATGATCCGACAAACGGTATAGGGCACTTAGGTAGCAAAATCTACACTACTGGCGGTAGCCAAGTGTATAAAGCGGAAAATAGCTACGATTCGAACGCAAAGCTGATTAAAACTAAAACTTTATTGCAAGCTGGCGGATTAGTACGCAACTATCAGCAAAGCTATAGCTATGATAGCCGGGGTCGTGTGGCGGCTGTAACCGATCCGGGAGGCGCTGTTATTGGCTATCAATACAACGGGCGTGGATATCTTCACAAGCTAACAGACGGCATTAATACCTTAAAGACTATTAAGGACGTAAACGCGCGTGGTATGCCTCAGGAAGAAGCCTATGGTAACGGTATAACGACTACAAGGACGTACAACCCAGACACGGGCAAACTAGAAACTATTGTTTCTATGGGCGCCCAAGTAGTTCAAAACAATGTTTACAGCTGGCGCAGTAATGGAAGTTTAGAAAGTCGCGGGCCTGCTGGCTCTAACGATAATAAGCGCGAGGAGTTTAGCTATGATGGGTTAAACCGGCTGAAAATCGCACAAACTTTCTTTAACGGCACTAGCCAGCGTACGCTAACAAATGTTTTTGATAAGCTGGGCAATATACAAAGTAAATCTAGCAGCATTACAGGAGATAACACGGTAGACGGCTACCAGTACGGCCAAAATGCCAATGCAGGCGCACATGCGGTCAGCTCTGCAACTGTGGGCGGTACTAGCTATGATTTTTGGTATAACCCTAACGGCGCTATTGTGCGCTATGACGCGGCTAGCGGGGACGATAAGTGGATTACCTGGAATGCCAGGCAGTTACCTACAGAAATTGTTGTAGGCGATAGTCAAAGCGACCAAACACCCACCGCCCGTGACCGCTTCCGCTATGGTCCTGATAATAAGCGCTTTTACCGTGAATCAAGCTATTGGGATAATGATTCTCAACAGTTAGTAACTGATAAAACTTTTATTATTGGCGGTTTTGAAGACTTCTTACCCGGAAATGACCCGGATTTTAACCGGATACAAAAGACACGGATTGATAAGAGTGTTATTTTATACACTCTCACTGATCAAGCTGGCCTTACGATCAATACGGTTGAATACCTGCACAGGGATCACTTGGATTCGGTGGAGAAAATAACAGACGCTGAAGGTAACATGCTATTAGGCTCTCTAAACGCTTTAGCTTATGACCCCTACGGAAGCCGCAGAAGTGGCGACTGGACAGGAGATATTAGCGCAAGTGACCTAGAAGACCTTTTAGCGGCGCAGGGCCTTAGCACAAATCGCGGCTTTACCAACCATGAACAGCTAGATAGAACCGGCTTAATACACATGAACGGGCGTATCTATGACCCTGCTATGGGTCGTTTCCTGAGCCCTGACCCCATTGTACAAGCTCCGGGCAATAGTCAAAGCTGGAACCGTTACAGCTATGTTATGAATAACCCTCTAAGCTTTACTGACCCTAGCGGTTTTTTGATGGAAGAAGTAGAGGTAATTTGTGACGATGCGTGCCAAGGCGGCGGCGGATTAACAGGTTTTGAAAAAATGCTTTACCGTTCTCTTTTTAGTAGTGGTGACTGGGTAGACTTCGGCGGCGGTATTCCGGGCGGTACTATTACCCCACCCTTGACCCAGGAAGAAAAAGACGAAAAGGACGCGCAAGACGAAGCAGACGAGAAAGATTGTTCGAATACTCCTTCTTCTTCTTCAGGTACTGCGGGTCAATCTAGTTCTAATAGTGGGCGCTATAGTGAAGAGTATATGAAAGCTAACGAATTGGGGAAAAATATAGCGGCGATTGCCAGTTCAAACGTGATAGATAATATTGCCTTTAAAAATTCGCCAGCCGCTAGCGCCTTACCGGTAGGACCAATTTATGAGGTCACAAGTCAAGCCGGAACAGGTGAATATAATTCCGCTAATACCTTTGGGGCATTTGTAGGTTCTTCTTTAGGGTTTCTAGGTAGTGCTTTAGGCGGTACAGGTACAGGAATAACTGTAGGTACTGTGGCTTCAAAATTTGCTTCTAATATGTATAAACATATCACGCCACAAAGGGCAGAAGACTTTTGGCGGGATTATAATCAATCACAGAGTTCTTGTGAGAAATAGGATATGAAAATATTAGATAAATTTAATTGCAAAAAATGTAATAACAAACCTAGTTTTTTACAACTTATTGTATTGAGTTTTATCTCTAGAATTAAATGCAAAAAATGTGGCTTGAAAAACGTAATTCCACAATACTTTTCAGTATCAACGGCTGCGTTTGGTATAGGGCTATACCATATATTAAGAATTGAAACTAATTTAAATTTTATTTCTTTGCTATCAATTGCCATGACAGCGGCTTTTTGTATGGTTTTGTTGTTTGGTAAATTGGTTGATCCAATCCAATAAAAAGTTAACTTTAATTAAATGCGCGGGCCTTTGTGGCCCGCTTTTGCTTGTGTGAAATAGAATATGAAGATATTAGATAAATTTAAATATAAAATGTGGCGCTAAACCTGGTTTTAAGCAGGTAATTATTCCCATTTTTCCTGGTAGGAATAATTGTGGAAATTGTGGAAATTGTGGAAATTGTGGGGGAGATAATTTTATCTATTGAATATGTCCCTTCATTTATTTTTTTGGATTGGTTATATTTAAATTTATAGATCCATCTGCCTGGTTTGGAATAATAACTGTAGCGTGATTAGTGTTCTTTATTATTGGGTTGTTTGAAATTTCAATTGGAAATAACAATGGTTTAAGGAGCACACACCAAAGAGCTAGGTATGGTGCTATGCGCAGCCAGATATTATTTTACTTCCAGCTGATAGGTGGTGAAGTTGTCGCCATGCATATTGGTTTTATGCACACTTTTTGCAATTTTATCCAAGAATCTGTAGCCAGGGCGGGTATGCAGAAAATGTATGAAAACCTCTTTATGTCCCAGTTCTTTGGCCCACTTCATCATATCCTGAAACACTGCCTTGCCTAGTCCCCAGAATTGATCATCAATTACTATCGCAAGTTCATACTTTTCATATTCCAATTGAATACCACACCAGCCAGCCAGGGTGCCTTCAAATACTATAGCTCTAATCCTGCAGCCTGGAATACTATCTACCGCAATTTTTGCATCCATCCAGGTATTCAGGGTATCCACTGTAAACAGTGGATGGTCAATCAAGTGTTTTCTTACCTTTGTTCTATTGAGCATTGATAAAAGATCACTTGGGTTGATTTCACTAAATTTCTGATATTTTACTGCTTTCATGACATTACTGAATTATGAATAATATTACCGATACGGAGCCTTTCTGACAACAATAAGAAGAATTGACTGCCTGAAAGTTCTATTTATAAGAAATTGAAGATTGCTATAACTACAACCATCTACGTACACTGTTTTTGTACTTTATGAATTCTTGAGCAAAGATTTTCAGCAAAATTTTCTCTTCCGGTATAATTTGAAAAAGCGTTATATAGATTATAAATATTGGAACTAGTATTAAACTGTAAGCAGAATTTAAAAAAATTGAAAATCCTGTGAGAAAAAATACAAATCCCAAGTACATAGGGTTTCTTGTGTATCTGTATATTCCATTTGTAACAAGCATTGCAGATTTTTCAGGATTCCTTGGGTCTACGGTAGTTTTTGCTGTTCTAAAGTGCATGACACCTGAAAGGGACATAAGTGCTGATAATACACTTATTAAAATAAATAAAATTAACCTTGTATTGTATTCAAATCCAATTTCAGGTGAATATTGTCTCAATGCCAACATGCTCAAAATAAAGACTAGCACTAAGATAACGGGAGGAATTTTCAACTCAAGAAATTTCATCTTATTTCTATCTATATAGGTATAGAGAAAATTTAGTTGATCATAACTACTATTGGAGCATCCTGTGGCCAGATGACAACAGTTAGTATATGTACTATGAACAGACTAATCAGCCCTGTTTTCATTGATCCTGATCATTTTAGAAGAAAATAGAGTTCCAATTGAGTGCCGCAAAAATTCGCAAGCGAGAACCAGGGTGGAAATTATATACCAATCAAACAGTTTCTTAGCTCACCAATTGTTAGAGTTTCTTTTATCCCAAACTACTGGAAAATACAGAATATAAGTCACTAATAATAAATAGAGAAAAATAAAAGTAGTGGAAATATTCCCATAAGTATATAGGTTCTTTACGGACCAAGGAGCATGTTAGTGCGCTACAGTTTTCACTCCCTCGCCACCTAGCCGTGTTGCAAAATACCCCATAATCAATCCAATAATGGCGCCTTCAAGTGTAAACCAAAAAGGGGAATGGAAGGTGTTGTTATCGCCGAAGGCAGAAATTAGTACAGCCTGCATAGTATCAAATGCAAAAAAAGTAAGTACAAAATTCATCCAGGCGCCCAATAAAGGCGCCCTAAACCACCAAGGGAAAGGTAATTTTAATATGGGATGGTAGGTAAAGACTCCAAAAACCCCGATAATGGCTCCAAGAGTGGTATACCACAGTAAAATTCCCCACCTGAGCAGCCAGTCACTCTCTGGATAAAAGTAAGGTAAAAAGATAAATCCGACAAGCCCGAATACAAAGCCTATAATTTTGCCAACTGCCAAGCGTGTAATTAATGATGGATTCTCGAACATAGATTGTTCTCCTGTAATGACACTTGGTACTTAGCAATATCAGCAAACATTGTACCCATAAAATCCGGGTGGTAATTAATACGCAGTGCCAGACAAGAATACCACATTTTCACACTTTGCTGGATACCTGGACTTGTCCTTATGTAGGTTCAGGTTGTTCAAGGGTATAGGCTTATACGGCTCTTCAACATATACTACAAGCCTGATCCCAGTAGTTCTTTCTCTTCGGTACCATTACCTCTCCGTTACTATTAACTTCTGCAGTGCAATCATTAGCTAAAAAGTTGGCCTTTGGTCCCGCTTCAGATAGCCTGAAAAGTTCATTCGTATCCATTTTTGACTCACTTGCCATAGCCTGGATAAGTGCATCAAGTGTATTTTCATGGCTGCCCTTGGGCATGCTTGTATCAGAATAGGGAACGTTTTTTATGTGAGTGTCAGGTGCTGTCTGTAGCGCACAGGGTTCGATTTTTAGGTTGCTGGGATCACCGAGTTCAGAAAGCGTATTTCTAAAATTTTTCCTGAATAAATCTTCGGTTTCAATTCCCCGATGGGTCATTCCGACGCCGATTACTTCATTGTGCTGGTCGAGTACTTTAAAAACAAGTGCGCTGCAATATGTGAGATGTCCTGAATACAATTTACCGGCTTGACCTTTTTTAAGAATTTGTGTCATTCCCATTCCTACCATAATCCGTGGCATAAACATTGTATACTCCTTCAGTATGTGTTTTGGATAGATTTCTAAAATGAGTGGTTAAAGAACATAGCTGGACTTGAATATTCAGTTTTTTGGCTCCCATAATTCAATTGGATTGCCTTCCGGATCATAAAGTCTGGCAAATTTACCGTTGGGGTACGCCTGTGTATCTATGGTTACTTCGACACCTGCTCCGCGAAGCTGATCTACCATTTTACACAAATCATTTACGCGGAAATTAACCATCCAACTTTGTGCAGGATCGCCAAAGTAGGTTGTCGTATTTTCAAATGGTGCAAATGCTGTCGGGCCTTCCTCCTGTATCCAGGGGGGATGGCTGTCTTCTGTTGGAACAGGGTTTACGCCTAAGTGTTGCTCGTACCACTGCGCAAGTTTTTCTGGCTTTCTGGCACGGAAAAAAATACCACCAATCCCATTGACTTTCTCCATTTTGTTTCCTGCCTGATGAATAGGTAAAATTTTTATTTGCCAGTAAAACCAGCATTATGCCGGTTGTAAATTCAAAAGCAAACTGTTGTCAGTATCTGGAAATACTTGTATATTCAATAAATAATCTCTATTTGGTACTAACGTTTCATTTATAGAGTATGGCAATCCTATCTGATATCTCAGTTCTGGAAGAAAATAGGCAGTTTTTGAGAGGTTGTTACCATAGCATTTTCTACCTTAGGAAAATGCCACCAGCGCCTACGGCGCGCT
This sequence comes from Microbulbifer sp. MI-G, assembly GCF_030440425.1. Taxonomy (NCBI): domain Bacteria; kingdom Pseudomonadati; phylum Pseudomonadota; class Gammaproteobacteria; order Cellvibrionales; family Microbulbiferaceae; genus Microbulbifer; species Microbulbifer spongiae. The sequence goes on from NZ_CP098023.1 coordinate 1,749,238, forward strand.
GTAAGATGGTATACCGTTCAATTGCTATTGATCCTGACTACCATGTCGATAGTAGAGAACTTAGGGACTTTGCTATCCTGAGCTTGTTCCATTATATAAGGATCTGCTCAGGATATTCGATCTTACTATAAATGACGCCATATTCAACATGAGGGGTGTTGATCAGCTGATCTCAAGTGCAGAGCTGCTGGCGGTAAATGGTAGGGGGGGCCAACGGTTGCCCTAATGATTGCCGGATTGATGGTTTGACAGGCTGTGCCCCAGATTTACCAACCTGGGGCTAAGCTGATATCCGCTCACACCAACCGGATTCCCATGAGGATCAAGGGTCAAAGACCCCGGAAAAAGCTGCTCTGCAATTGAGCGCGATTACTCTGGCCAGGGGTAAAGCGGAACATGCAAAAATCGTCGGAGAAATTCATATAGTTATTAATCGGATCTAACCCTTCAAATCCAGGTCCTTGGCAGGAATCCAGCCCCACCGGGCAACCAAAGGCCGGTGAAGCTTCTGCCGGTGTGTCATCAACGAAATCCCCAGGACTGCTGCAGCCACCTTCAAAGGTATGGTAAAGACCAACCCAGTGACCCACCTCATGAATCATGACATCGCCTTCATTATAAGGCGCCGCGCTACCACCCGGGAGGGCTTCGGTTAATACTACAACACCGTCGTTGACCGGGTTGGAGTCATATTCGCTGGGAAAGGTTGCCCAGCCTAAAAAATCCTCTCCAAGATTGGCTACGTAAATGTTTAGGTCAGCAGCTCCACCTGCACGCAGTGTCGATTTCATTTCAAACTCGGCAAAGGTATCCGGCGTCACTGTATACCAACTGTCGTTTGCTGTGGTAGTGACCGATGCCAGATTAAAAACAAATGGTGTTCCAGAAAAACCCGTGTTTAGCACGTTGATTTGATCGTTGATTTCAAAAATGGATACACCGCCGTTGCCACTGCTATCGGTGATAACATGAAAATGGACGTTAACATTCGCTTCCGTTTTCTGGGAATTCAGAACAGTATTCAATACGCCATTCATACTTTGGAAATAGCTTTCCTGTAAAGCAGCTTGCTGTACACTGGGTTGTTTGGTGCCACAACGTAGTAACTTCTGCTTATCCATTGAAGGTTCAATGGCAAAAATATCCGGAGAGCTGATAGAAAAATGAGCGAACAGTAAAATATAAAATACCGTGGATTTACTCAATGGCATATTCATTGCAAAAGTCCTCTATCTTCAATTTGTATGTATTATTTCCTAAGGTATTTAGATGACCGCTAGCGAACCCCCATTAAATTTGTGTTTATGGCACATGGTAATAATCGGAGGAGCATGGATAAAAGAAGCCACCAGGGGCGCCTGGACTATAGCCGCTCTCCCGGTGGGCTCAAATTAAATTTGACAATAATGTATGATATATATCACAAAAAAATATCTCACGGTTATTTTCTATGCCAGGTGATATAAATGGAGATGGATTTGACTTAGGGCGTTGCTTTTACTCTGATCGGTAGAAATATTTATGATATTTAATTTAAATCTTCAGAACATTAATTTCTTTACAATTATGGATTATCATATACAGGCATTCAGTATATTTAATTTAAAAAGGAATTATATTTGATTCGTATAATATCCGATAAAGATTGATTCTTATTGGAATGGTAAAAAAGTAGAATGCCATTTTCCTTCAGATCGCATGAGACTTGAATAGCGATATGAGCGTACAGGGATGTGTTGATCGCGCAATTTGAAATAAGGGGAAACTTTCCTTCCCATCCTGTTTGGTATTTAAAACACACAAAGTTAGCAGATGTGGTAGGCAGAATATTTTGTGGAAATTTCCCCAATGGCATTGTGCGGTATATAAAACTGCACCATCCGATATTGAGGTGTGCTATTCATAAATTTGAAGGCTGCTGTTTGGAGGTTAGTAGAAGTAATTCTAATATTTTATCAATATAGAGGTGCGGGAATCTGTGCTTTAGCTTTACTTGCATTAAACGTTATAGATAGGCGATAGATTTTGATTTGTATTTACAAAGTGTTTTCCTTATAGTGACTTTGCTACCTTTTTTGTATATTTTACAGTGTCAAAAAAACGGCCAGTAGTGTTTAACACGTGAGTCTCTTTGGGGCAGGTTTTGTTGGGGTACTACCCGCAAGTTATGGATCTCTAATTGTCAATTGTCGCTTAATATGGCGTCTCTATTATTCTCAGCCTTTCTGGGGTTGCAGGATCACAATGAACCCCAAAGTTAAATAGTATGGCACTCATTGGTAAAAAAGCATTAATAAATTGCAAATAGTATTTTCCTGGCAATAGGGATTTTTGTGCCCCAATAATTGAAATAATTTATTTTTCAGTGTTTATAGCTTTTCACTTATTACGATCGTACCAGGTCTATCGTTTTCTTTTCCGGGATAGGTGTATTTTTCTGCCTACTTAATAAGGAAAATAGGTTTGTGGTAATCGCGCTATCAGCGGTGTAAGTAAATGCATACTCACTTATGCTGCTGTCATTTGCTGTTTGACCTACATAGTTTTTCTTTAAGAAAATATCCTGCTGTAAAAGTACCAGTCGTTTTCTCTGTTGTTGAAAATATCAGACTGCAAAGTCAATCCTTCCTGGCGTCTGTGAATACATAAAATCGCGAAAAATCAGCAGGTTCAATCCCCCCGATACTATTACTTTTGCGTCTTTCCTTGGGAAGAATCTCCCGCTCCCAGGCGCGTAACCGTACCGGGTTTTTACTGACGAGTGTACTGGAGCTGTGCGCAGCCTGTCTCGGGTGCCGGGTCTTCTTCCCGCCCGTGCCGGCAATACCCGGTGATACCAGCAGTGCCGGGTAAATGTGGCACAGGGAAGTGCTGCCGCCGGCTGCGGGTTGGTTGTCGCCGAAAAGCCGGCGAACCTGCGCAGTTGCGTCGGTATCGAAAGCGGTGGCAATCCAGCGGGTGAGGGAGCGCGGTTCGATTGTCGGGGTTGATAACCAAAAATAATCGATAACAGAGCAAGTACAGAGAGAAAGAGGAATCAAGATGTTGGATTTTCGCAAGCCGCAAAAAAAGCGGATCGCACAGGCGATTCGCCAGGCGCAGCCAATCAATCATACCGCCCCCCTGTGGTGCAGCGCTGCGGTGGCCTGCCTGGCAATGACCGCCACGCCCGCCATCGCCCAGAGCGACGGAGAGGCCGATAGTAAAGCTATTGAAGAAATCACCGTTACCGCGCAGAAGATAGAAGAGAGCATCCAGGATGTGCCCATCGCTGTATCTGCCATTTCCGGCGACACCATGGGCGACCTGAAAGTAGAGCGCGGTGACGAACTGGTGCGCGCGGTGCCCAATGTGAATTTCTCCAAGGCCAACTTCAGTACCTACAATTTTGCCATTCGCGGAGTGGGTACCAAGGCTATCTCTGCCAGTACCGACCCGGCAGTGGCGGTGAGCTTCAACAATGCGCCCATGATCCGTAACCGTCTCTATGAGCAGGAATTTTTCGACGTACAGCGGGTGGAGGTGCTGCGCGGCCCGCAAGGTACCCTGTATGGCCGCAACGCCACCGCCGGGGTAGTGAATATGCTGCCGCAGATGCCGACGCCGGAGTTTGAATCGAATATCAAGGGAGAAGTGGGTAGTTATAATACGCGCCGTACCAGCGCTATGCTGAATGTGCCCCTGGGGGACACCCTGGCCATGCGTTTTTCCGGTGCCATGACAAAACGGGACGGCTATGACTACAACGCCTTTACCGATAATGACGTCAATGACCGGGATCTTTACTCCACCCGCGTTATCTTACAGTGGGAGCCCAGTGAAGCCTTTAGTGCAAACCTGATCTGGCAACACTTCGAGGAGGACGATAATCGCTCCCGCACCGGCAAGCAGCTCTGCAGCCGCGATCCGGGTCTGGATATGGTTGGCGATACCGAGGTCTCAGAACGCCTACGTCCGCAGTTCAGCCAGGGCTGTTTGCCTGGCTCCCTATATGATGAAGATGCCTATGGCGCTCCAAACGCCCGAAGCTTTGCTTTTACCCGGATTTTTGCCTTGGGTATAGGCGGAGATTTGGGTTGGACAGCAGCTCCGTCGGATGGTGGCGAGCCAGTTCCACTGTTCAAAACTGATATTGACCCCTATGGCAATGTTCAGCAATCCCGTGATTTACGGGAGATCAACACCAGCTACGATCCAGTGTTTCGCGCTGAAAATGATGTGGCGCAGTTGAATCTGGAGCTGGCCCTGGGGGATTCATTGCGGCTCTTTGCCCAATCAACCTATGCCAAGGATGACTACTATAGCTCCCAGGATTATAACCGTTATGTATCTGATGCGGTCTTTAATGATTCCGAGGGACTTTGGCGCTTAGCGGGAGAATGGGTTCAGAGCACAACTCCCGGAATCACGCCAGGAGGCATCTTTACCGACCCCCAGCTCGGCCCCTCAGACCGGATGCTGGCGGTGGATATCAGCCAGTCGGATAACAGCCAGTGGAGTCATGAACTGCGGTTGCAGTCCAGCTTTGATGGCCCGTTCAACTTCTCCCTGGGTGCCAACTACCTGGATTTTGAATCCCAGGACGACTACTACGTCTTTAACAATGTCTTTTCCTATATCGCTTATGTAATTTATAGCCCTGAGCGAGATGAGGATGGTTTTATTATCAAAGGCACCTGCGATGATGAGGAAACCGGTGAATGCATCTATGTTGACCCCAATCCTCTCGGGCAATTAAATGAAGAGGGGCACAACTATTTCCTTAGCCGCAACCTGGTCAAAACCCGTTCCAGTGCGCTTTTTGGTGAAACCTACTGGCAGATGACAGACGATGTCAAACTGACTGCCGGCCTGCGTTATACCGAGGACAAGAAAACCGCCACTCCCATCCCCAGCCAATTACTGCTGGGTACGCAGATAAATACCGTGACCGGTCCAAGGTCCGGAGCGTCTTCCGGCGGCAAGACGAGGCGTGGCTATCCCCAAGGGGAAGATATCGAACAGGAGTGGCAGGAGTATACCGGCCGGCTGGTACTGGACTGGCGTTCAGAGACCCCCTTTACGGACGAGACGCTCTTCTATGTTTCCTTTGCCCATGGCTATAAAGGTGGCGGCAGCAACCCGCCACGGGTGGATATCGACACGGAGGTAGTCCAGTACCAGCCGCTGGCCAATACCTTTGACCCCGAATTTGTCAATGCCTTTGAGTTTGGGGCCAAAAATACCCTCTTGGATGGCAGCTTGAACCTGAACGTTACCGCCTTCTACTACGACTACAAAGATTACCAGGTCTCGCAAATTGTGGACCGGATTTCCTTTAACGAGAATTTCGATACCGAAACCTGGGGCCTGGAGCTGGAGAGCGCCTGGCAAATCACCCCCAACACCCGTATGGATATGAACCTGGGCTATTTAAAAACCCGTATCGCTGACGGTGAGGAATCCATTGATGTGATGAACCGCACCCAGGGCAATGAGGACTGGGTAGTGGTACGCCCCGGTCTGCAGGTGCCCAGTAACTGTATTGCGCCGCGCTATCTGGTTGAGGATATCCTTAACTCCTTCTACCCAGATAAGGAATTGCCATTGGCACAAGTATGTGCTGGTTCAGAGAGATGGGGTACCTATACCTCTCCGGATTTTCAGAACCAAGACTCAAGATTCCCATGGAATCTGCTTTTGGGCTTGGGATATACTTATAATCCGCTCGAAGATGCTCCCAACGGCGGGCGTGGTTTTTCTGCCGACCTGAGCGGAAACGAGTTGCCCAATGCGCCGCGTTTTACCGCCAACCTGGGTCTGGAGCATGTAATCCAGGTAATGGATTGGGACCTGAAACTGCGTGCAGACTACTACCGCCAGGGAGAGAGTTATGCGCGGGTGTACAATACCGAGTATGACCGCCTGGAAGCCTGGAGCAACCTGAATGTATCGGCCACCTTTACCCAGCCGGAATGGGACCTGCAGATGCAGCTCTATGTAAAGAATGTATTTGACGATGCACCCATTACGGATTTCTTTACCAATAGCGATGATACCGGGCTTAGCGCCAATGTATTTACCCTGGACCCGCGCATTGTGGGTTTTAGCATCTATAAAGGCTTCTAAACAAGGTGGTTAAAATCGACTAACCGCCATTGGCCACGGTTACCCTGCCGTGGCCTTTTTCATTCATTTCCCGCCTCTCATCCGGGGGCCTCCGGTTCAGCCTGTTGCTTGACATCAAAAAATAAACCCAACAAGTGATTGGATTGCAGGATTAATTTTAGGTTTTGCCCAACTAGGGAAAATTAAAGGATATCTGAGGGGAGGGGTAAAGTATGCCGTCAAATTGGCATGGAGGATTGCCTGGAGTATCGACGGTAAGTATAGCCATATCAAAGGAAATTTCACCAGTAGCCTGTTCAAATACACTGCTTAGATCTCCAATACATTCGTATCCACCTGTCCAAACGCCCCATAATCTTACATTTTTTATTGTTACCGACTCTGGATCGCTAGCCGTTAATTCATATGGTAGATCCTCAACAACGGTGTAACAAAATCCTCCGATTATAGGCTCAATTGATAAAGAGGTGATAATTGCAGTAGAGCCATCCAGCCGTCCGCTACCGGATACTTCAGAAGAACAAAAAAATTGCCATTGTAATTCCAAATAACCCGAAAAGGTAAATTCCCCGGTTGGAGACCAAATTACGGCACAAGTCTGCCCTGAGAAGAAACCTAATAATGCCACTAAAGATAATTGTTTTATCATGATGTTATCTTTAAAAAAATAGAACATCTTTCAAAAGATAATAGAATTGCCGGAGAGCGAAAAATAAGACTGTTTAAGAATATCTACCTCACCCCGGAGGTTAATTACTAACTAGGGTGCATAGTAAAAAACGCCATCAACAGAAACTGCTGATGGCGCTCTTTAGCCGGGCTATCGATTGGCTACCCGGCACAGATAGCACAAACGACCATTAAAATGGGTCGTAACGAATGCCTCTAAGGGGTATAGGATACTGCCGGTGTGGTATCTACTTTGCCGTTAACCTTACAGGGGTTACCACCAGCTGGATTGGAGGGGATCTCTGCATTAGTAAACTCGATCACTCCGGTAGCCTGATCCAGAGTGCCAACCAGATCGCCCAAACAGTCACCGGTAATCCCCTGTACATCCACATTCTTGATGGTGACAACATCGTTGAGACCACCTTCCAGCTCATAGGGGAAATTAAAAAAGCCGACCAAGCCGCAAAGAGTACCGGTCAGTGACAGGGCATTGATTTCGGCATCCCCTGCAGCGTTGATAGTAGCCATACCATTCAGGGTACAAGATAGTTGAATACCCTTTTCTACTGTAAAGCCAGGTTGACTCAATAAGGTTGGTGTAGAGCTAGCGGGCGCCCAGGTCTCCGCATTGGCCAGCCCAGCAAAACCGGTGGCGGCGAGGGTAAGAGATACAGCAGTAAGAAATTTTTTCATGGTAATCATTCTCTCCAAGTTAGTAAGTGCACTACGCGGCACAAAGGATCATTGCCTGCGAGTACTGCCCGGCATTGGCCGGGTATCCTGCAGCCTAATTGCCCCAGGTGTCCGGGGCATGACAGCGTGATTGCAGCACAAGGAATTGCAAAATTTTTATATAACCTCAGTACAAAAAATCTACTTATATAACTATTGTGACAATCCATTGTTATTTGTGCAAAACACGCAGCCGTATCCTTATGCCGCTGCAGAAAACCACAGGCGCTTTAAGGCATTGCCCTTTAACGAAGGATATTAAACAAGCAGTGGTCCTATTGGTCTGTGAGTTTTCAGTAACTTAAGACGCGGTAAACCACCTGCAGGGGGGATAGCTGCGACAATTTGGCGTATTTTTTTTCATTTCACCGGAAAAATTAGATCCACGTTGGGTGTGAACACAGATTCTGCGTTGACTGCCAGTATCTGATTTTAGGGCTGAGCCGGGACATGAGGTAACGGTGGGCATGTGCTGTGATGGGATTTTTTGAGAAAGCTGATTTCTTACAAGGGTATTTCCGATACTCAGGATGCCGAATGCGTGTGGTATGGATATTTTTCTGTTTTTGACAGCGAGTGTAAGAGTAAGTAGTTACTTATTCCGATACTTTCCGGGGTGGTTATTGTCCAAAGAACGCCAATAAAGTCAGGTAAGTTCTTTCAGTTTCCCTGGTGTGCAGTGCGTATTGCTTCGATATCTATAGTTAATAGAAATCACACAGCTGAGTGACACAAAGAGTAGTTCCGCTTGGCTGGCCTATCGCAATACCATTACCTGCGGCCAGCCCGGTGTGATTTGTGAAAACAATTTCTACCAGCGCAGTGATTTGTTGTTAGCCGCTGATAATACCCTGAGTGATGCTGGCACTTTTACGGGAGCGCCCATTCCGGGGCCGGAAACTGCCAGACATTTTGTACAGCCATCTGGAAGAGGTTATTGCCGTTATCGAGAGCAACAAATTCCTGTCTGCCGATGGCAGCACCGATAATTTCGCCCTGTTCATCTAATAAAACACAATTGAATTTTATATCTCCCGAAGCGGCGTTAAAAATTGGATCGACGCTTTGAAAGCGAAGATATAGATTCCTGGGGTGATTGATACGAAAGTGATTGGTGCCCTGAACGAGGTAATCGCCGTCCACGGCAACGGTGCCCGGTGGTACTGATATCCCCATGGCCCCACCCCAGGACCCGGTTAAGGTGGAGCTGAGCCCCTGCGCCCCAACAAACATCACAAACTGCCGGTCATATACGATCTGGCCATTCTTTGCGATTTTCCGGTTGTCTCTGCCACTGATCGGTAAGTGGTAGGCACGGTAGTTATTTCTTGGGTCAAATACAGATTCCATCAGCAGGATGTTGCCGAAATCCGCAGAGCCGCTGGTTAAATCGATACCATAGCGCGCCTGAAAATAGTCAATGGCCAATTGCCTGCGCTCAAGTTTTTCTGTTTCACTGCGGCCCATGATCAGAGTGTCAAATTCATCCGGGGTCGGCGGGGTAAAGGATGGGTCGTCCGGGTCATAGATCCCGTTTGCCATCAGTAAAGCCGTGCCACCGGTAGGTGGATTGGGGTTTTCGTCGTTCTTTCCCGGAATGCCGTCGGCGACCGCCAGGGGAGAGAACCCGGTCAGATACAGCGCAAGTGCCAGTGAAGGCAGCAATGGCATGAGAAACTTCTTCATGGTGCACCCCTATCGTTGTTTGTGGTGATTGTGCAGAGGCGGGGGGCTGCCTCATCAACTGGAAAAGCGCATTCATATAGCACTTAGGTGGGGCTTTGTGCAGGCCCACTGTAACATTTTGGTGATGCCTTATGCGACTACTTTAGTCAATTGGAAGTGCATTTTGACGTATGTTCAGTCGTAAACTGACCAGGTTCCGGTTGGAGTTGAGTGGTCGGGCCAGAAGTGATTGCTGGAGATCTTTTGAGGATTATTACCCACCTTTATGTTTGCTGCTCAAAGAAATACATTGATCGTCAATATGGTGCAAATTGATTTTTAGTGGAATGGGGATTTGTTGACATTGGCCACATGGGGAAACACTGGATTTATTGAACACGGATTTACAGGGAGGATTGGCCTGGACACCATGGTTAGGTTCTGAGGTATTTCTGGTCCAGGGGCCTGCTTAGCGGGCTTCTTTACCCGATAATTTACAGGTGCAATAATAGTGCCTAGCAATCACTATTGGGAAATAGTTGTAGTGAGCACTGCTCCACCAAGATTCTAAAGTAGCAGTTTTCCACTCCATTCAATGCCTGTTCGGAGGCACTATGAAAACCGGGTCCCCTGAAATCATTCCCCTCAAGAGGGGGTTGCTCTACGTGGTTCTGGCCACAGCCCTTATCGTGTTAATCCCTTTAATCGCCATGCAGCTCATCCAGGAAATGCAGTGGGATATTGCCGATTTCATGATCCTGGGAGGGATAACCTTTGCCTTGGGCAGTTTATTCATTCTTGTTGCCAGGAAAATGCCGCGCAAAAAGTTGCTTATCGGTGTCATTTTCCTTTTGATTCTCTGCTATCTATGGGCTGAACTGGCAGTTGGGATTTTTACCCGCCTGGGCAGTTAGCGGGTGGTTTTTTACCAGGAGGAATCTGAATATCTGTGTGCCTCACTGAGACTGCGGGGAAAAGTGCTGGAAGAGCATTGAGGAAGATTGGGGTGCCACTCTATCCCAGTAGTGCCCAGTGCGAATTTGCAGGGTACTGTGAACGGCAGCCTGGTATTCTGTGGGTGCTGTGTAATAGCTGTTCCCGGAAAAAAGTAACGGAAACAGAAAACGCCCAAGCTGATGGACATACTGTAGTATTACTCATCGAGTACTCATCAATACAATGCCTGGGTAAGTTTTTCTATCCTGCAGAACACGCACTATTTCCTGCAGATGAAATCAACCTGCTTGCAGGATCGAAAGAAAAAAATTCCTCATGGCTATGCGTTCACATCTGAGCGCCAAAGCCTAGTGCCTGCGGCGCGAATATGCGCTTATTCTTCATCAAGACTTCACAGCCAGTGCTTGTGTTGCCGATCGCGGCTGTTAATATGACGCACGGGGACCGTCCCCCGCTTTTGATGGTAAGTGTCTGGATCCATATCTGGGAATTATTTTCGGAATACATTGTTGAGTAGTTTGAAAGTATAGGCTCTTTATTGTGTTTACCGATATCTGGCTTGTTCGGTTGGTTTTACAGTATTGACCGTTTCTGATTTATATCAATTCTGAAATCAATACATGCCGGAAAATTACTGTGCAGTGTAATACAGGTACCGGTTGCCAGCCCCTGGAGAAGACATAGCTGGCATTGCGGTCGTATTTTCGGAATAACAGCGCAATAACTACCGGAAGTTTTGATTGATAACCCAATAAATACCAAATGCCTGTTTATGCAGCATGGGCTTGATTTGTCCCGGCGTCGGTCCAGCGCTGATCACTCTATGGATTTTTGAGTCACCAATTGACCTACTATAAGGAGATAGTAATGAGGATATTGCGTTTTCTTTCAACAATTGCCACGGGGTTGTTATTGAGCCTGAGTGGTACTTGTATTCTGGCACAGACCTTTCACGCCACCATGGTGATTGACCGCAGTGGCTCCATGACAGCCACAACAATGCGTAATGGTATCGCCAGTACTCGCTGCAAAGATGCCCTGTCTGCTGCCAAGGACAAAATCAACAACAGTCTTGTGGGAGGTACACAGATTAGCGTATGGACCTTCCAAAACAGTACCTATACCAATCGTACCGGTGGCTTTGTTTCCAAGACCAATGCCATACAGGCCATAGACCTGTTGGCCGCACAGAGCTGCTCGGGTACCACGCCACTGGCACACACGGTCTGCTCTGCCATCGATGACCTGGCGCTGGCCACACCGCTGCTCTACCGCACACTGTGGGTCCTCACCGATGGCGAGGAAAATTCCAGCGCGGGGCTCAGTTGTGGGGGATCGAGTGACGCTGACGGTGTGGAGCCCTGGGAGACCCTGAGTTGGCAGGGCAGGGTTTGGCATGAATTATTCCCTTCAGATACACCGCCCTATCAGACCGCGGGAGCCGGCGTAGCGACTGTGCCTATCTATTTCGGGGTTTTTGGCGATTATATCGGCCTGTCCCGTTACAGTGAGCCTGTGGCCCTGGCCGGTGATACACCGGCGGTCTCCTTCAGTCATCAATTCGCACCCGGTGATGCGGGTGGCCTGTTCAACACCATGGCCGCGGCCTCTGGCGGTTACGTTGCACTTATTGATGACTCGGCCAGCATCCCCACGACTTCCCGTTTTGATGTGAATGGGGATGGATGCGTGGACCAGAATGACCTGATAAAAATGCTGCCCTACCTGGGCAAGCGGGTGCCCGATGCTCCCGCATCGCTGGATGTGAATGGGGATTTTGTCGTAAACACCCGCGATTACAATCTGGTCACTGCTAATTCCGGGTTGGGCTGCAAATAGCATGGGTGGCTCACGGGTGTATTCCTGAGCCTGGTTGTGCACCCGGCAGCCAAGCCTGACCGGTTTGGCTGCCGCTTTTCCGCCGGTGCAACTGTGGGTTTGCCCGCTGTTCAGGGGTGTGCGCAGACCGGCGACAGGCATTGCCGTTTCGGGTGTCGTTTAACCCCAGCGTCTATCGGCGTGCGGATAAAGAGTGCCGATTGAAGGCCCACTTTGAGCTTGCGAAAAGCGAAAGACAGTCGGTTGGACTTGTCAGGTTTCCTGCCTGGGCTGCGTTTCCTGCGGCAGATCATTGCAAACAGTACAGTGCATCCCTTTTCGGAAATAGTAAACGCGAATCACGGCAAAGAGTGCGACTGAGGCCAGTGACCACAGGATGCCAAACTCCACTGCATATGCCAGCCCTCTTCCCTTCCAGTATTGAATACCGGCGAGCATAAGAAAGGTCATTGGGATTGCAAAAGCATATTGCACACTCCATTTTTTTACAGGCATGTAACCCCCTGATAGGAATTGATGCATAAAAGCCACAGTGGCAGGTAACCACTAGGCTGCCCAGGGGTGCTTCTGAGCGTGTAGAATGACTGCACCGGTTGGGGTAATCCTACCACACCACTCAAATCACGCCAGTTAACCCGGTTGCGCTGAAAGGGGTGATTGGGCTATAGGTGCAGTCTGTGGGGTATCCTCGAGGGCCATCCATCCGGTCTTTAAACCTGTCTCCTCCCGCCAGTAAAATACCGCCTATCAGAAGGAGTATTTTCTCGGCCGGAGCGGGGATTTGAATACCTGCTCCAGCCCTTTATCGTAGCCGGGATTCACCACTGTGCCGTGGTTCTCACGGTCGAAAATGCGCTTGTGCAGGCTAAGGCTGTTATAGTTGCGGGATTCAAGACGCTGGAGCATATCCCCGAAATCCCGCACGCCACACACGGACATGTCGTCCACGCAAGTCTCTTCGCCGCCGATAAAGAGATACACACTTTTGGGCAGATCAGAATGCCGCTCCGCATACGCCACTTCACTCTCCAGGATTTGCTTCCCGGCCCACCAGATACTGGGACTGCCAATGACATAGCGATCAAAACTGTCGGTGTGATTGAACAGGGTGTGCAGGGCGAACAGCCCCCCCAGGGCATGGCCGGCGACTGTCTCGTCGTTTTCATCCCCCATAAACGCATTATTGATAAAGGGTTTTAACTCTTTCTGGATAAATTCCAGGAAGCGGTCTGCGCCACCACCTAACAGGGCACCCTGAATTTCCCCCGGTACGGGGGTGAAATCGGTCAGGCGCATCCTGAGGCTGCTACTGTCGATTGGGTGGGAAATGCCAACGAGAATCACTGGCGGTATTTTTGCCTTTCCCCGTGCATCCGGTATCTGCTCCTGAATCAGGTTGGGGGCGGTCATCGGGAAGTGCATAAAGCCATCGGTCATATAGATGACCGGGTATCGGGTATTGGCTTCGGGATTATAGGTTAGAGGCAGTAACACATCGATCACGAACCCCCGCTCCAGAAGTTCGGAATGAAAGTGGTAAGACAGGATGCCCTGACGTGTAAACGGGGTGGGTTCGGCAGTACCCGCCTGAACTAATTGTGCTGCCAGGGCCATCAGGACCAGTATCCATAAGCCAATTATTTTCATTTTTATCCCACCATCAGTCAGCATGATGACCTTGGTAATCAGTATGCCGGCCGGGTTTATCCGTGTGCCTACCTGCCTTAGAGGGCTGTCAAGACTCATAAGCCTATCAGATGGACTATGACAACGGCTACCTGGCAGTGTGTTTCCTGTCGCAAAGATGTGTAAATACGTCTCAAGTGGAGAAAAGCCATGTATCGGTGGGCTAAAGGCAGGCTTATGCCTACTTTAATATATGCGGTACCAGCAGGGGGGTACGTTGGTAACTCAGCCATCAGTGTCAAGTCGGGGTGGGGGGCAACAGTAATCCTGTTGCCCGACCAGTCAATACGCGGGGTTTGCACTTTTGCGGCATGCCTTCTTTTTGAAAGGAAACTATTATGGCAGTCACACTGGCTCTCGATGTTTACGGCACGCTGATCAATACCCACGGCGTTGTCGCTATCCTTGCGGAATGGATAGGTCCCAAGGCCAATACGTTTAGCGGTACATGGCGGGAGAAGCAGCTTGAATATGCTTTTCGCCGCGGGCTAATGCAGATCTACGAACCTTTTTCCCGATGTACAAGCGATGCATTGGAATATACCTGCCGGTTTTACCGTATCCAGCTGACAAAAGAACAGAAAAAGAGAATCATCGACAGTTACCTGATGCTGCCCGCCTTTGAGGATGTAGCGCCCGCCCTGGCAGCGCTGGATAAAAGGGGAGTACAGATGACTGCTTTTTCAAATGGAGAGGAAAAAGCAGTGGAATCGCTGCTCAGGCACGCCGGCCTGCGCGATTATTTTCAAGCTATTGTGAGCTGCGATTGTATCAGGACCTTTAAACCCGATCCGGCAGTTTACAGTTACCTTATGCGCAAAACCCGCGTGCTGGCGAAAAATCTCTGGCTGGTCTCTAGCAATCCTTTTGATGTTATTGGAGCTATGTCTGCGGGTCTGCAAGCGGTATGGGTCAAGCGCTCGCCGGAGGCCGTTTTTGATCCCTGGGGATTAGCGCCCACAAAAGTGGTCACGGATTTGTGCGGTCTTGAATCAATCGTTTGAGGTAGTGATTGCCGATTGCAACGCGCTTTCCCTGTCATGATCTCACCGGGGCCGGGGTTTCCCATTTACCCAGAATTCAGTCCCTCTCGCCGACAATGTGTCTGTCGCTTGTTGCAGCTTTGCCGCGAAGGCTGCATTTTCTCGTACTGGCGCTGGTGCTGAAGGTCACAATCCCATGCCCGCCGCATCGACTCGTGGATTGTTGTTTCTGTAACGGAGGCATGCAGTGAGCCCAGCGGCCGAACACCTGAAAGCCTGCCCGTAAGCCGCGTGCTGCCGGTGTCTTGCACTGAGAGAAACGGTTGTTGTGTCGGTGGTAAAAAAACAGTTAGGAGAGACGCGATGCCATTGCCCAGGCGCAAACTTTTGGGGGTATTGTTTTGCAGTGTGATTTTGGCCGGTTGCAAGCACGAAGGGCTGAACCGGACTGAGACGACGACTGCAGCAAATGGCACTGCGTCGGAGATCTCCGTATGGCCTGCGCTGCCACCGGCACTGCCTGCTGACCCGGCGCTGGAGGCGCGCATTTCCGGGTTGATGGCGCAGATGTCCATCGAAGAAAAGGTGGGCCAGCTGATCCAGGCCGAGATCAAATACACCACCCCCGAAGATGTCAGGAAGTACCATCTGGGATCGGTGCTCAATGGCGGCGGCACCTACCCGGACAATAATAAATTCGCTACACCGCAGGACTGGCTCGCATTATCCGCGGCTTTTTTCGCGGCTTCCATGGATACCAGTGATGGCGGGGTTGCTATCCCCATTATTTGGGGCAGCGATGCGGTACACGGGCACAACAATATCGTCGGTGCGACTCTCTTTCCCCACAATATCGGCCTGGGCGCGGCCCGAGATCCGGACCTGATCCGTCGCATCGGTGTGGCCACTGCCCGTGAGGTGGCGGTAACCGGTATCGGCTGGACATTTGCCCCTACGGTTGCGGTGGTGCGCGATGACCGCTGGGGCCGCACTTATGAAAGTTATTCCGAGGATCCGGCGGTGGTGCAGGCTTACGCAGAGGCCATGGTCAAGGGCCTGCAGGGTGAGAAAAGTGATAGCGACTTCCTGCGGGGTGAGCATCTCGTTGCCACCGCCAAACATTTTGTAGGTGACGGCGGTACCATGCGGGGTATTGACCGCGGAGACAACCAGGTGTCCGAGAGCGAGCTGGCCAAGGTGCATGGGGCAGGGTATCTGGGTGCGCTTCCAGCAGGGGTACAGACAGTAATGGCCTCCTTCAACAGCTGGCGAGGCGAGCCTTTGCATGGCCACAGTTACCTGTTGACCGATGTACTGAAAGGACAGCTCGGATTTGATGGATTTGTCGTGGGTGACTGGAATGGCCATCGCTTCGTGCCCGGCTGTACTGTAGACAGTTGCGCGGCAGCGATCAATGCGGGCCTGGATATGTTCATGGTGCCGTCGGATTGGAAAACGCTCTATGAGAACACCCTGGCGCAGGCCAGGCGCGGTGAGATTCGCCCCGAGCGCCTCGATGATGCCGTGCGGCGTATCCTGCGGGTAAAAATCCGCGCAGGCCTGTTCGAGCGCCAGCGACCGTTGGCTGGCAGGAGCGGTGTTCTGGGCAGTGCAGAACATCGCGCAGTGGCCCGCGAGGCGGTGCGCAAATCGCTGGTGCTGTTAAAAAACAACAACAACCTGTTACCACTCTCACCCGCACAGAGCGTGCTGGTAGCCGGTGATGGAGCGCACAACCTGTCCAAACAGACCGGTGGCTGGACTATTTCCTGGCAGGGCACCGGCAATACCCGTGAAGACTTCCCCGGCGCGACCACAATTTTTGAGGGCATCCAGGCACTGGTCAAAGCTGCCGGTGGTGAAGTGGTGCTGAGTGCGCGTGGCGAATTCGACAGCACTACTTTTACCCATGGTGGCAGGCCCGATGTGGCCATTGTCGTATTCGGTGAAGAGCCCTATGCGGAATGGCACGGCGACCTGGCCAGCCTGGAGTATCAGCTCGGCAGCAACAGCGATCTGGCGCTGTTGCAAGCCCTGCGTAAACAGGGGATTCCTGTGGTTAGTATCTTCCTGTCCGGCCGCCCGCTCTGGGTCAATAGGGAGTTGAATGCTTCGGATGCCTTTGTCGCCGCCTGGCTGCCGGGTTCCGAGGGCGCGGGAGTGGCCGATGTGCTGTTCACCGGCCCCGAAGGCGGAAGACCATACGGCTTCAGCGGTACATTGCCGTTCAGCTGGCCGCACTATGTGCACCAGACAGTGCTGAATCCCTATCACCCGGACTACGAGCCGCTGTTCCCATTGGGCTACGGATTGCGGGATGGTGCAGAGTCCCTGGTGAGTAACACCCTCACAGAAGAAGGGGATACCTATCCCGACGGGGCACTGGAAGATGCCTGGCTGATGGTGTCGCGCCCGCGCGCGCCCTGGAAACTGCTGATTGTCGAAGAGCAGCAGGTACCGGTGGCCGTTGCCGGTAACCGGTCCAGCAGTGGCCCTGACACCAATATTACTGTGGCCGCTATCGACCGTGAGTCTCAGGAGGATGCGCGCCAGATTCGCTGGAAAGGCCTGCGCCCGGGGGCGGTATGGCTCGCTGCCGAGAGGCCCCAGGACCTGAGTCATTATCTAAAGGAGCGCGCGGCGCTGATACTGGATGTCCGTGTCGACCGCAAGCCCGAGCACCCGGTGCGCGCTGGTATCGCTTGTGGTCCGGACTGCGCGGCTGAACTGCCATTGCAAACCGCACTGGCAAAACTGCAACCTGGCAGCTGGTCAACGCTCTCCATCGACCTGCAGTGCTTTGCTGCCGAGGGAGCGGATTTCAGCCGGGTTTCGGGTGCTTTATCGATCGCCAGTGAGGGCGCTCTCGAGTTGGCGGTTGCCAACGTCAAATATGTGCCGGGCGCCGCCGACCGTGCAGTGATCTCTTGCGGAGGTTGAAGGTGCTGAGATGCCGGTGTGCCGCTGGCTGTGAACTGGTACGAACTTCTTATAACGCGGCGATGCCTTATCGCGGTGGTAAGGGTGGCAACGATCCGCGGGATGGATTGCCGGGTAAAGAAAAAACGGTTTTGCAGGAAGAAAGTATGAAACAGTCCCGATTGGCCAGCACAACCATCTCGGCCACAGCATTGGCTCTGGCTTTCGCCACAGCGCAGGCGGCGACGTCTGTGGAGGAGAGAGTCCGCGGGCTTGTGCACAAGATGACGCTGGCGGAAAAGATCGGTCAAATGACCCAGGCCGAACGTCAGCACGCCACTCCGGAGGACGTCAAAACCTATTATCTCGGTGCGATTCTCAACGGCGGCGGTTCCATTCCCAAGGAAAACCGTCGCAGTGACTGGGTTGAGATGATCCGGGACTACCAGGCGGCAGCTGGTGGCACCCGCCTTGGCATTCCGATCCTGTATGGTGCCGATGCAGTGCACGGTCATAACAATGTGTTGGGAGCCACCATCTTTCCCCACAATGTTGCCCTGGGTGCAACCCGCAATCCGCAGTTGGCGCGTGCTATTGCCGCGGCCACGGCAAGGGAAGTGGCGGCCACCGGTATTCACTGGACTTTTGCCCCCACCCTGTGTGTGGCCCGTGATGACCGCTGGGGGCGCGCCTATGAGTGCTTTGGTGAGGATCCGGAGCTGGTGTCAGCCTTCGCGGGGCCTTTCATCCGGGGATTACAGGGGGAGCGGCTCGACGGCAACAACCTGGCGGCCGACAAAGTACTCGCCACCGCCAAGCACTGGGTCGCCGATGGCGGTACCACTTACGGTACCGGTGATGAGGGCTATGCGATTGACCGCGGCGATACGCGACTGGGCGCGGACAGTCTGCGCGCAGTGCATATCGCCCCCTACCTGCCGGCACTTAAGGCCGATGTGGGCAGCGTGATGGTGTCTTACAGTAGTGTCAATGGCACCAAGATGCATGAGCACAAGGCGCTGGTAACCGGTACCCTCAAGAGAGAGCTCGGCTTTGCCGGTATCACACTCTCCGACTGGTCGGCACTCGGCGAGATTCCCGCCGAGACCAACCGCGCGCGTATTGTTCGCGCTGTTAATGCCGGCCTGGATATGGTGATGGAGCCGGAGAAATGGCGGGACTTTATCACCGACCTCACCGCAGCGGTCGAAGCCGGTGAAGTGTCCATGGCGCGTATCGACGAGGCGGTAACGCGCATCCTGACCACCAAATTTCGGGCCGGACTGTTCGAATGGCCGCTACCGCCACTGGCCACGGCGCCGGATGCAGACCATCTGATCGGGCATCCGGCACATCGCGACCTGGCGCGACAGGCGGTGCGCGAGTCTCTGGTATTGCTGAAAAATGCAGGCGGGTTGTTGCCGCTGGACAAAAAGGCAAAGATTTTTGTCGCGGGGGATCATGCCGACAACATAGGCCTGCAATCCGGTGGCTGGACCATTGAATGGCAGGGTAAGCGCGGCAGTATCACCCGCGGCACGACTATCCTCGATGGTATCCGCGCGCTGGCGGAGCGGGAAGTCACCTACAGTCCCACGGGGGAGGGGGCTGCCGGGCACGATGTCGCCCTTATTGTAGTGGGGGAGGAGCCCTATGCAGAGGGTATGGGGGATTACCGCCCGCTGCCCTGCAGTAAATGCCAACCCATCACACTCGCGAAATCCCAACGCGAAATGCTTGCGCGGGTGCAGGTCAGTGGGGTTCCCATGGCGGTTGTGATTCTTTCCGGGCGGCCGCTGATGATTGCCGAGGATATTGGGTCCTGGCAGGCTGCGGTTGCCGCCTGGTTACCCGGCAGTGAGGGCGCGGGGGTGGCCGATGTACTCTTTGGCGAGCAGGCGCCATCCGGCAAGCTGCCGGTGACCTGGCCGAAAAGTCTGGCACAGTTGCCCATCAATACCGGGGATGCGAAGTACGATCCGCTGTTTCCCTACGGCTTCGGTCTGACTTACGGCGCCCCAAGCAGTATCCGCTAAGCGGGGGATGCCCGGCAAAAAAATCCTGTGGACTGAAACCCGCACCACCTCCGGAGGCAGGGTTTTGCGGCCGGGTAAACTCGCTTCTTTTGGTTGTAAACACCTTTTGCCTTTGCGAAAAGCTGTCATTGAGTGGATAATTTCTGGGTGTCTGCAGAAGAAGCCACCTGTAGTCTGGAATGGGCAGGCAGAACTATTCTCCGTGGTTAAAACGGGATTCTCGTTTTCAGTAATCGGCTGTATCCTGTGTGGCCACCGGGCAAGTATAAGCCGCATCATTTATCCAAAGAAGAAAGCAAATGCTCCACTCTTTTTCCTGTACAGATTTTACTCTTGGCCATCTTTTTGGTTTCAACTTTTTCTTTCAGTGCTGAAAATCATAAAGATAAAATCATCATAGGGGAAAGTGCCCGTTTACATTCAGATATATTAGGTGAAGAAAGAACAGTATACATTTCTCTGCCATCAAATTATCACCGAAACATACACAGTTATCCTGTGATTATTGTTATGGATGCCGAATATTTGTTTGAAGCTGCAAACGCAATCGTAAAACCCAAAACTAACCACTGGCATTATTGCGGATTCAAACGACACTTTGGGCCAAAATTTTATACCCAGTCTATTTTGTCAATACGCAAGCAGTAGCCAGAAAGTCGCCTCTTACATAATTCTAACGCTTCAATCAATCGGTGCTTTAGCGTTTAACTGCATGGAATTGTTATACCCTTTTATACATATGAAATATGCCCGTACAATTAATATAATTTGTAATGGGCCGCGCGCTAATAGATAAATAGGTCCCCATTGATGCCCGCCAAGACCAGTACCATTTAGTGCTGTATAAATATTTGCTGGAAAAAAACCAACAAAAATTACAATTGCAAGCCTTGCAGCAAGGATTTGATATTTTGGCATAAAAAGAGCAACACCTATCAATAACTCAATCAACCCAGTGAGATAGACTGTCGCTAAACGAAAAGGAACCCAAGACGGTAACATTTCCACCATTCCTTCCGTTTTGACAAGATGCCCTACGAAGAAGAATATAAAGGCTATTCCTAACCTCCAATAGGCATACTTTTTAAAATTTAGAGAATTGTTTCTGGAGTTTGAATAAACAAAGGCTAAACCAAACGGGCTGAACAACTGTAATAGAATGATTGTTGGAGTTACCATGGCTCCCCCATGAGATCATAAATTAAATATTCTCAACTAATGCGCTCAAAATTTCGAAGTGTGGTGAAATGAGGTGTTCAGAGAGTAATTTTTAGAAATGCTCTTTTCTCTATTTGCTATACTTCAAGATTGTTATCAGCACATTCCAGAATGGAGATAAGAATGAGAGAGTATGAGATGATTGTCGACGGTGATATCATGAATTCAGGCATGGCCGGCGCCCTTTATGATGGCGCTTTTCGCATGGCATCCGGGGAGCCGATTCCTATTACAGATAAGGCCACTGGTGACGTACTTTTTGAAGGCGGCATCGCAACGCCAGAAGACGTAACAATTGCCTGTGAAAAAGCCGCAAACGCACAGGAGGCATGGGCGGAAGTACTGCCTGTTAAACGTGGTGACATACTGCGTCGGTTTGCTCAGCTCTGTGAAGAACATGCGGATGAAATCAGCAAATGGATTATCCGTGAAAGCGGAGCGACCCAGGTCAAAGCTCAGTTCGAAGTAACGGCAACGGTGCGTGAAGCGGTCGAAGTCGCTTCATTCACCGGGCAGCCTTCGGGCTATATTCTGGCAAGTGAACATTCCCAGTCCAGTTATGCCCGCCGTGTGCCTTTGGGTGTGGTTGCGGCAATTACACCGTGGAATTCACCGTTCATTTTGGCCGCCCGCGTTGTGCTGCCCGCACTTGCGATGGGCAATGCCTGTGTCTTGAAACCTGACCATCAAACCCCGGTTTGTGGGGGATATCTGATGGCCAAACTGCTCGAAATGGCCGGCGTCCCCCAAGGGGTGCTGGCAGTTTTACCGGGTGGTGGAGATATTGGCGCTGCGATTGTTGAAAACCCCCATGTAAAAATGGTTTCTTTTACAGGCTCTACCGAAACCGGACGTAAGGTTGGCGCAGCGGCCGGGCAGAATCTTAAACGCGTGGCGCTGGAACTGGGTGGTGACAACGCGGCAATTATCTTCGAAGACGCGGATCTTGACGCAGTGGCTTCGGCGGTGGCTTTCGGCGCATTTTTCCATCAGGGTCAGATTTGTTTCACTATCGGGCGTCTGTTTGTGCAGGACACGATTGCAGCAGAATACATCCGCAAACTGACAGAAAAGACCAAAATGCTGAATGTTGGTAATCCCGCCATTGATCGCTGTGATCTCGGCCCGGTCTTCAACGAAACCCAAGCTGCCCGCGCCGAAACCATTATGAATGCGTCGATCAAAATGGGCGCGACAGTGCTTGCAGGCGGTAAACGCGATGGGCTCAATTTCACACCGACAGTGCTGGGCAATGTAACCAGGGATATGCCCATCTACAAGGAAGAGACCTTCGGCCCGATTGCCCCTGTCCTGACGTTTAAAACCGAAGAGGAAGCCATCGCTTTGGCCAATGACTCGGAGTACGGATTGGTCGCATCCATCTTTACCGCAAACCAGGCCCGCGCCATGAACATGAGTAAAAAGCTGAAAACCGGCATTGTTCATATCAACAACCAGACCGTAAATCATGAAGTGTTCGGCCCGATCGGCGGTATGGGTGCTTCGGGTAATGGCGCTCGCTCTGGTGGCCCCGGTGCAATGGAGGAGTTTAGCCAGTGGCAATGGGTAACCGTCCACGACAAGGTGCCGGAATATTCGTTCTTATCGCAGGAAAAACAGGGTAGCTGATATGCAGATAACCGCCGCTGTTGTGCGCAAAAAAAACGGCCCGTTCACCCTTGAACCGTTGGAGCTCGATCCGCCCTCGGAAGGGGAAGTTCTGGTTCGAATCGCAGCCTGCGGTATCTGTCGTGCAGACCTGAGTGTTCGTGATCAGCACTACCCAACCCCTTTGCCGGTTGTACTAGGGCACGAGGGGGCCGGTGTGGTCGAGGGGGTTGGCAAGGGCGTTAAGACGGTTTCTGTGGGAGACCATGTTTTGATGACATTTGCCTTCTGTGGACAATGTCCAAGCTGTGCTCTCGGGGTGATCGCTACGTGCTGGCACCATATGGAAATGAACTTTTCCGGCAAGCGCTATTCCGGCCATGACTGGAGCATCCCTGCCCCATTGTTTCAGTACGATGCGAATGGGGGTGTACGCGAACAAATTAATGGTGCCTTCTTTAATCAGTCGGCTTTTGCCACCCATGCCATTGCAACAGAAGCCAACGTGGTGGTTATAGACAAGAGCGCTGACCTGCAAACACTGGCGCCTTTAGGTTGCGGGTTCCAGACCGGGGCGGGTGCAATCATGAATGTATTGCGTCCGGAAGTCGGTGCATCGCTGCTGGTTACTGGAGCGGGAAGTGCTGGCCTCGCGGCTGTAATGGCTGCAAAAATTATTGGCTGTGACCCGATCATTATTCTGGATACGGTGGATAGCAAACTGAGGCTTGCGCTGGACCTTGGGGCAACGCATGTTATCAATGGGTCCAAAACAAAGGATGCTGTGTCTGCCGTCAAGACGATTTGCCCCCATGGTGTTGCCTATGCAATTGAGGGCACAGGCAATCCCGCTGTATTCAGAAATACTGTGGATGTGTTGCAGCCCACAGGGGTTTGTGGGCTGATAGGCGGTGCGCCACAAGGCACAGAAGTTGCCTTCGATATGACCCATCTGCTCTTCGGACGAACAGTTAAGGGCATTCTTCAAGGTGGCAGCCGACCCAAGTCGTTCTTACCAAAGTTGACCAAATTGCATCAACAGGGTCGCTTTCCGATTGAGAAATTAATTGCGCACTATGAGTTTAGTAATATCGAGGCTGCAGTTGATGCTTTGAGTACAGGGCACGTGATCAAGCCCGTGCTCACCATGCAGTAGGGGGAGTATTTTAAGCATGCGTTATGCGTAAAAACTTAAATGGTGATGGCTGTGTATATCCAGGGGCCTATTCGGCTATCTTTGCCAAGATTGCATGCCGTGAACTCTACACAGCCAAAACGCCAAATATGGAGGCTGGCCTATTGAATGACCGTATGCTCGCATTCTTCACAGATACACCGTTTTCAATATCTTAGGTATTAAAAGTTACTTTCCGAAATAGTTATTAAACAATTTTTAGGTCAGAGTTGATATGAAAGACAAAATTGCGTTGGAAGAGCATATTTCAACAATCGAGAACAATCGTTATTGGGACTCTGAGAGTGAGGGCATACGTAATGGCAAGGAGTATATGGAGTATATAGAAAGGCATTTGCTAGATCCTTTTCTGCGCTTGGATCTTATGGATCAATATGGGATTGAATTGATGATTCTTTCCCTGACGTCACCTGGGGTTCAGTCATTTCTTAATGCAAATGAAGCTACGGAATTTGCAAAGCGTACTAACGATCTTATGGCAAAACAGTTATTAGCTGGTCAATCTCGGTTTATGGGATTTGCGACAGTAGCCTTACAAGATCCTACAGCTGCTGCAGATGAACTTGAACGTGCTGTTACCCAATTAAATATGAAAGGTGCGTTAATTAATGGTTATACCAATGTTGAGGATGATAATACAGGCCAGTATTTAGATGAACCGCCTATTTGGGAGTTTTGGGAGCGCGCCAGCAAGCTTAATGTTCCTATTTATCTTCACCCACGTGAGCCATTACCAACACAAATACGTAACTATGAAAATTACGGATCTTTGATCGGATCTGCGTGGGGTTTTGCTCATGAAACTGCAACTCATGCGATCCGTTTAATGTTAAGTGGTTTATTTGATAAGTATCCACAACTAACTGTGATTCTTGGTCACTTGGGAGAAGGTCTACCTTTTCTTTTGCCTCGGCTACAACACCGTTTACATAAACAGCGTAATGGTGCAGGTCTTGGCCAGGCAACGAAAACGGTAAGTGAATATTTCAGCCAAAATTTCTATATAACGACGAGTGGTCATTTTCATACAAAAGCACTTGTAGATTCCATAGCCGAAATTGGAATAGATAGAGTCATGTTTTCAGTAGATACACCTTATGAGGATGTAGAGGAGGCTGCTACTTGGTTTGATGATGCTGATATTAGCGATAATGATCGGCAAAAAATTGGACGTGAAAATGCTGTTAGACTTTTTTCTCTCTAAGCAGAGCAATTGATCTAACCTTTTCTATTTAGAATTCGGATTTTGAACAGTTTGGCAATTTTATAATGCTCGTGGAGGGTAATGATAGTTGCAGGGCTTCTGGGTGTTATAAAAATATGTAATGATCAATATTAACTCTTGGGTTATCAATGAACTTGAGTTTATGCCCAATGAGACGTCTAACGTTTTTGATCACCATGGGTGATTGCCCTGTCCAATATTCGTGGAACTTGTGCAGAAACAAGTGTGCTATTCGAAGTAGCACAGTACATCCCTAAAGGGAATATATTGGTAATAAATACACTGTCTTTTGAAAAGGGTGAGGCAGTCTGATTTATTATGATTGACAGCCCGCCTGTGGTAGCTGGCGAGAAGTTGTCAGAGCAAATCGGTGTATGCGCGCATTCCGGATGCTTGAGGTACGTCGACAGGATGGGCCGCTTGGCTCGTCAGGACTTGATCACCACCGGGTATGTGTTTCCCCACCTGGCCTCCAACTCTTCCAATGGAGAGTTCCATGCCGTAGGTTTCGGCAAAGGGAGTCCAGTAGTTGAGGCGGAGCGGTTTCAAATTAAGATTCCCTGCTCCGCTGATGAAAACAGTGCAATTCACGCTCTTACCCTTAAGGATAAAAAGCAAAAAACCGGCGCTTCTGGGCGCCGCCATTTTTTGATAAACCACCGAAACCGTCGTACCTGAGTGCTGGATTCTGAAAATATCCAAGCAGGCGTCACCGCGTCTTTGAATTGATCAGAGGTGCGTGCAGTGAATAGTGTGTTTCTCGGTGCCGCTTTTGCCGTGCAACACCAGGTTGAAACTCTGCTCACATGTGGCGCTGAATCGCAGCGCAGCATCGCTGTGTTTGCGGGCTGCGGCGACCAGACTGATCTTATTCCAGCGTCCGCTGGCTGTGCGATAGCGCAGATTTTCAATGCCGTGTCTGCCCAGTTCCCGAGGCCACCAGTGGATGGTATTGTTGGGTGCATCGATGCGGATGCCGATGGCGTATTCGATCAGGTAGGTGATGGGGGCGAGTCCGGACCAGCCGATGAAATCCGGTTTGGCCTTGCGGCCACGGAGGGGTTTTTCCGGGAAGTAGTTTTCCCATGCGGTGCCCGTCTGCTTGTACACCTCAGTAGTGGCATTCAAGTGGTTGAGAGCGATTTCGTGAGCCAGGTCCCTGTGCCCGTATTTTTCCAGCCCCGAGATGACCATGGTATTGGTGGGCGCCCAGACGGCGCCGGCCCAGTAGTCGCCGCTGTAACCCGCTTCATCCTTTGGGTGGGTGGGCACCCGGTGTGCGGTTTTGAAGCTTTTCTCGTCGTTCAGATGCCGGATCAGCCGCTCGACCTGGGTTGCACTGGAAATGCCGCCCAGCATGGGCCAAAAAGCGGCAATGGTGCGCATGGTCATGCGTTTGCCGTTTTTGCCCCAGTCGTAGTAAAAACCGCTCTGTGCATCCCATAGTTTTTTGTTCAGGAATTCACTATAGCGGGCTGCGCGCCGGAGGTAGAAGAGGGCTTCAGAAGGTTTCTCGAGTATGTCTGCCATCTCTGCCAACCAGCGATCAAAGATGGCCATTTGTGCAGAGACATCTACACCTGCCAACAGGGTATCGTTGCGCGGTGAATCATCCATGGCAGCCTTGTCGGTGAGATACAGTCCGGTAGCGGGATGGTAGATCTGCTGGTAACTCTCGCGATAAGCCCGTAATGCCGGATAGATGCGTGCCAGGCGCGTCCGGTCGGCGGTAATGCGGTAGGCACGTAGTTCGGCCCAGGCGAGCATGGGGTGATTCAAGTTACCGGGGGTGCCGGGCTCCGACCAGCCTTTCACACCGAGCCGGCCGTTGCTCTCGCCGATTTCCCGGACGATTTCACCGTTTGGCATCTGAAGGGCATAAAAGTTGTCCAGTCCTTCAATGGCCGGAAACAGATGGTGGGCATAATTACCCCACATGGTGGAAAAACTCATATCCCACAAAAAGATATTTTCGTTAAAGGCCTCGTCGATAAAGTTTTTCACAAGCGGGCTGCCTGTTACTGGTTGGGTGAAATGCCCAAAGCCGATTTCCCAGGCACGGTAATAAAATTCGATATAGTCCGGCCTGCGTGCAAACACGGGGCGGGGTAGCTGATCCCGCACCTGGGAAAATACTGGTAACGGTTTCGGTCTGTAGGGTTCGGTGGGGAAAAAGTGACCACCGTTTTCCAGTCGGGTGCGATAGATCGCCAGGTAGTGATCCAACCCTACTTTGGAAGCGCGTACTGCTGCCAGAGGGCGCATTCCATCGGGGTAGGTTTCCTGTTCAAGGATAATCCAGCGCGTGCCTCCTTTGGAGACATTTGCATGGATAAGCGACAGCCAGTCGATCACATCTTCACCAATAATGGAGCGGGCATTGGGAATATCATCGGGGCAGTGTGCCTTGTAGTGGGTTGTCAGTGTGCGCCCCGGATACTGCATTACCCGGGCTACAGGATCATCCCCGGCGGCAGTTGTCCAGCCCACATCCTGTTGCAGCACGAGCGTGTCGGAGGTATTGGTCGCGATATGATCCCAGAAAGTGGCGTCCCGAAAGGGGGACAGTTCACCCGCGTGGTTGTGGTACCCGAAGCGCAAACCCCGTGCTTCCAGCTGCCGATGAGTGCGATTGAGGTCTGTGACGAGCGCATTGATGCCAACGGTGTCCCAGCCGCGGGTATCCCAGCCGACAATCAGGTATTCGGCACCCAATTCGCGGTAAAAGCCTGCGGTTTGTTCGATGGTGTCTGCAGTGACATCGTTAAAACCAATATGTGCGCCGCTCACCTTCAGGCCCAGCTGATCGAGCAGGCTGCGCAATTCGGGCCCGCGACCGGCATAGGGGCCGAACTCTCCCGCGAACTCCACCGCAGCAAAGCCCATATCAGCCAGTGCTGAAAGGGTACCTTCGAAGTCGCGGTTGAGATCTTCACGCACGGACCAAAGCTGTATACCTATGACGGGCAGATCAGGCGAGCGCAATGTCTCCTTGCTGGGAGGGTTCGCCGCCAGAGTGCCGGTATAGAAAAAAGTCAAAAGACAGAGTGTAATCATTCGCATGGGCTCTTCCTGCAGATAGTTCCGCTGCGGCGGTATGTGCCGGGTACGCTCCTTGGCCCTGCATCACTCTGCAGTTATCAGAAGTTGATGCGGATAACGGCCGCGATGCGACGGTCGTTGATAAACCAGGAGCGATTGAACCTGGTGCCGTCGTCGTTAACCTGCATTTGCGTTTCGGTGACCTGATCCAGAATATTGGTGGCTTCAAGGCCCAGCTTCACATGGTCGTTAACGTTGTAGAAGACAGAGCCGTCCAGCTGGCCACTGTCACCGTTATAGATGGGCAACTTGGTGATCACGTCGCGGGTGGTCAGCAGATACTCGGAGCGCCAGTTCCAGGCCAGCCGTGCACTGACATCAGCGTATTCGTACAGCCCTACCAGGTTGTAGGTGTGTTCGGACATGCCCTGCAATGGCAGGTTTTCAAAAGCGACTGCGACTTCGTTGCCATCATTGGTGCTGATGTTTGGGTTGGGTACACTCTTGGCGTCTACATAGGTGTAGTTGGTCTGAAGACCGAGGCCGCTCCAGGCACCGGGCAGTTGCTCAAAGAACTGCTGATAAGCCAGCTCGAATCCGCGTACAGTGCCGTCGCCGAGATTGACCGGCCCATCCACTTCCACGGTCTTGGTAACGCCGTTGTTGGTCACTGCTCTGGGGAAAGCGCCACTGACAAAGAAATCAGAAATATCCTTGTAGAACAGTGAGGCGGAGAGCGCGCCCACGTCGTTGAAATACCATTCCAGAGACACGTCGTAGTTGTGTGCCGTCATGGGCTTGAGGAAAGGATTGCCGGTACCGGCGCGGTAATCGGAGACCCGCGCGGCGTCGTCAATGCCATCTCCGTCGGTATCCACCTCGGTGACAATGGCGTAAACCCCCATGCTATCGCGCAACATACCCATATCCGGAAAGGCGATCGCCCGGGAGGCCCCAAACCGCATCAGCCATTCATCATTGATCGTGTATTTCACATTCAGGCTGGGCAGCCACTGGGAATGGCTGGCCGCACTGCTGGTCAGGTAGCTGTCGCCGTTGAAGAAGGCGAGGTCATCTGCGGGTAGGGGCAGGCTGGCGTTGATGCTGGAGTAGGAGACGCCACCGGATGTGGTGTAATCCAGGGTGACATAGCGCAGGCCAACATTCCCTGTAAGGGCATCGTCCAGGCTCGTAACCGTTGCCATCACATACGCGGACTGGCGCTCTTCCCTGACCGGGTTGTATTCCGGCTGAGTGAAGATCCCATCCACCAGATCGTTGCGATCTTTCAGACTGTTAAAACCGAAAATACGCCCCAATTCTGAGCGGAATGTGTGGTGATCTGCCAGGAGGTGAGCGCCCGGTGTCAGGATAGTGCCACCTGCAATGCCGGGTGTGTTGCCGCGGAAAAAGTCATTAAAGTGGAAAACATCGTGGGCCGGGGCGGGGTAGGTTCCGGTTCCCGGCTGACCGTCCCAGGGGGTGGAATCGTGAACACCGTTAAAAAACTTCTGGCCGCCGGCCCAGGTTTCCGACAACACCCCCCAATTATAAGTGGACCAGCGGGTAGTCTGTTTCCGCTCCGAGGCACGCAGCCCCCCTTTGAGGGATTGAAACCAACCCCGGTCGATATCGTATTCCATATCCAGTTGCAGCGCTTTTGCTTCTCCTTCACTGTCTTCGATATGATCCATTGCGGCGCGGTAGAAATAATTGGCGGGATCGGTGAAATACGCTGCACTGGATTGTGGTACACCCGCGGGCGCAATAAAGTTCACCTCGGGCAAATCTCCGGAGAAATCCACTTCTACGTCTGCGCGCGTATTACCAAAGATGGACAGGTCCAGCACCTGGGTTTGTGCCTGTACAAACTGGGCATCAAACGCCATCTGAAGTCGGTCGGTGGGGTGCAGTGCCAGATTCAGGGAAAGATCCTCTACCAGTGTGCCTGTTACCGAACGGCGGGCGAAGCTGTTGTAGCGGTCGGCGCCCTGTAGGGTTCCTGAGACGAAACGGTCGTCAGTGTACACACTGTCCGCACTGGGGTTTCCCACAGTGTCGTCTGACTGGAAGGCGTTTTCGTACCAGGTCGTGGATGCATCGGAACGCACATATTCCAGGGTGGCCAGGGTAGTATCGGCCGGATTGGCCCATTGCAAGACCAGGCTGCCGCCGGTGCGGTGACGATCCTGATTTACCATGCGTGCGCCGGCATTGATGGGCACCCAGCGCTCGCCAACGTCGGGAATATCCAGTAATTGAGGTGCACCCTGGCCCACGGAGTTATTGCTGACGCGCAATTCTGAGTCGGCAGCACTGATCAGAAAGCCGAGGCCCCCCACATCGGTTTGCCAGCGGTTACTGTACAGAGCGGAGAAATCCGGCGAGGATTCGCCGCGCATGTCCGTATAGTTCAAGGCTCCACTGAAGGCAATCTGTTGTCCGTCGCTATCGAAAGGCTTGCGGGTTTGCAGATTGATAGTACCGGCGATGCCGCCTTCAATCATGTCTGCCGTCTGATTTTTGTACACAATTACAGACCCCATCAACTCCGGAGGTACATCCTGGAAATTGAGTCCGCTACCGTTGTTGGCAGAGAAACTGTCCCTGCCGTTGAACTCGCTTCGACTCTGAGCCATGCCGCGCAGAGCCGCACCACTGCCTTCTATGGAGAAATGATCCGGGTCTTCCACGGCGGCAAAGCGTTCGATGGAAATGCCGGGCACCCGCTGCAGGGCTTCGAGAACACTTTTGTCCGGCAGGGCATTGATATCCGAAGCGGAGATGGCGTCGGCAACGGTGGCCGCATCCCGTTTGATATCCCGGGCATTTTTCAGTGACCCCCTGACACCCTCTACGGTGACTTCCTCCAAGGGCCCCGCTGTTTGCGTTTCTTGCGCATTGGCACCGAGGGTGGCGGCAGCAATACAGACTGCCAATAGCGTGTGGTTAAAGGAGGTGTCGCTTTTGTTGCTCGAATAATTGGAGCCAGAATCTCTCATCTCACAAATCTCATCAATGACTGTCATTATTGTGTTCGCCCCTCGGGCACCTGGTGAGGCCGGTGCCACTGGACTTTGCGGGCAGCGTACCCACCCTGTCAGATTGGAATCTGTTTTTACCAGGGGGAGCAAGCCTGCCGCTACTTTCTACGATAAGGGGGGCTGAATAAGCGGTAGCAGGGAAGCATCGATCTGACCTGAGGGTGGTTTTGATTTCCGTGTGCCGGAGCGAAGACAACCGGTGGTGTTGGCCCATCCAGTATTGAACAATGTACCGCGACTCATACAAAGCGTTTTTGCACCTGGGGGGTGATGGACTGTGAAAACGCTCTTTTACATCGGCAAATCGCAAAAATACAAATAAGATTGCCCTGCCTATACTGGCTCAAAAGTACGATTTTAGAATGATGCTCAATCAAGCGATTAAACTAACTGTATAGATGGGCGAGCCGCTAGGTTTTCAAGTTTAAATCCCTGCAGCACTTTTGAAAGGCTACCGTTTGTGATGAAAAGAAGGCAAATGCGGAAGTGTCGCGTAAAGGTTCGACAAAAACCCATTTGAAGGAACTTTAGAGTCTGCAATTCGAGTATTTGTATAGTCAACCGACAGTTTTTAATTTTTAATCAAAACAATAATCCCCAGAATTGCACGCACCCGAGCCTGTTGTTGGTCGCCTTTCTGGCATTGCCCGGGCAGTGTCTTTCACACCAGCGGCGCCTGCAGTGGTTTGGGCAGTTATGGCGTTATCCAATTGGCAAGCTAGAGAGCCGCCCTTCCTGTAAAACCCCTGTCAGCTTTTCCGGTCCCGACAGACAACGGCTGCCGGCATGTGCGAGAGTCGATGCTACTGTACTGAAGGTTAGATAATGGCATGGTGAATGACAATAAAAAGAAGACACTTAAGAAGTCGATACCATTTTGATGCCAACAAAAGATAAACGGTCTCTTAGCCAAGTGATTCGTTAAAGAGGGGCGCTGTCGCGTGAAATCCTCTATTAGTCGCAACCCCGGCAGTCAAAGGCGATAACATTGGCCTGTTACGGCCAACTGGGGTTAAACTCTGGCCCCTAAAACTATGACAAGGTACCAATTAGAGGGGTGGCAAATGCGTCAGGCACTGATTGTACTATCCGCAGCCGTGGGTCTGGCGACCCTGGGAGGTTGTGGTGAAAAGGCAGCACAGGAAGGGGTTGCTAAAAATATTGTGAAAGCGGAACACTCTCAAGCTGCAAACGCCCAGCAGGCGGACAATATCCTGTTGGCGGAGTGGGTGGGTCCTTACGGTGGGGTACCCGCGTTCAATAAGATGCGTCTCGAGGATCTCAAACCCGCGATCGAGAAGGGCATTGAGATGAACCTGGCAGAGATCGATGCGATTACTGCCGACCCGGCTGCGCCGACCTTCGCCAATACCATTGTGCCACTGGAGCGTGGCGGTGCCGAGTTGGGGCGTGTGTTCTCCTACTATGGTATCTGGAGTGGCAACCTGTCCTCCCCGGAATTTCGCAAGATCCAGCAGGAATTGGCTCCCCAGTTGGCTGAGTTCGAATCCAAGATCACCCAGAACGCGCAACTGTTCAAGCGTGTTAAGGCGATTTATGACCAGCGCGAATCCATGGATCTGGACGCTGAACAGAAACGCGTTGTCGAGTTGATCTACAACCAGTTTGCCATTAATGGGGCGACCCTGAAAGGTGCATCAAAAGAGCGTTACGCCGAAATCAACCAGCGCCTGGCGGAGCTGTATACCAAGTTTGCCAACAATGTATTGGCGGATGAGGAGGGCTACGATATTTTCCTGAGCAAGGATCAACTTGCTGGTTTGCCCGAGTCCTATATTGCTGCAGCGGCCGCCCTGGCTGAAGAGAAGGGCGAGAAGGGCAAATACGCGATCACCAATACGCGCTCTTCCATGGACCCTTTCCTGACTTATTCCGATAACCGTGCACTGCGTAAGCAGGTATGGACCAACTATTACAGCCGCGGTGATAACGGTGATCTACATGACAATAATGCCATCATTGCCGAAATTCTGAAGCTGCGTGATGAACGGGTCAGCCTGTTGGGCTTTGACAATTATGCCCAATGGCGTTTGCAGGACCGTATGGCCAAATCACCCGAACGCGCTTTGACCCTGATGGAAGCCGTGTGGCCGGCGGCAGTAGCCCGCGTGGAAGAGGAAGTGGCGGATATGCAGGCGGTTGCGGATGCCGAAAAAGCCGGCATTACCATTGAACCCTGGGATTACCGTTACTATGCGGAAAAAGTCCGCAAAGCCAAATACGACCTGGATTCCGATGAAGTGAAACAGTACCTTCAGTTGGACAAGCTGCGCGAAGCCATGTTCTACGTGGCCGGCGAGCTGTTCAATTTCGAGTTTACGCCAGTGGCAGCGGATACCGTACCGGTTTTTCACGAAGATGTGAAAGTCTGGGAAGTAACTGACAAGACCACTGGTGAGCATATCGGGCTCTGGTACCTGGACCCGTTTGCCCGTGCCGGCAAGCGCTCCGGCGCCTGGGCCACCATGTACCGCGATCACTCTACCTTTGACGGCAAAAAGACCGTACTGTCTTCCAACAACTCCAATTTTATCAAAGGGGCGCCCGGCGAGCCGGTGTTGGTGAGCTGGGACGATGCGGAAACCTTCTTCCACGAGTTTGGCCACGCATTGCATTTTCTCGCCTCCAATGTGACATACCCAACCCTCAACAGCGGCGTGCGTGACTATACCGAGTTCCAATCTCAGTTACTGGAGCGCTGGCTGTCTACCGATGCGGTGATCGATAATTATCTGGTGCACTATAAAACCGGAGAGCCGATTCCTGCGGATCTGGTTGCCAAGATCAAAAAGGCAGCCAGGTTTAACCAGGGCTTTGCCACAACGGAGTATCTGGCTTCCGCGCTGATGGATATGAAGCTGCATACGGCCGATCCGGAAGATATGGACCCGGATGTATTCGAACGCGAAACACTGGCAGAGCTGGGCATGCCGAAGGAGCTGGTTATGCGTCACCGCACACCACATTTTGGCCATATCTTTTCCGGTGAGGGCTATTCCGCAGGCTATTACGGCTATATGTGGGCCGACGTCTTGACTTCAGATGCCGCTGAGGCGTTTGCTGAATCCGAGGGGGGATTTTACGACAAGGAAGTGGCCAGCAGGCTGGTGAAGTACCTGTTTGCGCCGCGCAATGCCTTGGACCCCGCCGAGGCCTACCGCGCTTTCCGTGGTCGTGATGCCCATATTGAAGCGCTGATGCGTGATCGCGGCTTTCCGCCACCGGAGAAGAAAGACGCTGCTGCCGCAACCAAAAGCTGATTAACTGATTTATACAGTCACAATAAAAAAGCCGCAGCAGTATCAGCGGCTTTTTTGTCGCGGCCTCTGAAACAGTGATGCTGGCGCACTGATTCTGCCTCAGGGGTAAGCGGGCAGGCTCTGGTGCGCAACTTTGCCGCTTCAGGAGGCGGGATCTTACAGTGGGATACGGATAACAACACCGCCCATGGTCTGCCCGAGTTCAAAGTCATTGCGCGGGCTGTCCACATGATCGTTGTGGCAGCTGATGCAGGCGGGGGAAACACCCACGTCGGCGTACACTGCAGTAAAGTATTCCGTGTCCCCCAGCTTCTCGCGTCCGTAGAAGTTTTTACCGGGATTGTCGATCACATATTGCAGGCCTTGTTTCTCCATTTCGGTGCGCGGCTTGTTCTGTTTGTTGACCGGCCACAGGGATAGGAGGGCGTAGTTGAAACCGGAGTTTCTTTCCGCTACACGCTCCGCCCCCATACGCATCATCTGTGCGGGCAGAGGCAGCAGCTTCTTATCCTGCCAGTGCTCATCAGCATCGAGAATTTTTTCTTCATTTTGCAGACGGTTGACCACCTGGTTGGTGTAGTTGGCCCTGTCTGCTTCGATTACGGCAAAGATGGCATCCGCCATTCGCTCGGGTGCAATTCCCTGATGCTTTTCACAGCCAGTGAGCAGGGCCAGACCGGCGACAAAACAAGCGGCAATACGCATAGTGTTCCCCTCCTATTGGGATTTGGTTTGCTGTTTTTTGTTGTTGGACTTTCTCGCAATGCGGTCGCGAATCAGATCAAAGGTCTGGTGCTTCTTCGCGGGCTTGTGCTTGAAATTCTGTGTTATCAATTTTTTATCAGCCAGGGCGGCCAGGGAAAACTCCGCTCCGTGGCAGTTCAGGCAGACAGGTAACATTTTTTCATTGGGACGCAGATTGTGGTTTTGATTGTGGTTAACAACGATCTGGTTGGCATGGGTTTCCCGTGGAAGGTGGCAGCTGGCACAACTGGGACCGCTTTTGGGATTGTTTTCCCAGATATTGAAATGGGGGGAATCCCGGTAAGCCAGACTGTGTTCGTCGCTGTGACAGCCAAGGCAGGATTCCACTGCGGCATAGTGCACATTGACTGAATGGGCGTCGTGGCAGCTGGTGCAGTTCAATTCCCCCGATGCATCCGCTTGCATGGGGATTCTTGCCTGCAGCGGTGACATGGCACCGATGCGCTCAACAAGCCCGTGTGAAAGTTTGGAGGATAGGCGCATCCCGTGTTTGCCCTGAGTAAAGGATTTTTTTTGTTCGCTGTGACAGCTCGCACACTGTTCCACCACTTCCAGGCTGCTGAACTGCTGTTGGTTGTCGATATGGCACTGACTGCAGTTGACAGTGGCTCTGGCGTGAGCACTTTGCGCCCATGCTGTACGGATCTCTAAAGTTGAATTCAGGTCCAGGTCGGCTTGTTCCGGCTGCAGGGGCTGTTTGTGCGGGTGTTCCCGCAGCCACATCTGCATCGCGGTTCGGGCGGGCAAATGGGCATTCTCCAACAAATCCGGTTGCCCTTCATGGTCAGTCAGAAAATCTTCGTAGAGCGTGCCATTGTCGTGATAGTTATGGCAGCCGGCACTGGCACAGGTTTCGAAACCAAAGTCTCTATGGCTACTGCGCTCCTGTGCAATATCGCTGTGGCAGTGAAAACAGAAGTCCCCGGCCAGGCTGACCCCCATCTCGCGGGTAATTTCCGGTTTGTGCTCGGTGTGACAGCTGACGCACTGGCGCGCATCGAGTGTCTCCAACAGCGGCGCGTTTCTCGGGTCGAGAAATTTTTTTCGCGGGTGGGAGTCGTCTGCCAGTTCCAGTTCCTCGGCATGGCAATTCAGGCACGATTGCTGCATGGCCTCCTCGCCCGCAAAACCATCGGTATGACACGACATACAGTCCAGTTCTATCTGGTGGTGCCCGTGGCTCGTTTCCCCGGTGATGAACAGGGATTTGTCGGCAACCTCCAGGTTATACGCAGCCAGCGACCCCACGGCCAAGGTCAGCAGCAGGCCATAATGCCAGAATTTAAATTGATAGGATTTCATTTAAAAATAGTAAACCGCAAGAATATGGTAGGCGAGCAGTACCGGCAGCGCCCAGAGCAGGGCATAGTGGACACGGGACCACCATTTGCGATGCTCGCGCAGTTTCAGGTCTGTCCAGTGGTGGTTGCGTGCCATAAACACACCGACAAGTGAACCGGTTGCAGTCGCGGTGAGAAAAACAAGCATCAGTGCCAGGTTCAGATTTTCTCCCAGGCGAAACCCCGTGTGCACTACAAGGGCAAGGAGCGATATCAGACCAATCACACTGTGCGCATAGCGCCAGTGATCCATATGGCCAATGGTGAATTTCTTCCACCGCTTTCGTACGCTGAGTGCTGCTGTGAGCAGGCACAGCACGAGAATGGTGTAGCCGGTGACCTGCTTCCAGAAGTTGTCGTACCAGAGTTTTTGCCAGGAAAAGGCTGTTTGCACCGTGTCGGAAACCGGTGCAGCCGGCATCAAAAATGCCAGCGCAATAAGGAGCAGGGACAGTGCGGATGTGATCAATATTCCCCTGGCGTGACGCATCACCAGATTGGGCGCGGGAGCATCCAGTAACTCCGCCATCAGTGGGCGGCAGCTGCCGCATATAGAGCCGGCAGTTGTGGCCTGCTGCAATTCATTCAAGGTACGCTTGCCCTCGGATATGGCCTTGCACAGGTCTCCTTTACTCACGGAGTTGCACTGGCATACCAGGTAGCTATCGGGGAAATGCTTAATAGTGGTGGCCGTCTGTTTTGCAAACAGACGACCTGTAGTTTCAAAGCTCCTGAGGGTGCGCTGGTTGACTTTTTCCTGCCCAGCCACAGCCTGGCGCAGGCCGTTGGCTTCATTCCAGCTGCCAATATAGACTGCGCCGAGGATACGTCCATCCCCGATAAACAGTTTGCGATACACCCCGTTGAAACGATTGCGGTAAGCGTACCTTTGTACATTGTGCTGGTAGTGGATACTGTCCGAAGTAACGTCGCCGATAATGGCACAGGGGATGTGGGCAATCTTGAGCTGGATGTCGGTATAGCTCCCGGTATAGGGGCGCTGTAACCGGGGGGCACCGTGATTGCGACGGATATGGGAGCAGCAGCTCTCCACCTGCTCATATCCGGGACGTACCAATTGGTAAATTTTTTGATCAAATTCGGCACATTCCCCCACTGCGTATATATCGGGGTCGGAAGTTTGCATCCATTCATTGACAACAACGCCGCGCTGTGTTTTCAGCCCGCTCTGTTGCGCAAGCGTCACTTCGGGCTGAATCCCGGTACACAGCACTATAGCGTCGACACTCAGGGTTTTGCCACTGACAAATCGCAGCCTGGATTTTTTGCCATCCGCTTCGATTGCCTGCAACGAGTCGCCGATTTCGAGATTGACACCGAGTGCCGAGAGCGAGGATTTCAGGAACGCTTCGCCCTCTTCCCCAAGCAGACCACTGAGCAAATATCCCCGCGACTGTAAAGTGACTGTGTTCTTTGGAGTTTTTAATGCGGTTGCGGCTTCAAGACCCAATGCACCGGCGCCTACGATACAAATATCGGCGTGCCGCTCGCGCAAGTTGATCAAATCGTGGGTATTGCGCAGGCTGCGAAAGGGGTACACAGTGGGCAGTTCGGTACCTGCGATCTGGGGAATGGCCGGATTGGAGCCAGTGGCCAGAATCAGTTTGGTGTAAGGCTGTGTATTTCCCGCTGCATCAGTCACCGTTTTGTGCGTGCGGTCAATGGAGAGAATTTTTCGGTCGATATACTCGGCCAGCCTGTGGTCACGCTGGCCAAGGATTGGGTTGTCCAGCTCTGCCCGTTCCACATGGCGGGACAGATACTGTGAAAGTTTTACCCGGTTATAGGGTGATTCCGTTTCGGCCCCATAGATAACAACCTGCGCCTCATCACAAAACTCCAACAGCTTTTGGGCACAGCGGACACCAACCGGCCCTGTGCCCACAACAACGTAAATTGGATAGCTGTCATTGCTTGTGTACGTGTTATCTGGTGAATATTGCTGAACAGGTGAACTGTCTAGTTCAGTCATACACCTCCCCCCAAGTCCTTCGGCTTTGCCACCGGCCCGATGGTTATTCTTATTGTTAAGCTACAAATCCCTGAATACCAATTAGACCGACATCCCACAGAAAGATTTTTTTTTAAACTCTACTTCCTCTATATTTAAACAAAATTAAATAAACGTCTAGTGTTGAATGACAACGATGCAGAAAAGGCTGTTGAGGGAGTTTGGTGTGGTCAGTAACGCTATCTGTGGCTGTCACAGCACGCATTGGGGGAAATGGGGATGTCAAGCTGGAGAAAAATATAATCGATTTATTTTGTATAGCGGGATTTTTCGGTTAGTTTGTGAGCGATTCTGAATGGATTTCGCAGGGTGTTGGCAAGGGACTTGAAGGCATGCGGCCCCATCCCTGTGGGCTGCACAAGTTTTAGTGGTCGGGCCCTATATTACACATTGTTGCGTGGCGGCCAGGTTTTGCCTGATTCCAAAAGAGGGTCGGGTGTCCGTTACGGCTCGTCCCGGATTTTGTCACGGACAATCCTCAGGCTGGTTGGTAAAGCACGTAGAGCTCCTTTTCTTCCAGGGCAGTGCGGCGGGTCAGTGCCTCTCCAATTTTCTGGTAGTCCATTTTAAAATCTCGAACCATTTCCGGTGTAAAGGCTTCGTGATTGTACTGTTTGCAGAACTGCACAACCGTATTGGCGATTTCATTCATATCGGAACGAAAATCCTTGATCACCTGCAGTGTGTGGGTATCGCCGGCGAGAGTCTGCTCCAGGTAAACATAGAAGCGCACGTTTTCCTTGATCAGGTGGGCCTGGAAGGTGGATTTGAACTGGGTGAGCAACTGGGACAGCTGGCGATAATTTTGCTGCTCATACCCCTCTGACCAGATGCGCTGGAAAATGCCGACCAGGTTCCGATGGTCGTCTTCCAGGGCCTTGATGAGTGTGGGGTCGTAGGAAATGGTCCGGTTTCCCTTGGCACTGGAGTAGGCGCTGCGTGTGTATCTCTCTTCGAGATCTGCGCTGTCTCTCGACTTGTCACTGCGGAACATACCGGAAAGAAAGCTAAGCATGTGTCATACCCTTGGTGGAGATTATGGATTGGTGAGTTGTGCAAGTGTGTTGTTCCGCGGATCGGGAGAGTACCCTGTGGGCTTGGCACTGTTCCCCCTGGCCGGGAGTGGCGGATTTTACATTGGATGACAGGGGCTTTAAGGTTGAATGGAGACCGGATTTTACTCAGTTGTGAAAGATGAGAGGTGTATCACAACTTCTGCTTGGGAGGTGATTGCTTTCGCAAAAGAGGGCTGGAACCATGGTACTCAGTATTGGCGAAAAAAGAAGAAACCCGGCTCTGCCGGGTTTCTTCTCTGCTTATCTAGCGTTGATCCAGGGGGATATAGTCGCGCTGGGTATAGCCGGTGTAAAGCTGGCGCGGGCGGCCAATCCTGTATGGGTTGGAGATCATTTCATTCCAGTGGGCAATCCAGCCTGCAGTGCGGCCGGTAGCAAAAATAACCGTAAACATATCGGTGGGAATGCCGATCGCTTTCATAATAATGCCGGAGTAGAAATCCACGTTCGGGTAGAGTTTCTTTTCCACAAAGTAGTCGTCCTCAAGGGCGATCTTCTCGAGTTTTCTGGCGATCTTCAGCAATGGGTCATGCTCGACACCCATAGCACCCAGAACCTCGTCACAGATACCCTGCATGACACGGGAGCGCGGGTCGAAATTTTTATAGACACGGTGGCCGAAGCCCATCAGGCGGAAAGGGTCATTCTTGTCTTTGGCGCGTTTCACAAACTCATCGATACGGCTTTCGTCACCGATCTCCTGCAGCATGTTCAGTACCGCTTCGTTGGCACCACCGTGCGCGGGCCCCCACAGGGCGGCAATGCCGGAGGAGATACAGGCGAAGGGGTTGGCGCCGGAGGAGCCGGCCAGGCGCACGGTAGAGGTGGAGGCGTTCTGCTCGTGGTCAGCGTGCAACAGGAAGATGATATCCATCGCCTTGGCCACAATTGGATCGATTCTGCTGGATTCACAGGGATTGCCAAACATCATGTGCAGAAAGTTCTCGGAGTAGCTGCGGCTGTTGTCCGGGTACATGAAGGGCTGACCGTTGGAGTGCTTGAAGCACATGGCAGCCAGTGTGGGCATTTTGGCGATCAGGCGGTGTGCAGAAATTTCTCGGTGCTCCGGATTATTGATATCCAGGGAGTCGTGGTAGAAGGAAGCGAGGGCGCCAACCACACCGCACATCATGGCCATGGGATGGGCATCGTAGCGGAAACCCTTAAAAAAGCTCACCAGGGATTCATGCACCATGGTGTGTGACAAGATGGTGTCAACATATTCTTTTTTCTGCTTGGCGTCGGGCAGTTCTCCATTCATCAGCAGGTAGCAGGTCTCCAGATAATCGGACTGCTCTGCCAGTTGCTCAATAGGGTAACCACGGTGTAGGAGCTGGCCCTTGGCGCCATCGATAAATGTGATTTTGGATTCGCAGGCAGCGGTGGATACGAAACCCGGGTCGTAAGTGAACAGGCCCTTGCCGGTCAGGCTGCTGACATCCACCACCTCGGGGCCGAGGGTGCCGGAGAGAACGGGCATCTCAATAGCGCCGTCAATACCATCAACTGTGAGTAGCGCTTTTTTATCGGACATTGCGGACTCCTAAAAACTGTTCCTTTGGCGGCCTTTGCCCAGGATTCTAGTGTGCTGGCAGCCTTTTGAGCGGGGCCAAACTTAAGTGTCGGGCCGTAAATTGTCAAACCAAAAGGGGTGGACGGCCAGTCTGATTGTGGCAGGATATCCGGTAGCAGGGTGGGCTCCCTGGAGCTTTTATCTAGAGGGAGGCATAAAAGTCTACGGAAATCCTGCGATCCCGGATGGGTGCCTGCAAGGACTCCGAAAGCGGGCCTGTTCCCGGACATTCGTTGTGTTTTGACTATTGAATGCCTATAATCCGCGCGGCTTGCGCCACGGTACAGCTACTTTTGTATAAGACTCACCCGGGTCGAGTGCCAAGTGATCAGCAAGCGGCTCGTCCCTTCTTTGAAAAGCTAACGGGCGCCCGGTCGTTCAGGGCAACAAGGTGTTTTTCCTGTGAACAAAAACAGACCTGTCAATCTAGATCTTTCCACTATTCAGCTTCCCGCTGCCGCTTTGGCTTCCTTTTTGCACCGCGTTTCCGGCGTTGTGCTTTTTGCTGTTGTCGCGCTGTTGCTCTATATGCTCGATGTCAGCCTGAAATCGGAACAGGGCTTTGCCGATGTGGCGGCAGTATTTAACAGCCTCCCTGCCAAGCTCGTGCTGTGGGCCTCACTGGCCGCGCTTATTTACCATCTGCTGGCCGGGGTGCGCCACCTGTTGATGGATATGGGCATTGGTGAAAGCCTGGAAGGTGGCCGCCGCAGCGCTGTCACAGTACTGGTGCTGAGTGTCATCCTGATTCTACTGGCGGGGGTATGGTTGTGGTAAGAACAGTTACAAGTTTTGGCCGTAGCGGCACTTTCGACTGGTTGTACCAGCGCGTTACCGCGGTGGTGCTGATCGTCTATCTCCTGTTTATTGTCGGCTTTATTTTCCTTACAAAAGACTTTGGCTACCAGGCCTGGTCAGAGTTGTTCGCCCAGCGCTGGATGCGTGTGTTCAGTCTGGTGGCCCTGCTGTCGGTCATTATTCACGCCTGGATCGGACTCTGGTCTGTTGTCACCGATTACATCACCAACCGGGTGATGGGGGGCAAAGCCACGGTGCTGCGCCTGTTTGTGGAAGCCGCTCTGGCGGTAGTTGCCGTGTTGTACACGGTGTGGGGCATCGAAATTCTCTGGGGTGTATAAGTGATGGCGAACATGCGTACTATTTCCTTTGACGGGGTTGTCATCGGTGGCGGCGGCTCCGGCATGCGCGCGGCACTGCAGATGGCCCGCTCCGGCTACAAAACCGCAGTCATCAGCAAGGTCTTCCCGACCCGTTCACACACGGTGTCCGCCCAGGGCGGTATCACCTGTGCCATCGCCAGTGCCGACCCGAATGACGACTGGCGCTGGCACATGTACGACACGGTGAAGGGATCCGATTACATCGGTGACCAGGATGCCATCGAATATATGTGCTCTGTGGGCCCCGAGGCGGTGTTTGAACTGGAGCATATGGGACTTCCTTTCTCCCGTACCGAAACGGGCCGTATTTACCAGCGTCCGTTCGGCGGTCAGTCAAAGGACTACGGCCGCGGTGGTCAGGCCGCGCGCACCTGTGCGGCGGCAGACCGCACCGGACACGCCCTGCTGCACACCCTTTACCAGAACAACATCAGGCACGACACGGAGTTCCTGAATGAATGGTTTGCCATTGACCTGGTGAAGAACCAGGACGGCGCGGTTGTGGGTGTGATCGCTTTGTGTATCGAAGATGGCGAGATCGTCTTTATCAAGTCCAGGGCGACGGTGTTCGCCACCGGTGGCGCCGGTCGAATCTACGCCTCCACCACCAATGCCCATATCAATAGCGGTGACGGTGTGGGGATGGCCCTGCGCGCGGGTATGCCGGTGCAGGACATTGAGATGTGGCAGTTTCACCCCACCGGTATCTATGGTGCCGGCGTACTGGTGACCGAAGGCTGTCGCGGCGAGGGCGGTTACCTGATCAACAAGGATGGCGAGCGCTTTATGGAGCGCTACGCACCCAATGCCAAGGATCTCGCCGGCCGCGATGTCGTGGCCCGCTCCATGGTGCTCGAAACGCTCGATGGCCGCGGCTGTGGGCCCGAGGGCGACCACGTACTGTTGAAAATTGACCACCTGGGGGAAGAATTGCTCAACAGCCGCCTGCCGGGTATCTGCGAGCTGTCCAAAACATTTGCCCATGTGGACCCGGTGAAGGAACCGATACCCGTGGCACCCACCTGCCACTATATGATGGGCGGTATCCCCACCAATGTGCACGGCCAGGCCCTGACCCAGGACGCGGCCGGCAATGACCATATCATCGACGGCTTCTACGCTTGTGGTGAGGTGGCCTGTGTCTCGGTGCACGGCGCCAACCGCCTCGGTGGCAACTCCCTGCTGGACCTGGTGGTCTTTGGCCGCGCTTCGGGCCTGTTTATCGAGAAGGCCCTGCGCGAGGGAATTGAGCACCGCGAGGCCTCCGAGTCGGATATCGAAGCGGCCATGGCGCGCCTGAACCGCCTGGAAACCTGCGAGACTGGCGAAAAGGCCGCCGGTCTGCGCAAGGAGCTGCAGGGTGTGATGCAGAACCATTTTGGCGTATTCCGCCGCGGCGACTATATGGCGGAAGGTGTGAAGAAGCTGGCGGGTCTGCGCGAGCGTATCGAGAACGTGCGTCTGGACGACAGGAGCCGCGCCTTCAATACCGCCCGTATCGAAGCGCTGGAACTGCAGAATCTGCTCGAGGTTGCCGAGGCCACTGCGATTGCCGCCGAAGCCCGCACCGAGAGCCGCGGGGCCCATGCGCGCGAAGACTTCCAGGAGCGCGACGACGAGAACTGGCTGTGTCACTCCCTGTATTTCCCGGTGGAAAAACGGGTTGGCAAGCGTGCGGTAAACTTTGCGCCAACCACCATGGAAGCCTTTGAACCAAAAGCTCGCACCTACTGATTCGGGAGCGGAATAGAGTATGTTGAAAGTCAGTATTTACCGTTACAACCCGGAAACCGACAAAGCGCCCTATATGCAGGACTACGAGCTGGATACCCAGGGCAAGGACCTGATGGTTCTGGATGTGCTGGAGCTGCTCA
The DNA here is from genome assembly GCF_030440425.1 of Microbulbifer sp. MI-G. Classification (NCBI taxonomy): domain Bacteria; kingdom Pseudomonadati; phylum Pseudomonadota; class Gammaproteobacteria; order Cellvibrionales; family Microbulbiferaceae; genus Microbulbifer; species Microbulbifer spongiae. The sequence continues at coordinate 1,793,289 of NZ_CP098023.1, forward strand.
AGGCCGAAGACTCCACTCTGTCCTTTCGCCGTTCCTGTCGCGAGGGTGTGTGCGGTTCCGACGGCATGAATATCTCCGGGCGCAACGGCCTCGCCTGCACCACGCCTCTGTCGGAAGCGGCACCGAAAGGCAAGCTGGTGCTGCGGCCACTGCCGGGCATGCCGGTGATCCGCGATTTGGTGGTGGATATGGAACAGTTTTACGAGCAGTACAGGAAGATCGAGCCATACCTGCAAAATGATACCCCTGCGCCCGCTATTGAGCGCCTGCAGTCCCCGCAAGACCGTGAAAAACTCGATGGCCTGTACGAGTGTATTCTGTGCGCCTGCTGCTCCACTGCCTGTCCATCCTATTGGTGGAACCCCGACAAGTTTATCGGGCCCGCCGGGCTGCTGCAGTCCTACCGCTTTCTGGCGGACAGCCGCGATCTGGCTACTGAGGAGCGGCTCTCCAACCTGGACGACCCCTTCAGCGTGTTCCGTTGCCACAGCATTCAGAACTGTGTGAATGTATGCCCGAAGGGATTGAATCCCACCCGCGCCATCGGCCATATTCGCAACATGTTATTGACTCGTGCGGTATAGGGGGTGCAGGGTCGCCCTGCCAGTACCCGCCCGCTTTAGACCCGGGCCGGGTAATGCACTGATCCAGTGACAGCAAGCCGATAAACCGGCATTCAATTGAAAAGGGGAGGTGGCTTTAGGCGCCTCCCTTTTTGTGACTGAAAGGAAAGGCAGTGATTCACGCGATGAGAAGCCCACTGCAACTGAGGTAGGCATTAACATGCATGAAAGTACCATGGAGCAGCTGTGGCGCAGCTCTCATATCTCCGGGGGCAATGCCACCTATGTGGAGGCGCTGTACGAGACCTATTTGCACGATGCCAACGGGGTGCCGGAGGAGTGGCGCAATTATTTTGACAGTCTCCCCCGTGTGGGGGGGAGTAATGATGTTTCTCACGCCGCAGTGCGCCAGCACTTTGAATTGCTCAGCAGGCACCGCGCGCGCCCGGTTGCGGCGCCCGGCTCCGGTTCCGCCAATATGGAGCACGAGCGCAAACAGATCAAAGTGCTGCAATTGATCGATTCCTACCGCCACCGCGGTCATAAAAAAGCCACTCTGGACCCACTTGGTCTGATGGCCCGTGAGCAGGTGCCCGACCTGCAGCTGAATTACCACGGTCTTACCGAAGGGGATTTCGACACCACCTACAATACCGGCAGCCTCTTTATTGGCAAGGAAGAGGCCACCCTGAGGGAAATTGTCGAGAGCCTGGAGCGTACTTACTGCGGCAACCTGGGTGCTGAGATTATGCACCTGTCCAACCTCGAAGAGCAGCAGTGGCTCCAGCAGCGCCTGGAGCGCAGCCAGTCCAGAGCCAATTTCGGCAATGATATTCGCATCGAAATCCTGCAGCGCCTCTCTGCAGCGGAGGGTCTGGAGCGCCATCTGGACTCCAAGTATCCAGGCACCAAGCGCTTTGGCGTGGAGGGTGGGGAAAGCCTGATTCCCATGATGGATGCGTTGATCCGCCGCTCCGGTACCTATGGTGTGAAGGAAATCGTCATCGGTATGGCCCACCGCGGACGCTTGAATACCCTGGTCAATATTCTCGGCAAGAACCCTGCGGATCTGTTTCAGGAGTTTGAAGGCAAGAAGACCCTGGATACTTCCGGGGATGTCAAGTATCACCAGGGCTTTTCCTCCAACGTGATGACTCCCGGTGGCGAAGTGCATCTGGCACTGGCTTTTAATCCCTCGCATCTGGAAATCTGCGCCCCGGTCGTTGTCGGTTCGGTGCGCGCTCGCCAGGACCGCCGCAAGGATGCCACTGGCGAGAAGGTCATGCCCATCAATATCCACGGTGATGCGGCGTTTGCCGGACAGGGTGTTGTGCAGGAAACCCTGCAGATGTCCCAGACCCGCGGTTTCTACACCGGTGGCACGGTACATATCGTGCTGAATAATCAGGTGGGTTTTACCACCAGCAAGCGCGAGGACGCTCGCTCCACCGAGTACTGTACAGACCCGGCCAAGATGATTGATGCCCCGGTGCTGCACGTTAACGGCGACGACCCGGAAATGGTGGTGTTGGCGGCATTGCTGGCGGTGGATTACCGCTATGAGTTCAAGAAAGACATTGTCATCGACCTGGTGTGCTATCGCCGTCGGGGGCACAATGAAACCGATGATCCCTCCGGCACTCAGCCGCTGATGTATCAGGCGATTCGCAAGCACAAGACCACCCGCACGCTGTTTGCGGAAAAGCTGGTCAGCCAGGGTGTCCTGGACAAACCGACGGCAGACAAGCTGGCCAATGATTACCGCGATAAACTGGACGCGGGCGAAGATGTGGCCACCGGTTTGGTAAAGCAGCCGGATGCTTCCATGTTTGTGGATTGGGGCCCCTACCTGGGTCACGACTGGCAGGAGCCTGCCGATACCGGCTTTGCCCTGCCGAAACTGCAGGATGTGGCCAACCGTATGACCACGGTGCCCGACGGTATCGTGATGCAGCGCCAGGTCTCCAAAATTTACGATGATCGACGCAGAATGGCCGGTGGCGCTCTGCCGTTGAACTGGGGTATGGCGGAAACTTTGGCTTACGGCACCCTGCTGGAGCAGGGCTATATGATCCGCTTTACCGGGGAGGACGTGGGGCGCGGCACCTTCTCCCACCGCCATGCGGTGATTCACAGCCAGAAAGACGGCCAGTGCTATGTGCCATTGCAGCACATGTTTGAAGACCAGCCACCCTTTTATATTTATGACTCCCTGCTGTCGGAAGAGGCGGTACTGGCCTTTGAATACGGCTATTCCACCACCACGCCGAAATCCCTGGTGGTATGGGAAGCGCAGTTCGGGGACTTTGCCAACGGTGCCCAGGTCGTGATCGACCAGTTCATCACCTCCGGTGAGCACAAGTGGGGGCGTATGTGCGGCCTGGTGTTGATGCTGCCACACGGTTACGAGGGCCAGGGTCCGGAACACTCCTCGGCGCGCCTTGAACGCTTTATGCAACTGTGTGCCGAGCACAATATCCAAGTGTGTAATGCCACTACGCCAGCGCAGATCTTCCACCTGTTGCGCCGGCAGGCTATCCGCCCGATGCGCCGTCCATTGGTTATTATGAGTCCGAAGTGGATTTTGCGTCACAAACTGGCCACTTCCAGTCTGGAAGCCCTGGCGGAGGGGCATTTCCACACAGTGATCCAGGATCAGGGCGTTGACCCGGCCAAGGTCAAGCGCCTGGTCCTGTGTTCCGGCAAGGTGTACTACCACCTGCTGGAGGCGCGTCTGGAGCGTACCCAGGAAGACGTGGCCCTGGTGCGTATCGAGCAGCTGTACCCCTTCCCCGACGCAGCATTCGTGGAAGCGGTTTCCGTGTACAAAAATATCAAGAGTGCCGCCTGGTGCCAGGAAGAGCCCATGAACCAGGGCGCCTGGTACCACAGCCAGCACCATCTGCGCCGCCTGCTGGCGGAGACGCACCCCAAGCTGGACCTGGAATATGTAGGGCGTGTGCCCTCAGCGGCACCTGCGGCGGGCTATATGTCCACGCATCTGGAGGAACAGAATAAGTTCATCAACGAGGCGCTGACCGTCAAACAACGGCGGCAGTCAGTAAAGCAGAGTCAATCTCAGGAAACAGGAAAATGACGATCGAGATTAAAGCGCCAACTTTCCCGGAATCCGTCCAGGACGGCACTGTTGCCACCTGGCATAAAAAACCCGGCGAAGCCGTGTCCCGCGATGAACTGATCGTGGATATTGAAACCGATAAGGTAGTACTGGAAGTGGTTGCACCGGCAGATGGCGCCCTTTCCGAGATCCTCAAGAACGAGGGCGACACGGTGCTCTCCAATGAAGTGATCGCCAGGTTTGAGCCGGGAGCCGGCGCCGCAGCTGCTCCGGCGGAGGAGCAGGCCGAGGCGCCTGCCGCCAAAGACGCGGTGCCCGTTACCGATGAAAAAATCACTATGCCCTCTGCCCGCAAGATGGCAGCGGAAAAGGGCCTTGATCTGAGTGGTGTGGAGGGCACCGGCAAAGGCGGGCGGGTCCTCAAGGAAGATGTGATGAAGGCGGGCTCCACACCCGCCGAAGCGGCGCCGGTTGCTGCTGTTGAAGTCGCCGTTGCTGCGGGTGAGCGCGTAGAGAAGCGTGTACCCATGAACCGTATGCGCAAACGTATCGCCGAACGCTTGCTGGACGCGAGTCAGTCCACCGCCATGCTCACGACTTTCAATGAAGTCAATATGCAGCCGGTCATGGACCTGCGCAAAAATTACAAAGTGCTGTTTGAGAAGGTCCACAACGGCACCCGCCTGGGTTTTATGGGCTTTTTTGTCAAGGCGGCAGTGGAGTCGCTGAAGCGCTACCCGGCGGTAAACGCCTCTATCGATGGTGACGATATCGTCTACCACGGCTACCAGGATATCGGTGTGGCAGTCTCCTCCCCAAAAGGGCTGGTGGTTCCTATTCTGCGCAATGCCGGCAACATGGGCCTTGCGGATATGGAAAACAGCATCCGCGATATGGGGACGCGCGCCCGCGACGGCAAGCTGTCCATCGAAGAGATGACCGGGGGCACCTTCACCATTACCAATGGCGGTGTGTTCGGCTCTCTGCTTTCCACCCCGATCCTGAACCCGCCGCAAACTGCAATCCTGGGTATGCATAAAATCCAGGAGCGCCCCATGGCAGTCGATGGTAAGGTGGAAATCCTGCCGATGATGTACTTGGCACTGTCTTACGATCACCGCCTGATCGATGGTAAGGAAGCGGTTGGCTTTCTGGTGGCAATTAAAGAGATGATCGAAGATCCGGCGCGCATTCTGCTGGAAATCTGAGTGCCCTTGTTCAGGGGCCGCTCCGGCGCTTCCCTCGATCACACTGAAATTAGAAAAATCTGGAACTGATCATGTCGGAAAAATTTGACGTAATCGTAATTGGCTCTGGTCCCGGTGGTTATGTCGCTGCCATCCGTGCCGCTCAACTGGGTCTGAAAACCGCCTGTATTGAGAAGTGGAAGAACAGGGAGGGGAAAAACGTAAACGGGGGCACCTGCCTGAATGTGGGGTGTATCCCGTCAAAGGCACTGCTGGACAGCTCGTGGAAATATCACGAGGCCAAGGATGCGCTCGGTGTGCACGGCATTTCGGTTGGCAAGGTCGAGATGGATGTCAGCAAGATGATCGAGCGCAAGGAAGAGATCGTCAAAAAGCTGACCGGTGGTGTGGCCGGCCTGTTTACCGCCAACAAGGTGACCTCTATCTTTGGTACCGGTAAACTGCTGGCCAACAAAAAAGTGGAAGTGACCGACGACGAAGGCAACACCAATGTCTACGAAGCCGAAAACGTCATTTTGGCTTCCGGTTCTGTACCGGTCAATATTCCGCCCGCCCCGGTAGACAACACAATCATAGTCGACTCCACCGGCGCTTTGGAATTCACTGAGGTGCCCAAGCGCCTGGGTGTCATCGGTTCCGGTGTGATCGGTCTGGAGCTGGGTTCCGTCTGGAGCCGTCTGGGTTCCGACGTTGTGGTTCTGGAGGCGCTAGACACATTCCTGCCAATCATGGACCAGCAGATTGCGAAAGAATCCCACAAGATTCTCAAGCGGCAGGGCCTGGATATCCGTCTTGCCTGCCGTGTTACCGGCTCCGAGGTGCAGGGCGGTGCAGTGACTGTTACTTACCAGGATAAAGACGGTAAGGAGCACCGCGAAACCTTCGACAAACTGATTGTTTGCGTCGGTCGTCGCCCCTATACCGAAGGCCTGCTGGCCGAAGATGCCGGTGTAAAGATGGACGAACGTGGATCTATCTACGTCAACGATCTGTGCATGACTTCCGCACCGGGCGTCTGGGCGGTTGGCGATGTGGTGCGCGGCCCCATGCTTGCACACAAGGCCTCTGAGGAAGGGGTTGTGGTTGCCGAGCGCATCGCCGGCCAGAAGCCCATGATGAACTATGATGTGATCCCCAATGTAATTTATACCCACCCGGAAATCGCCTCGGTTGGCCGTACTGAAGAGCAGGTGAAGGCCGATGGCGAACCCTACAACGTGGGCAGCTTCCCGTTTGTGATCAACGGCCGTGCCATGGCAGCCAATGACGCTCAGGGCCTGGTAAAAATCATCGCTCACGGGGAAACTGATCGCGTATTGGGTGCCCATATTGTCGGCCCGTCCGCTGCGGATCTGGTGCAGCAGGTGGCAATTGCGATGGAATTCGGTTCCAGTGCCGAGGATATCGGCATGACCGTATTTGCGCACCCGACCCTTTCCGAGGCCGTGAAGGAAGCGGCCCTTGGTGTGAATGGCCATGCGATTCACGCCGTAAACCGCAAAAGGCGCAAGTAAGCGCAATGTTCGATCGCGGGGCAGCCAATTAAAAGTTAAGAGGCTGCCCCGGTTTCATTTGCGGAATTCAAAATTTGCAGCGATGTAAAGGTTGAATTTTGTCTTCAGGTGCAGAGTAATCTGCAATTAATAAACACATGTGAAATGTGAATTGGTATTGACTATGAACTTGCATGAGTATCAGGGCAAACAACTGTTTGCGGCATACGGATTGCCGGTTTCCAAAGGCATTGCGGCGGAAACCCCGGCAGCGGCTGTAGCGGCGGCTGACGAGATTGGCGGTGATAAGTGGGTGGTTAAGGCCCAGGTACACGCGGGGGGCCGCGGCAAAGCGGGCGGTGTAAAGCTGGTGGACTCCAAGGCGGAAATCGAGGCGTTTGCCCAACAGTGGCTGGGCAAACGCCTGGTCACTTACCAGACGGACGAAAACGGCCAGCCGGTATCCCGCATTCTGGTTGAGAGCTGCACCGATATCGATCAAGAACTGTACCTGGGCGCTGTTGTGGATCGCTCCACCCGGCGCATTGTTTTTATGGCGTCCACCGAAGGCGGCGTTGAAATTGAGAAGGTCGCGGAAGAGACTCCGGAAAAAATCCTGAAAGCAACTATTGATCCGCTGGTGGGCGCCCAGCCGTACCAGGCGCGGGAGCTGGCTTTTAAACTGGGCCTGAACCCGACCCAGGTCAAGCAGTTCACCAAGATTTTCCTGGGTCTGGCGAAAATGTTCCAGGAAAAAGATCTGGCCCTGCTGGAAATCAATCCGCTGGTGATTATCACCGAAGGCAACCTGCACTGCCTGGACGCCAAGGTGGTGATCGACGGAAACGCCCTGTACCGCCACGAGGATTTGCGCGAAATGCACGATCCGTCTCAGGACGATCCACGTGAAGCGCACGCGGCCAAGTGGGACCTGAACTATGTGGCCCTCGATGGCAATATCGGCTGTATGGTCAACGGTGCGGGTCTGGCCATGGGCACCATGGATATTGTCAATCTGTACGGCGGCAGACCGGCCAATTTCCTCGATGTTGGCGGTGGTGCCACCAAAGAGCGGGTTGTCGAGGCGTTCAAGATCATTCTGTCCGACGAGAATGTAAAAGCGGTGCTGATCAATATCTTCGGCGGTATCGTTCGCTGTGACATGATCGCCGAAGGCGTGGTTGGTGCAGTGAAAGAAGTCGGCGTACAGGTACCGGTGGTAGTGCGTTTGGAAGGGAACAACGCAGACCTGGGTGCCAAGGTGTTGAGCGACAGTGGCCTGAATATTATCGCGGCCACCAGCCTGACCGATGCGGCTCAACAAGTGGTCAACGCTGCGGAGGGTAAATAATCATGTCAGTACTGATTAACAAAGATACCAAAGTCATCTGCCAGGGCTTCACCGGTTCCCAGGGGACTTTCCACTCCGAGCAGGCGATTGCGTACGGCACCAAAATGGTGGGTGGTGTGACTCCGGGTAAGGGTGGCCAGACTCACCTGGGCCTGCCGGTATTCAACACCGTGAAAGAAGCGGTGGCAGAGACCGGTGCCGAAGCTTCCGTGATCTACGTCCCTGCGCCTTTCTGTAAGGATTCCATCCTGGAAGCCGCCAACGCTGGAATCAAACTGATTGTCTGTATCACCGAAGGCATCCCGACGCTGGATATGCTCGATGCCAAAGTGAAGTGCGACGAGCTGGGTGTGCGCCTGATCGGCCCCAACTGCCCGGGTGTCATCACGCCGGGCGAGTGCAAGATCGGCATTATGCCGGGCCATATCCACAAGCCCGGCAAGGTGGGTATTGTTTCCCGCTCCGGAACCCTGACCTATGAAGCGGTCAAGCAAACCACCGACTACGGATTCGGCCAGTCCACCTGTGTGGGCATCGGCGGCGATCCCATCCCCGGCTCCAACTTTATCGACATCCTGGAGATGTTCCAGAATGACCCGCAGACCGAAGCGATTGTGATGATCGGTGAGATCGGAGGCACCGCTGAAGAGGAAGCGGCGGCTTACATCAAGGACAATGTCAGCAAGCCGGTGGTTTCCTACATCGCCGGGGTAACCGCGCCTCCGGGCAAGCGCATGGGCCACGCCGGTGCGATTATCTCCGGGGGCAAAGGCACTGCGGATGAGAAGTTTGCCGCTCTGGAAGATGCCGGTGTAAAAACCGTGCGCTCCCTGGCGGATATTGGCAGCGCTCTGAAGGAAATTGCTGGCTGGTAATAACCACCGGGTAATTCCCCACCAGCGAAAAAGCCGTTTCATCCGAAGCGGCTTTTTTTTGCGAAGTCACCGGAACCGGAGGATAAGCGCTTTATTCAATCGGGCCTGACAAAGGCAGCCGGATGCTGGTTACACTCCTGTATTCACAGGGGCCCATCTTCAAATCACCGACTGGAATTTTTGCTTATAAGCATACGTTATTTATTACTGATTCAGGGAATGGAAGAATTTTACTGTTTAAATCCCGTTAATTTCTCATTCGCTGCTGGGCTGCCTGTGGCGGTCTTCAGGATCTGCCTGAGCAAGGGTATAAAACGCCCTCTCAGTCATATGGCCGTATAGATTTCTCCCGGCGATCTGGGCAGTGGATCGTCAGTTGTGACAGTGTCAGGTTTCGGTTTTGAATCGGATTCGGCGGTCTGTCTCTCTATGCGGCAGGGCCTTCTATTAAAAAATGCCGGGCTGCTTATACCAGGTGGGGTGCTGAAGAGTCGAAGAACATGCACCATCGCGCTTACCGCCCCGCAGGGATAGTACGAGAAGGTAAGCGCTGGTGGGGCTTCTTGAGACCGCACAGACCTTTGGGGCGCCCGCTGCGCCTTGCAACGCTACGTCTTTTTATTGGGTGGCGGTTTGAATGGCCTGATGATGGCTGGAGGCTGATCGATTGGGCCCTCCTCCAGTGCAGGGGCTTCGTCCAGCCCCCAGGTCTCATCCAACCATTGCAGGAGGCGCACGGCGCGCATCACCCGGTTGCCCCTGCCGGGCGCAATATGCAGGTCAACCGCGTTCTCTTTGATGGCGACCAGTGTAAAGGTAAAATAATCCCCCAGCTCCACTGGCTGAAATAATCGACAGGGTAATATAGGCATCTTGAATAGGCTCCTTATGTTGCCTGTGACAGAAACGCCGGGCAAAAGCCCATAGCGCTGTTTCTCTCGCCGCAGGCGTGATCCTTGTGGGAAAAAAGTAAAGGGAAAATTGCAGGGTGCGCAACCAGGGAGGCGGTGCGCGGCTGAAGTAAAAGACCACACCAATCATCACGCAACGCCACAGCACACTCCGCCGCCAGGTGCCGGAGTGACTCGGAAAATGCGCCTTCAGGGAGACCTTTATTGAAGACGAACGAGTGTATGGCGTATCATTCAAGACAGCCTCGCTAGATAGGTTATTTATCTATTGGGGTTAGCCATTCCTCGGTGTTCCTGCACCGGGGGGTGGCGTTTTTCTCTCATTTACGCGGTCATGATGCGGTCCTTCTTTGTTCGTTTATTTGTGTCTAGAATACCTGCGGACGCCCCCGATATGGGGTGCCTCGCGGGGAGAAGCATGATGGTTGCGGTATTGCTTATTTATTCTTCTTTTCTTGTACCGTTGAGGCCTTGCGCCATTGAGGCGGCTGGGCGCTAGAGTAGCAGGCCTACGGTATGCGCTTTTTGCAAGGAATTCAATCGAGTAGAAGTTTTAGGCGACACTTAATGCAGTTTTCTACTGGCTGGAGAGTCCCTTTGCCATACATCTGGGTATCAGCAATCCATTTCCGGGCAATCCAGGGGGTGTTTTAGAGAATCGCCGTAGGCCGACCCACTTTTACCCGCCTAGGCTTTTTGCACAATCAGGTAGGTGTGTGATTCAGGATGCTGGCTGTACTCCAGGTGCCTGCAGAGGCAACCCAGGCTGATTAATACTGTAAGGAAGCCATTTGTTCCCAGGGTCGCGTAGTAAACTTCTGGTCCCATAGAGTCATCGGTGTGGTCACTTTTCTCATCTGTACCGCCGAAAGTGAAAATCAGCACGCCACCTTTGTTCAGGCTGAAAACCAGTTTAGCCAAAACAGTTGCCTGCTGTTGCAGGGGGATGTGCCAAATACTATCCCAGGCCGTGATAAAGTCATATTTGTCTTCTATACACCATTCACAGATATCCCGGTGATGAAAAACCACTCCCGGATGGCGACGCCTGGCCAAGCGAATCATTTCCGCAGAGACATCGACGCCCTCTGGCGTAAACCCCTCACTTAACAGAAGATCAATGAATCGGCCAGTAGAGCCGCAGCCAACGTCAAGGGCTTTGCCCTTATTGTTGACGAATGCCAAGGCTCTTTTATGCGCATCGATTCCATTTTTCCTATTGAAGTTCCCGTTCTCCCAAAGGTGGGTAATTTTGTCGTACGCTCTACCAATGTCTTTCGGGTGCATGGTCATTGAGCCTATCGCTTTAAGCCAGACGCAGCCGTCTGGAAGAAAACCGGCAGCAAGGCACCGCTCACAAAAATATTGCCGGGTTGTTGAGTCATGGTAAATCTGTTTTATAAATTACCGCTGTGCATTTCCGCGATTTCGTTAAATTTGGCTAGCAAAATCTGTTTGAGGTCATCCGGCCAGGAATGGATGGCTTTTTCAAAACTGATTTTGCTGTTTCTGACCAGGGCGCGGCTGGCCTCCTCGAAGCCAGGAGCATCTCCTGCAACCAACAGCATCAATCCATCCAGTTGTTGTTGTTTTGTGGTGATACGTTCTTCGAGGGAAACCTGTTTTTGCGCCTGCTCCACCAGCCTGCGAAGAGTGACAGAGGCACCGCCGGGCTGCTGGCCCAGCCACTCCCAATGGCGGGGAAGCAGTGTAACCTCTTTGGGGATAACCCCTAATTTGGGCCGTCCGCGCCTGGTTTTTGGGGTGTGCGTATCAGCTGTTAGCCTGGCCAGTACTTCCTCTGTATCACCGTGCCAATCCACCTCAACCCGTTTACAACTTTCAGATTCAAAGACAATGGGTTCATGAGCCGCCCCCATGTCTTTTACTTGGTGCGCAATCGCCTCCAGTGTTCCCCGCGCGATGACCCTTAGCTGGTCGATAGCGATATAGTCGGTGGCCATCGTATTTCTCCATATTTACCCAGGCTAAATATTTTTATCCGGGTAAATATAGCTGATGCATCAGTCTGTATACAATAGATAATTATCTGATTGGCTCTGGCTTCTTGAGTGTCCTCATTGGGAAGGATTGGGTAGCCCAACACCTTGATCCCCAGGATTGCCACCTTGCCAGATATCTGTGAGGGCCTGATTTTTGTTTACCTGTCAGTGATATACACGGCGTGCGGCTACTCCTATACTGCGGAAAAACCAACTGTTTAGGAGCGGATATGGCCAGAGCACTGATTGGCGTTATCGGGGGCAGCGGTCTTTACGAGATGCCGGGGCTGAGTGAGGTAGAGGCGCTGCGGATAGATACCCCTTTCGGCGCGCCTTCGGACACGATTGTCTGGGGAAAACTACAGGGCATCCCCGTTGCCTTCCTGGCCCGCCATGGGCGCGGCCACCGCCTGATCCCCGGCGAAGTGCCCTACAGGGCCAATATTCACGCCCTGCGCCAGTTGGGTGTGCGCTATATCCTGTCGCTCTCCGCTGTGGGCTCCCTGCGCGAGGAAGTGCGACCGCTGGATATGCTGATTCCGGATCAGTTTATCGATATGACGCGCAAGCGTGACAGCACCTTTTTCGGTGGTGGTGCCGTGGCCCATGTCGCCATGGCGGACCCGGTGTGCCCGTCAGTGGCACGCTGTCTGGCACAAGCTTTTGAGCGCACGCAGGCGGATCAGCCCATCCGCCTGCACAGACAGGGCAGCTATGTCTGTATCGAGGGTCCCCAATTCTCCAGCCGCGCGGAATCCCATTGGTATCGCAGTATGGGGGCCTCCGTGATCGGTATGACCAATATGCCGGAGGCGAAGCTGGCAAGAGAGGCGCAGATTGCCTATGCCACCCTGGCCATGGCCACCGACTATGATTGCTGGCATCCCCGTGAAGCAGCGGTAACTGCAGCGGTGGCCATTGCCAATCTGCAGCAAAATGCCGCCCGTGCCCAGCAGATCGCTGCAGAGGCGATCCGCCTGCTGGGTGAGGAACAGCCACACTCTTTTGCACACTCCGCGCTGGAAAGTGGTCTGGTGACGCCCCTGGAGGCTCTGCCCAAAGACACCCTCGCTGTAATAAAGCCATTGCTTGCTCCGACAGAACCGGTGCCTGAAGAAGTGGAGCGCTGAGGCGTATGCACGAAACACTACCGCTGTTGGAATTATCGGATTTCCCGGCCATTCGTCGCGAAAAAATACAAACCCTGCAGGTGAATATCGGTTATCGCTGCAACCAGAGCTGTGTGCACTGTCATGTGAATGCGGGCCCCAAGCGCACAGAGATGATGTCTGAAGAAAACCTGGCCCTGTTGCTGGAGGTGATGCAAGTGCGGGGTGTCAGCACCCTGGATATCACCGGTGGCGCGCCGGAGCTGCACCGGGGCTTCAGGCCACTGGTGCAGGCTGCCCGCGGGCAGGATGTACAGGTGATAGACCGCTGTAACCTCACGGTGCTGTTCGAGCCGGGTCAGGAGGATACCGCAGAATTTCTCGCGCAACACCAGGTGGAGGTGGTCGCTTCACTGCCGTGCTACTCCATGGAGAATGTGGATAAGCAACGGGGCAAGGGGGTTTTCGATAAAAGCATTCGCGCATTGCAGCAACTGAATGCACTGGGGTACGGCAAGCCGGAAACCGGCCTGCGGCTCAATCTGGTTTACAACCCGCAGGGAGCCTCTTTGCCTCCGGAACAGACCGCCCTGGAAGCGGACTACCGCAGGGAACTGGCCGCGCATTTTGATATCGCGTTTAACAACCTGTTTGCCCTGGCCAATATGCCGATCAAGCGTTTTGGCTCTATGCTGGTGTCCAAGGGCCAGTTTCAGAAGTATATGGCGCTGCTCAAGGACAGTTACAGTTCCGCCAACCTCGAGGGCGTTATGTGTCGCACCCTGGTCAGCGTCGATTGGCAGGGCAATTTATACGACTGCGATTTTAACCAGCAATTGAATATCCCGGTACCGGGCCGTTTACACCTGCGCGATTTGCTCAGGCACGATTTGCAGGATCTTTCCATTTGTGTGGCCGATCACTGTTACGGTTGCACGGCGGGGCAGGGCAGCAGTTGTGGTGGTGCCCTCTAGGGGGCTTGCGGAAACTGAAAGAGACAGGGAAATCGAACCCTGAACAGAGGAGCGAAGGGTTATGGGCAAAAGAATCCTGCTGGTGTCTGCGATACTGGTGCTGGTGATTGCCTTTTATGCGTTCGATCTGGACCAGTGGCTGATGCTGGATAAGCTGCAGGAGGGAACGGATAAATTCATGCAGTGGAAAGACGCCTCGCCACTGCTGGTGGGGCTACTGTTTGCGCTGTTTTATATTCTGGTAACCGGTTTGTCTCTCCCCGGCGCTGCCATTCTCACCATTGCCGCGGGCGCGGTATTCGGTTTGTATTGGGGCACGATCATTGTTTCTTTCTCTTCCAGTATCGGCGCAACCCTGGCTTTCCTGGTGGCCCGTTATCTGCTGCGTGACTATGTGCAGGAGCGTTTTGCCATGCGGCTGAAAATGGTGAATGAGGGTATAGAGCGCGAAGGGGCTTTTTACCTGTTCGCGCTGCGCCTGGTACCGGTTTTCCCCTTTGTCCTGATCAATATCCTGATGGGCCTTACCCATATCCGGGTATGGACCTTTTACTGGGTGAGCCAGCTGGGCATGCTGGCCGCCACTATTGTCTATGTGAATGCAGGTACCCAGTTGGCAAGGATTGATAACCTGAAGGATATTGCCTCCCCGGCACTGTTGCTGTCCTTTGCCCTGCTGGGGGTATTTCCACTGCTGGCAAAATATATCCTCAACTGGGTGAAGCGCCGCCGCGCTGCCAAATGAGTCTTTGCAATGAGTAAACCCAAGAAATTCGACCGCAATCTAATTGTTATTGGTGCCGGTGCTGCGGGGCTGGTTAGCGCCTATATCTCGGCTGCGGTAAAGGCCGAAGTGACTTTAATAGAAGCGGGGAATATGGGGGGTGACTGCCTGAATACCGGCTGTGTGCCCAGCAAGGCGCTTATCCAGTGTGCCCGTATCGCCCACTGGACGCGCCGGGCCGATCAATTCGGGATCTGTGTCGCCGAGCCGGGAGTCGACTTTCCCGGCGTTATGCGCCATGTGCGCGCCTCTATTGAGCGGATTGCCCCTCACGACAGTGTGGAGCGATACACCGAGTTGGGGGTGGAGGTTGTCCAGGGGCAGGCGCGCCTTGTGGATCCCTGGACAGTCACCATTGCGCTGAACAGCGGCGGGGAGCGAACGCTCAGCGCACGGGCAATTGTACTCGCTACCGGTGCCGAACCCATAGTGCCGCCATTGCCCGGTCTGGAAAATGTGCACTACCTGACCAGTGAAACCCTTTGGGACCGGTGCGCAAAGCTGGACCAGGTGCCGCGCAGGCTGTTGCTGCTGGGTGGGGGCAGCATTGGCTGCGAGTTGGCCCAGGCATTTGTGAGACTGGGATCGGATGTCACACTGGTGGAGAAAGAGAGCCGCCTGCTGCCACGAGAGGATCAGGAGGTATCCGAAGCCCTTTCACGCGCCCTTGAGTCCGAGGGCGTAAACCTGCTCACCGGGCACGAGGCCCTGGCTTTTATCGGTAAGCCAAACCGCATAGGCGGCGCCCTGCGTCTGCGCAATGCAGAGGGTGAAACACAGGTCACATTTGACGAGGTGATCCTGGCTCTGGGCAGGCGTGCCCGGACCCAGGGATTTGGGCTTGAGTCATTGGGCCTGGTGCAGGGCGGTAAGTTGGAGGCGGATGCCTACCTGCGTACCCGCTATCCCCATATTCTCGCCGCCGGCGATGTTGTGGGTCCCTACCAGTTTACCCATATGGCCTCGCACCAGGCCTGGTATGCCGCCGTGAATGGCCTCTTTGGGGATATAAAAAAATTCCCGGTGGATTACTCCCTGGTTCCCCGTGCAACCTTCATCGATCCGGAGGTGGCCAGTGTGGGGCTCAGCGAGGGCATGGCCAGTGAACAGGGTATCGCCTATGAGGTTACCCGCTACGCTCTCGACGACCTGGATCGCGCCATAGTCGACGGTGCCGCACAGGGCTTTGTGAAAGTACTCACGGTACCGGGCAAGGATACAATTCTCGGCGTTTCCATTGTGGGCGAAAATGCGGCGGAGCTGATCGCGGAGTTTATTATTGCGATGAAGCATGGACTGGGCCTGAACAAAATTTTATCCACTATTCATACCTACCCCACGATGGCAGAGGCGAATAAATTTGTCGCCGGGAACTGGAAACGGGCGCATGCCCCGGAGTGGGCGTTGCGCTGGCTGAAACTGTTTCACCGGTGGAGGCGGGGTTAGTGCAGTACAGTGTTGTTGTTCCGCTGCTGAATGAACGGGAGCAGCTGCCGGAACTCGCGGTGCAGTTGCGGGAGCTGCAAACCCCCGGCAGTTGCGAAATTATTCTGGTCGATGGCGGCAGTAGCGACAACAGTGTGGAGATTGCCACTGCCGCGGGCTTTCCGGTAATTGTGTCAGAGCGCGGCCGGGCCGCACAGATGAACGCCGGTGCGGCTGCGGCATGCGGGCACTGGCTGCTGTTTCTGCACGCGGATACCCGTTTGCCCCGGGGGGCTCTGGATGCGATTGCTGCGGCTGCGCTACAGGGGGCACAGTGGGGGCGCTTCGATATCCGTATTCGCGGCGACAGTGTCTGGTTTCCCTTGATTGCCACCTTGATCAACTGGCGTTCGCGTCTGAGCGGCATTGCCACAGGCGATCAGGCAATCTTTGTACGCCGCGCACTGTTCGAGCGCCTGGGCAGCTATGCCCGGCAGCCTCTGATGGAGGATATCGAATTGAGCCGGCGGCTGCTGAAGGTGGCGCGGCCGTTTTGTCTGCACCAGCGCAGCACCACCTCCGGGCGTCGCTGGCAGAAGTTTGGTGTTCTGCGCACTGTGCTGCTGATGTGGCGTTTGCGCTTTGACTACTGGCGCGGTGTGCCTGCGGCCTCTTTGGCGAAGCGTTATGAGTAGTGTTACCCACCACACACTGCGCCTGGTTGTGATGGCCAAGGCGCCATTAAGCGGCTATGCCAAAACCCGTTTGATTCCCGCACTGGGTGAGCGCGGTGCTGCTGCACTGGCGGAGAGACTGCTGCACCATACTCTGGAAGCCTGTGTGCGGGCGGACCTGGGGCCTGTGGAATTGCATGTGGTGCCGGACCCCTCGCACGCCTACTGGCGGGATTTCCCGCTGTCGCCCGGTATCAGTCTTTACGGGCAGTCGCAGGGGGATCTCGGCCAGCGCCTGTGGCATGCCAGCAGAAACGCGCGGGCGCTGGGGCAGGGGCTTTTGCTGCTGGGCACCGACTGCCCGGCACTCACCGCGCAGCGTCTGCATACCGCGGCGGAGGTCCTGCAGAGATCCGATGCGGTAATGTACCCGGCAAAAGATGGCGGTTACGCATTACTGGGACTCAAAGAGGTACAGGCGCGGCTGTTTGAAGACATCCACTGGAGTACCGCAGAGGTGGCGCAGCAGACGCTGGACCGATTGTGGGAGTGTGGAATGCACTGCCAGCGCCTGGAGGCACTGACGGATATCGATGAGCCCGGGGATTTAACCGCACTGCCGCAGGCCTGGCGGGAATCTGTCGATGTAGGCTAGAGTGCCGGGGCTGTACCGCTCTCGGCCTCTACCGCGCTGCCATCGGCGAGCACCGTGGGGTTTTCATCGCCAGCGGCCGCCAGGCGCTGCTCCTCGATACGGCTGCTCCAGTTCAGCAGTGCCTGGTAGTGGCGGATATTCTGTACATAGGTCACCGGCTCCCAGCCCCGGGCATAGCCGTGCCTGGTGGTTTTGTAGTACTGGCGCTTGGCCAGCAGGGGCAGGTGATCGCGCACATCGGGCCAGCGGTCCGGGTTGCCGCCCATGCGCTCGGTGAGCACACGGGCATCTTCCAGGTGGCCGTAGCCAACGTTATAGGCCGCCAGTGCCATCCAGGTTCTATCGGGTTCACGAATACGTTCTGGCAGCTTGTTGCGGATCTGTACGATATAGCGGGCGCCACCTTCAATACTCTCCGCCGGATTGAGGCGGTTGACCCCCAGTTCCTTTGCCGTATCCAGGGTCAGCATCATCAGTCCACGCACACCGGTGCGGGAACGGGCACGGGGGTTCCAGTAGGACTCCTGGTAACTGAGTGCCGCCAGCAGATGCCAGTCCAACTGGTACTGATCGGCAACTTTCTGCATGGTGCCCTGCCACTGGGGCAGGCGCTCGCGGCTGCGCCTGGCGAATGCCTGGGCGCCGCCGACATTCAAGCCGCTGACGTGCCCGAAGAATTCCTCGCGCAGTTGTGCAACCATGCCATTGGTATTGGCGCGCAGCATAAACAGGCGCGCGAGGTGATACAGGCTGTCGTCGCTGCTCTTGGGAAACGCCCAGGCCACCGGTTGGAACTGGGTGAGATTGAACGCGACCGCGGTATTCGGGTAGAGGCCGCGGTGCACCGCGTAGGCGTTGGAATCCACTACGGCGTAGTTGTACTTGCCCTGCTGAACCATTTCCACCAGTTCCATGGTGTCCACATCGGAGATGGCCTCCCAGTGCAGCTCTGGATAACGCTTGGAGAGCTTGTTCAATTCCTCCGCGTGGGCACTGCCGGCGATCACCGCGACAGTCTTGTCAGCGAGGTCGCTGATTTTGCGCGGACGCGCCTCGCCCACGCGGTAAATAATCTGTTGGCGGATCTCAAAATAGGACGGGGAGAAGCGTACCTGTTCGCGGCGCTGGGGAGTCACGGTGAGGCCGGCGGCGGCAAAGTGGGCGCCCTCGGCGGGATCGCGCAGGCGCTCGAACAACTCGTCCAGGTCGTGTACATCGCGGATGACCAGCTTGACACCGATTTCCTCGGCAAAAGCGCGCAGCATGCCGTGCTCAAAACCGGTGGGGTTGCCGGAGGCATCCTCGTAATAGGTGGTGGGCCCGTTCTGGGAAAGCACAACCAGCTCCCCTGAGGTCCGGATGCGCTCCAGGGTATCCGGCGCCTTGCTGGCGACCAGCAGTGCGGCACAGCAAAAGAGGGCCAGCCCTTTCAACAGGCGGCGGACATAGCGCAGCAGGCGGCTTGTCATCATCATAGGCTGTCCCCTCTAGCTCGTCCGTTGGTGTTATCGCTGTTATGCCCGGGATCTGATGCCAGTGTTGCGGCCAGGACTTGTGTGGCCAACGCTGTCTCATGCCATCAATTTTACATGATTTGGCGACAGGCTGACCAATTTGGCTTTTGAGCCCTGTGATCTGTGCGCTTGAAAGCCTGCGAAGACTTGTGTACGCAATGCTTGCCCCCGATGCAAAAAAGAAGACTCTGGCGAAAAATGCTATCTACCTTTTGAATACCTTGATGGCGAATTAGTTCATGTGTCTCCAGGTGTCGGACAGGTGTGTTGGAGCGGCGATGCTTCAGGTACAATTGCGCCTCTCAAATTTCCGGGGCCTTGTGCGCTCTTTCTTTCACGCTATTTTTCTCATACAGACAAGAGGCAAACTCCCGCATGCTAGTTCTGCGTGGTGCTCCCGCACTGTCGACATTCCGCCGAAAAAAACTGCTCAATCAGCTCCGTGCACTGCAACCTACGATTGAGGATCTCTACGCCGAGTTTGTGCACTTTGCCGATAGTGAATCACTGGATAACAGGGAGAGCGCGCTGCTCGAGCGGCTGCTCCAGTATGGTCCGACAGAGGAAAAGCGCGAACCTACTGGCGAGTTGATCCTGGTGCTGCCGCGCCTGGGCACGATCTCCCCCTGGTCCTCCAAGGCCACCGATATCGCCCACAATACCGGTCTGGCAAAAATCCACCGCCTGGAGCGGGGGATCGCCTATTACCTTAGCGGCGTGGCATTAACCGAAGCTGAACGCCAGGCCCTGGCATCGCAATTGTACGACCGCATGGTTGAGGTGGCGTTTACGGATTTTGAACAGGCGGAGCAGCTGTTTGTAGAAGAGGCACCCCGTCCGCTACGCGGTGTGGATATCCTCGATGGTGGCCGCGAGGCGCTGGAGGATGCCAACGTCACCCTGGGTCTGGCCCTTGCCGAGGACGAAATGGATTACCTGCTCGCCAGTTTCCAGACGCTGGAGCGCAATCCCACCGATGTGGAGTTGATGATGTTTGCCCAGGCGAACTCCGAGCACTGCCGCCATAAGATCTTCAATGCCTCCTGGACCATCGACGGCGAGGAGATGCCGCACTCCCTGTTTGGCATGATCAAGAACACCTATCAAAAGGGCGGTGACAATGTATTGTCGGCCTATGCGGACAACGCCGCGGTTGTGACTGGCAGTGTGGGCGGACGCTTTTACCCGGACCCGGTCAGTAGGGAATACAGCTTCAGTCACGAAGCCATCCATCTGTTGATGAAGGTGGAGACCCACAACCATCCCACTGCGATCGCGCCGTTTCCCGGCGCCGGCACCGGTGCCGGTGGGGAAATCCGTGATGAGGGCGCGGTGGGTCGCGGCTCCAAGCCAAAAGTGGGCCTGACCGGCTTCACAGTTTCCAATCTGCAGATCCCCGGTTGGGAGCAGCCCTGGGAATCCAATTACGGCAAGCCCGAGCGTATCGTGACCGCTCTGGATATTATGATCGAAGGCCCCATTGGTGGCGCTGCGTTCAACAACGAGTTTGGACGCCCAAATATCTGTGGTTACTTCCGCACCTTTGAGGAGCACTTTGGCGGTGAGCGCCGCGGCTACCACAAGCCGATTATGCTCGCCGGTGGCTACGGGAATATCCGCGCAGAGCATATCGACAAGCCCGAGTTTTCCCCAGGTGCCAAGCTGGTTGTGCTGGGTGGTCCGGCCATGTTGATCGGCCTCGGTGGCGGTGCCGCCTCCAGTATGGCCAGTGGTTCCAGCTCCGAGGATCTGGATTTTGCTTCTGTACAGCGTCAAAACCCAGAAATCGAGCGCCGCTGCCAGGAGGTGATCGACCAGTGCTGGCAGTTGGGTGAGAAAAATCCCATTGCTTTTATTCACGATGTGGGCGCGGGCGGCCTGTCCAATGCCTTCCCCGAACTGGTTAAAGACGGCGGCACCGGCGGTAATTTTGAGTTGCGCAAGATTCCTTGTGATGAGCCGGGCATGAGCCCGCTGGAAATCTGGTGCAATGAGTCCCAGGAGCGCTATGTACTGGCTGTGATGCCGGAAGACCTGCTGTGCTTTAAAGAAATCTGTGTGCGCGAACGCGCACCTTTTGCCGTTGTGGGTGAGGCGACTGCAGACAAGCACCTGCTGCTGAACGACACCAGGTTTGAGTCCAGGCCGGTGGACCTGCCGATGTCTGTGCTGTTCGGCAAACCGCCGCGCATGCACCGCAAGGCGGAAACACATGCGGTTGACACCAGGGCGTTTTCCACTGCGGATATCGACCTCAAGACAGCCGCCGAACGGGTGCTGCGCCTGCCCACTGTGGCGAGCAAGAGTTTTCTGATCACCATTGGCGACCGCTCTGTCACCGGCCAGGTATCCCGCGATCAGATGGTCGGCCCCTGGCAGGTGCCGGTAGCGGATTGTGCCGTGACCACCGTCGCCTACGACAGCTATGCCGGTGAGGCCATGTCCATGGGGGAGCGCACACCTGTGGCCCTGTTGGATGCCCCCGCTTCCGGTCGCCTGGCGGTGGGGGAAGCGATCACCAATATCGCCTGTACCCCGGTGAGGCAGCTCTCCGATATCAAACTCTCCGCCAACTGGATGTGTGCCGCGGGCCACCCGGGCGAAGAGGAAAAACTCTACCGCACCGTGGAGGCGGTGGGCATGGAGCTGTGCCCGGTGCTGGGCATTACCATTCCGGTGGGCAAGGATTCCATGTCCATGCGCACCGCCTGGGAGGACGAAGGCGAGCAGAAAGCGGTGACTGCACCGCTGTCTCTGGTAATCTCCGCCTTTACCCCGGTGACCGATGTGCGCAAAACGGTGACGCCACAGCTGCGCACTGACAAGGGCGATAGCGAGCTACTGTTGATCGACCTGGGGGCGGGTAAAAACCGCCTGGGCGGCTCCTGCCTGGCGCAGGTCTATAACGAACTGGGTGACGAACCTGCCGATCTGGACGACGCCGGAAAACTGAAAAGTTTCTTCGAGGTGGTACAGCAGGCTCTGCAGGAAGGCCTGATCATGGCCTACCACGACCGCGCCGATGGGGGTCTTTTCACCACCCTGGCGGAAATGGGCTTTGCCGGCCGGGTGGGTATGGATGTGGAAATCTACGAACTGGGTGAAGATCCGGTAGCCGCACTGTTCAGTGAAGAGCTGGGTGCCGTGTTACAGGTTCCCGCCTGTGAGGCGGATATGCTGGTGCAGCGCTTTGCCGCTGTCGGTGTGCCCGCCCACCAGATCGGTTACCTGAATCACAGCGAGCACCTGTGTATCACCAATAACGGGGTTGAAATCTTCAGGCGCGCCCGTGCCGAGCTGCAACAGATCTGGTCGGAAACCAGTTTCCGTATCCAGTCCCTGCGTGATAACGCCCACTGCGCTGAGCAGGAATTTGCCGCAATTACCCAGCAAGATCCGGGCCTGTCAGTCAATCTTACCTTTGATATCAACGAAGATATCAGCGCGCCTTATATAGCCAAAGGTGTTCGCCCGAAAGTCGCAATACTGCGCGAGCAGGGGGTAAACAGCCAGGTGGAGATGGCGCACGCTTTCCACCGCGCCGGCTTCAGTGCGGTCGATGTGCATATGAGCGACATCCTCTCTGGTCGTGTAGCGCTGGATGCGTTCAAGGGCCTGGTGGGCTGTGGTGGGTTCTCTTACGGTGACGTACTCGGTGCCGGTGAGGGCTGGGGCAAAACCATCCTGTTTAACGACCGTGCCCGCGACCAGTTTGCAGGTTTTTTCAACCGCACGGATACCTTCGGCCTGGGGGTGTGTAACGGCTGCCAGATGTTCTCCGTGATCAAGGCATTGATCCCCGGAGCAGGCCACTGGCCGCGCTTTGTACGCAACCTGTCCGAGCAGTATGAGGCGCGCTTTGCCCTGGTGGGAATTGAAGACTCTCCTTCAGTACTGTTTAAAGGCATGGCGGGCACTTACATGCCGGTAGCTGTTGCCCACGGCGAAGGCCGTGTGGAATTTGCCAACCAGCAGGCGCTGGAACTGTGTGAAGCTTCCGACACCATCGCCATGCGTTACCTGAATAACAACGGCGAGATTGCCCAGACTTATCCGGCCAACCCCAATGGCTCGGTCAATGGTATTACCGCCCTGTGTTCAGAGGATGGTCGCGTCACCATTATGATGCCACATCCGGAACGCGTTGCCCGTACGGTCAGTAACAGCTGGCATCGGGATGAATGGCAGGAAGATTCCGGTTGGATGCGCCTGTTCCGCAATGCGCGGGTATTTGTCGATTGAGGCGTATCGGTTTGCACCCCAGGCCCAGAGCCAGGGATTTGTGACAGTATTGACAGGAGCTTACCGTTGTTCGGCCATGCCCCTTGCAATGGTCGGTAGTCCTGCGGAATTGTTTGGTGTTTCCGGGGCTTACTATGGCCGGTAACCGGTGCTGGCTTCTGTCCATTATTTCTGGGCCTCTGCCGGGCTCATACTATCAGCTTATGCGAAATCCGTAATTGGAACCGATAAGAATTGACGATCAAGAATACAGAGCAGCTGATTGATTATGTCAATCGCGGAAATAAGGTGAAGTACCTATTCTTCTGGGGACACAGGAAACCGAAGAAAGGCATATCGAAGTCTTGTTTGAGTCAGTGGTATGAATCACCTTTTGAATCTGACGGCAACAGGTTTCACACTGCCGAACATTTCATGATGTATGAAAAAGCAAAACTGTTTGGCGATAATTCCGCTGCAGAAAATTCCCTTGCCGTGGCTGATCCAGGTGCCGCTAAAGCAATTGGCCGTCAGGTTGAAGGATTTGATCAAGAGCTTTGGGATAAGAAAAAATTCGATATCGTTGTGCAGGCAAATTTGGCGAAATTTAAAGGTAACCAAGCGCTGAAAGAATTTTTATTGAATACTGGTGATCGGGTGCTGGTTGAAGCGAGCCCTGTGGATAAGGTTTGGGGCGTAGGTCTGGCTGAAGATGATGACAAATGTCAAAATCCCAAAAAATGGAAAGGCTTAAATCTATTGGGCTTTGCCTTAATGGCCGTTCGCAGCAAACTGAGAGAGAGTGATACATAACAAGTGCCTGCACGATCGCAAATGCTGTGTATCTGCTGGATTTGCACCGCTTTGTGGCTTCGGCCCGTACCGCAGGCGCCTGACTTGCCTATTGGAAAAACCACGCTATGAGCAACCACGACAAGCGTCCGCTTTATATTCCCCACGCAGGGCCCTCCCTGCTGGAGATGCCGCTGTTGAACAAAGGCAGTGCATTCACGCTTGAAGAGCGCCTTGAGTTCAACCTGGCGGGACTTCTGCCGAACACCGTGGAGACCATCGAAGAGCAGGCGCGCCGGGCTTATCACCAGTATCAGCATTGCAAGACAGACCTCGACAAGCATATTTACCTGAGGGCCATTCAGGATGACAACGAAACCCTGTTTTTTTACCTGATTGAGCACCATATCAAGGAAATGCTGCCGATCATTTATACCCCCACGGTTGGTGCCGCCTGTGAGGAGTTTTCCAATATTTACCGCGACCACCGCGGCCTGTTCATCTCCTACCCGGATCGCGAGTATATGGACGATATGCTGCGCAGCGCCACCAAGGAGAACGTCAAGGTGATTGTTGTGACCGATGGCGAACGCATTTTGGGCCTCGGTGACCAGGGTATCGGTGGGATGGGTATTCCTATCGGCAAGTTGTCCCTGTATACCGCCTGTGCCGGCATCAGCCCCGCCTATACCCTGCCTGTGGCGCTGGATGTGGGCACCAACAACCGCAACTTGCTGAGTGATCCCATGTATATGGGATGGCGACATGAACGGGTTTGCCAGGAGGATTACGATGCATTCCTCGAGCAGTTTATCGCTGCGGTAAAACGCCGGTGGCCAAAAGTACTGGTGCAGTTTGAGGACTTTGCCCAGACCAATGCCATGCCGCTGCTGCACCGTTATCGCGAACAGCTGTGCTGTTTTAATGATGATATACAGGGTACTGCATCGGTGGCGCTGGGCACCATTTTGGCGGCTTGCAAGGTCTGGCAGGAATCCGTTGCGGCCCAGCGCGCCGTTATTGTCGGTGCCGGTTCCGCGGGCTGTGGTATTGCCGAGCAGATCGTGCGTGCCATGGTGCAGGCGGGCCTCAGCGATGCGCAAGCGCGCGCGCGTATTTTTATGTACGACCGCTACGGACTGGTGACTGCGGACATGCAGGGGTTGCACGACTTTCAGGCGGCGTTGGCTCAGGACCCGAAAGCCTATGCGGAGGCCCGGGAGTGGGATCTGCAGACCCTGATCGGCAAAGTGGGCCCAAGTATCCTGATAGGCGTCTCGGGACAGGGAGGGCTGTTTACCCAGCAGGTGGTCGAAGCTTTGCACGGGAGTTGTCCCCGCCCCCTGGTGATGCCGTTATCCAACCCCACTTCCCGGGCCGAAGCGACGCCCGCGGAGATTTATACCTGGACCAATGGCGAGGCCCTGGTGGCAACCGGCAGCCCTTTCGCGGCGGTGGAAATAGGGGGGCATTCTATCGCTGTGGCCCAATGCAATAACGTCTATATTTTCCCTGGCATTGGTCTCGGCGTGATTGCCGCCGGTGCAACGCAGGTGACCGACGGCATGTTGATGGCGGCATCCAACGCCCTGGCCGAGCAGGCGCCGGTGGTCAAACACGGCGAGGGTGCGCTGCTGCCGCATTTGAGTACTATCCGCGCGCTGAGCAAGCATATTGCCCGGGCTGTTGCGGCTCAGGCCCAGTTGGATGGGGTTGCGCCAAAAGTCAGTGGAGAAAACCTGGAACGGTCCCTGGCACGCAATTTCTGGCGGGCCGATTACCGCAATTATCGTCGCCGCTCTTTCTAACGAACTTTTTCCACGGTTCACAAACAAGCTGCGCTATGGTGTCCGCTGATGAACAGACGACACGCAGCCGATTTGCTTCTCCTAGGGTTGTTTCTCGCCGGTTTTTGCTGTCTCCCGTTGCCGTAACTGCAGGTAATCCGCCCAAGCAAAGCCCCCGCCCAGGAATTCAGTAGCCGCTTTTGCGCCGGATAAAAACAGGTGCTCACAGTGGTTTTCGGGCATGGAGAAGTCGAGCCAGTGGGGAGACTCGCCACTCGCCATTGGCCCGATGGCAATCTCTTTGACCAGGGTATGATACTCCGCATTGAGATGGGCGCGCATATGGCTGTCGAGGATATTGCGGCAGGTATTGATCAGCCCCATGGTAAAGCGGCCGGCTCGGCTGGATTTTGGCTGGTAGTGATCCACTTCCAGTTTGATGCCGAAGGTGGGCAGTTTCGGTATGCCGCTGGGCTTGTGGAAGATGTCAAAGGGAAAATTGGATACCAGACCGCCGTCCACAAACTGGACATCCCTGGGAAAGCCGTTTTTGAAGAACCGCTCAGGAATACCTTTAATTTTGTGCCAGTTTTCCGCCACGGAAGTGCACTCATGCAACTGCGGGATGTTTTTTACCGTGTGGGGCTGGAAGAAACCGGGCACAGACATGGAGGCGCGCACATATTCGGCAGGGTTGACGGCGCCGGGATTGGCATAATAGAGGGGGGCTTTGGCCGGAAATACCGCCCGCGTTTCTGTTGTGATATCTGCTGCCACCAGTGCTACTTCGGCACTGGCCACCTCGCTGTCGGGATGGCCCCGGTAGTACAGAGCCGGGAACTGGTTGATGCGCTGGGAGAGCTGCGCGGTGTTGGTGATGCCCAACTGACGCAACGCTTCCTGCAGCCAGCGGGTAAAGGCGTCGCCGGGGTTGAGCCCCTTGTGGCGCAGCAGCTGCCTACAGGTGCGCAGGGAATCCAACGGATGCAGGACCAGGCTGCCGAACAGGCCCTTGCCCCTGAGCAGGCGCTGTATGGTTTTACAGGCAAAGGGTTCGCCATCCTCGAAACTGGCAAAATCCGCGCTGCCCATAATGTCCAGCAGCGCTGCACTCTTGCTGACATCGGGTGTGCCGGCGGCGGCCAGAAACAGTGTATTGATGGCACCTGCAGAAGTCCCGGCGATTTTGCGAAAGCGAATACCGGCCCTCTCCAGAATGTAGGTATAGCCTACCAGGACAATCCCCAGCATGCCCCCGCCCTCCATCACCAGATCCACATACTGGAGTCCCTCGTTATCGTACACATCGCTAAATTGTTTGCCTTCGATGTCGGCCCTGGCGTTTTGCCAGTAGGTGTCTGCCTGGGAGATTGCGCTATTGACCCATCCTGTTTTTTCCATGGGAGTTTTCCATATCAGATAATTGTTATTTCACATCCGGAGATTGAGCGTCTGTTTGTAGGGTGGAGACAGGGTACCACCCCGGATCGGCTTCGCCAGCCCTTGCGAGCGGCTTTCTGTGCCCTGGTAAAGCAATTTACACAAAATGCTGGACAATCGCGGCTGAAAAGCGGTCAGTGGGCTATGCGTAAGGTCTGCGCAGGTGGTACCCGGCAAACTGTATTGGATTTTAGCATGGAAGCCGTGATGTCTTTTCCAACTACCCGTCTAGGTATTTTTCGGTGCGATCAAGAAATGAACAAATGCTGGGAAGGGAGAGTGTACTTGCTTTAGCTTCTAGTAGGTTTCAAATATCTGTGCGTGGGTATTGGCGATCAGAAACGACGGTTCATACTCTTTTAGCATAGATAACGGTATCTTGATTGAGGACTCAAGCATCAATGGAGTTTTGGTTTCCCGGACAAGTTGAATTCGTTGTCTGGCGCTTTCACATGCCTGGGTCAGCTCGGCGAATACTGATACAGAGCATAGGCCCAATGCCCCAAACCTTTCCTGAGGACTTAACTTTCGGTGTCGATGATAATTTTTCAGATCAATGAACAACCGCAGTACACACTCCAGAGACTCTTTCGAAGTGAACTGTCCGTTCAAACGCGGAATTTCCAGGGATTTTTTTAGTATTACTGTTGGCGTGGTTTATACACAGAGGCAGTGTGTGCATTCGATGCTCTCGCTACTGTTCGTCTCAATCTTTGGGAAGAATTTCACGCGAAGAATTCGTACAACCCGGTTTGAATCTTTAGAATTAGCGATGGTTTTAACAATAGAGAACCCGATGCATCACTCACTGGGGATCATCGCATGATTTTGCTATCCTCCGGATTTCGAGCGAATATCTTCTCTGCTGCTTCTACTAGCATCTTTACACCGGGGTGCTTGACTTTGCGTTCTGGTGAAATAGCATAAAAACGTTCTGTAACCTGTGTTGTTCTTCCGATAACAGACACGCCATACTGTCTGGAAACATGCTTTTCGATGATCCTTGGCGTACAAAAAACCCCGTAGCCAGATTGACCAAAGTATTTCATCATGGCACTGTCATCGAATTCTGCTGTGATGGCGGGATGAATCTGTTTCTGGTTAAACCAGGATTGCAGGTTGATTTTTTGATTGGATTTATCGCCACATATCAGAAAAGGGTGCTGGTGTAGTGACTCAGGGAAGCCTTTGCGCAGCTTTCTTGCGGACTGTGTATCGGCATAAAAGCTCAGGCCACACTCTCCCAGAAGATGGTTATAAGCTCGAATGGGGACTCCGGGTGCCAGCGGTCGATCCGATAGCACTAGATCCAACTGGTTGAGAGCCAACTCTGACAACAGTGAGTCAAAATCCCCCTCGCGACAGACAAGCTTGATTGGTCCTTCCAGGTCAAAGCTGTTTTTTAAAATGTCCACAGCCAGTATCTTGGGAATGACATCAGTAACGCCCACATTGAATACAAATGGTTGGCTGGAATCGACAGCGTTGATCCTTTGCTGTAACTCAGCGCCCAGGGAAAAAATGTCTTCTGCATAGCCATAGACCATCTTTCCCGATTGATTCATCACCAGCCGCTTACCTTTACGCTCAAATAACTGTACGCCCAGATAGTTTTCAAACACTGTGAGCTGACCGCTGATGGTCTGTGGTGAAAGGTGCAGTACTTTGGCCGCTTTTACGATACTACCCTCGCTGGCAATGGTGTAAAAATAGCGTAAATGATTGTAATTCAACTGCTGGGCCATGGAATGTCCTCCGCTTTCAGAGGTTTTTAATGATACGATTTTTTCGATGAATATGTAAGATATCATCGACTTTTATTGATTCACGGGTAGGTTATAGTGCTGCCCTGTGGTCCCGGGGAAAAGCAACTGTGAGGGGAGTTTTTGATGACTAAGGCATTCAGGGCAATGGTGCACCACGATGCAGCAGGCGGTATTTTATTGGTTGTTGCGGCCGCTCTGGCTATTGTGGTGGCCAACTCCCCGTTAGCCGGTGTCTACGAGCAGTTTCTCGGTGTGCCTGTGCGTATTGTTATAGGGAGCTTTTCCATCGATAAACCGCTATTACTCTGGATAAATGACGGTTTAATGGCCCTGTTCTTCTTTTTGATAGGTCTGGAAGTGAAGCGCGAGCTGGTTGAAGGGCATTTATCCTCCCGCGATCAAATTATTTTGCCCGCCATAGGCGCTGCAGCTGGTGTAATAACACCAGCCATCATCTATTCATTGATCAATAGTGGGGATCTTATTGCTGAGCGGGGTTGGGCGGTGCCCGCTGCAACCGATATTGCCTTTGCACTCGGCGTGTTAAGTCTGTTTGGGCGCAGAGTGCCAGCCAGCCTGAAACTTTTTTTACTGTCTGTTGCTATTTTTGATGATATTGCCGCGATTATCATTATTGCGCTATTTTATTTTGCTGAAGTATCAATGCTCTCCCTGACAGTGGCAGTCACTGGGCTGGCGATTCTCTTTGTACTCAATCGAATGGGTGTTCGCTATCAAAGTGTGTACGTTCTGATTGGCATTGTTGTTTGGGCGTCGGTATTAAAATCCGGTGTGCACGCCACACTGGCTGGTTTTGCTGTCGCTTTGCTGGTGCCGCTGAAAGCTAGAAATGAACACGGGCAACCGATACTGAAAGCCATGGAGCACGGTCTGCAACCATGGGTGGCATTTTTTATTCTGCCGGTATTTGCCTTCAGTAATGCTGGCGTCAATTTGGCGGGCACGACCGTGAATGACTTTTTAAATCCCATTTCTTTAGGTATCGCACTGGGGCTGTTTTTGGGGAACCAGCTAGGTATCTTCACTGTCTGCTGGACCGCAGTCAAGCTGGGGATTTCTAAATTGCCCATGGGGGCAACCTGGCCACAGCTTTACGGGGTGGCCTCCCTTTGCGGCATTGGTTTTACCATGAGCCTGTTCATCGGCTCGCTGGCCTTTGAAGGATTGAGTGAATCCTACCTGCACAGTGTCAAGATCGGCGTGCTAAGTGGTTCTATTTTATCTGTACTGTTTGGCTCTTATATTATTTATAAAGCTACGCAGGAAAACTTGAAAAATACACGCTTTAAATTGGCCAACTCCTAAATTAGCCAGCCGTTTTATTGCGAAACCACTTAAGTAGCAGGAATTAAGTGAAAAAATCAGCTCATGCAGGTAACCAATCACCGCAATGGACCAATTGTGTCGCGGCATAATGGGTTGGAGTCACACCCCATGCTTCTGACAAACGGTGGCACTGGTGCAGAGTTTTTGATTTGCTTGAGAATCGCCATGATCTGGCAGTCGGTAGTGGTCATGATGACTATTTTTAGCTAGCACTTACTACCAGGTCGGAAGGAAAGAATACCCCTCATTCAGGGCACGTTGTGAATACACCCCTGAAAGCTCCTAATCGGCATCCATGTCTCGTACGATTCTGAGACAAGGGTATTCCTCCCGTACTGGTGTGTTCCCAAAACGGGTAACTGCATGGTTGAATGAAGGTTGTCAGAGCGTTGACACAGTATCGCTTTGGAGGTAAAAAATGGGATAATAATCATGGTTGTGTAAATGCTAAGTATCAGGGAGAAAACTCTAAAGCCTGGTATGAATACAGTTTTGCTCGCAGCGGGAATACTTTCCATTGGCGTGGGTCTATTTCATTCATTATTGGGTGAGCTGTTAATTTTCAAAAAAGTCAGAGATGAGATCATGGTTCCCGCTGTTCTAAGCGGGTTGCTTGGTAAAAGCAATATGCGTATATTGTGAGCCACGTGGCATGTTGCAAGTATTTTTGGATGGATTGCCAGCGTCATGCTCATCAGTATCGCACTCAATAGGTTTTCAGGCTCAGCATTATTTATTCAGTATATCTCAGTATCAATGTTTGCTGCGGAGTTGCTGGTCTTTATGGCAACTAAGGTCAGGCATCCTGCTTGGATTGAACTTTGTGATGTTGCTTTTCTGTGTTGGCTGGCATGAAAATTAACAGGTTCATCACAATTCATTCAAAGGTACTCCTGAGGGGAGGGGTCTTTACTCTAAGGGTTCGCCGTTATGGTCTGCCTTTTCCCTTATGGTGGCGATTAATTTCAAGTAAAGAAGAGTTTGCCCGGGAGGCATCGTGATTAAACACTACGGGTTTATCGTCAAGGCTAAAAGTTATGATTATCCTCATGACAAAACGGTGATGGATACAACAGAGTTTTTTACTGAAGTTATTGGTGTCAGTAATGATCATGACGCTGTTTTAGCTGCAAAAGGAATGATAGAGCGTGGTGTGCAGGTCATTGAGCTTTGTGGTGGTTTTGGTTTGGAAAGTGCAGAAGAGATAATCTCACAGTTGGATACAGATATACCTGTTGGTTACGTTACATTTAATGAGAGAGAAAATCAAAAATTGGTGCGTATCATGTCTCAAAGTCCAGATGCATAACAGCCATTTCAAGCTGACTGCCAACGCATGGTATTTTCAGTTTGAGCCAGATTGTGTGTTTGTATTAAAAGAGCGATTTTGAATAGTATAGGGCTCTCGATTTATGCTCGCAATTTGAGCAGAAATTATGCAATAGCGCGCAAAGATCAGGAGATCGCTTCTGAGCTATAAAAACTAAATCAAATGGATTAAAGGCAGAAATACTGAGTTGAGTAAATTCTCAGACAGCGACGTGCTTAATGCATGTTTGGCGTGAGCCGCGCGATCCAGAATTAGGTATTTAGAGTACTTGCAGTCAGCCTTTGAAAAGCACGTCAACTCAGGTATTTGCAAGTTTATGTTGTTTTTGTGAGCGATAGCAAAGAATAGAAAAATTCTGAGATGCGCTTATTGAGTCAAAAGTTAACCGCCCAATCTTTGCCTCTAGAAACACATGATGTGAAAAGTGTTATTATAAAGGCGTGGTTGAAATTTGAGAAATCATAATTTGAAAATAAAAACCTTAAGAAAACAATAGAAAGCGTTTCTCCACAAACTGAAGCGACAGTTTGACGATTATTGGTCGTATTTCGAACATGAGGATGTCATAGCGAAATGTTGGCGTTACGGTTGATAACGGGTTTTTGCAGACCATCAGAAAAAATAAGAGAATGAAGCGGTACACCACAGGCGACGTATGCAAAATTCTGGGAGGGTACACAGACAGTTCTTATTCTAGCGGTGACAGTATGAATAGCCGGTATCCACCTGCCTACAGATAGATACCGGCTTGATGGTGTGACCATTTTATGATCTTGGAGTTGCCCCCTGCTGACAAGCCCCTTCTTTTAGGACCGGATCAAGTAGTCGAAAGCACTGAGCGCTGCGGTAGAACCGGCGCCCATGGAAACCACGATCTGCTTGTAGGGCACGGTAGTGGCGTCGCCGGCGGCATAGACGCCAGGGAGAGAGGTGGTTCCGCGCTCATCGATCACTATTTCGCCCATGGGATTCAATGCCACATCGGTTCTCTGTAGGAACTCTGTGTTGGGCACCAAGCCGATCTGTACAAAAACACCGGCAATCTCAAGAATGTGAGTTTCGCCAGTCGTGCGCTCGGTATAGGTGAGGCCGGTCACTTTCTTGCCGTCACCGAGCACTTCAGTAGTCTGGGCATTCACGATCATTTCGATGTTATCTTTCTGTTTTGCCTTGCGTACCAGAACCTCATCTGCACACAGTCGATCGGCAAATTCCAGTACGGTGACATGCTCGACAATACCGGCCAGGTCGATGGCGGCCTCGATACCGGAGTTGCCGCCGCCGATTACCGCAACACGCTTGCCTTTGAAGAAGGGGCCGTCGCAGTGAGGGCAGTAGGCAACGCCCCTGGTGCGATATTCCGCTTCACCAGGCACGCCCAGCGTTTTCCAGCGGGCACCTGTGGCGAGTACTACCGAGCGGCTGGACAGTGTGGCGCCACTATTGAGTTCCACCTGCAGCATGTCCTTGCGCTGTAAATGCGCGGCGCGCTGCTCTGTAATAATATCCACGCCGTACTCTTTCACGTGTTGTTCCAGGTTGGCAGCGAGTTTGGGACCCTCTGTGTAAGGTACGGAGATTAGGTTTTCAATACCCACGGTGTCCATCACCTGGCCGCCAAAGCGCTCCGCCACCAGTCCGGTGCGAATGCCCTTGCGCGCGGCGTAAATGGCTGCTGCAGCGCCGGCCGGTCCTCCCCCAATGACCAGGAGGTCGTAGGGGGCTTTTGCATTCAGCTTGGCAGCTTTACGCTCGGCGGCACCAGTATCCAGTTTGCCAATGATTTCCTCAATTGACATCCTGCCCTGGCCAAAATGGTCACCGTTTAAGTAAACGGCGGGTACTGCCATCACGTTACGTGCTTCTACCTCTTCCTGGAACAGGCTCCCATCGATCATCTCGTGGGATATATTCGGATTGAGCGTGGCCATCAGGTTCAGTGCCTGCACCACATCCGGACAATTCTGGCAGGACAGGGAGATATAGGTTTCAAAGTGGTATTTGCCCTCCAGGTTGCGCACCTGCTCCAGTAGCTCGGGATCGATTTTGGCGGGATGGCCGCCCGCCTGCAGCAGTGCCAGTACCAGCGAGGTGAATTCGTGGCCCAGGGGAATACCGGCAAAACTGACACGGGGCTTGGTGCCGACAGGTGCAATGGCCATGCTCGGGTTGCGCTTGGCCGGTTCCTGTCGCACGGAGATTTTCCCGCAGAGCGCAGAGATTTCTTCCACCAAAGCGTGCATTTCTTTGGATTTAACACTGTTATCTGTGGATACGTGAATCGCTATCGGTTGAACAATATTTTGCAGGTAGGTGTTCAGTTGGTTTTTCAGGTTTGCATCTAACATCGGTGTTCCTTTACTTTCACATTCTCAATATTTCACCAGCCCGCCTTCTGGCGGGCTCGAGCAGTCAATGGGTTTAAATTTTTCCTACCAAATCCAGGGAGGGTGTCAGGGTTTCTTCGCCCTCTCTCCACTTGGCTGGGCAAACCTCGCGGGGGTGTGCGGCAATGTACTGGGCAGCCTTGATCTTGCGCAGCAATTCACCGGCATTGCGGCCAGTCCCTCCGGCAGTCATCTCTACAACTTGAATACGGCTCTGGGGATCGACGACGAAGGTGCCGCGATCGGCAATGCCTTCCTCTTCAATCATCACACCAAAATTGCGGGCAATGGTGCCGGTGGGGTCGCCGATCATCGGGAACTGGATCTTGCGGATAGTTTCCGAGGCGTCATGCCAGGCTTTGTGAGTGAAGTGGGTATCGGTGGAAACAGAGTAGATTTCCACCCACAGTTTTCGGAAAGCTTGATACTGCTCTGCCAGGTCCCCCAACTCGGTGGGACAGACAAACGTAAAGTCGGCGGGATAGAAGAAAAACACGGCCCAACTGCCTAACATGCCGGTATCGCTGATTTCAAAAAAGTCGCCGTCCTGGGAGGCCCTGGCATTGGAAGGCTTCAACTTGGTTTCTCTATAACGTGACATAGGGAACTACTCAAATCTTCAAAGTCTTGCCGCTAGTGGTTCAAATATGAAATTTATACTATCAAGTAAAATTCACTGATAGAAATTATTTATATAAATATCTTTGATAGTTATTTCATATCAGTGGCTCTTTCTGATACCCATGTGCAAAAGGTGATCTGGCGCAGGGTGGTACCCGGATGTCTCCGTGGCTCCTAACCTCGCAAAGGCAGGGGAGGGGAAGGGGCGGGTTTTGAGCCGGCGCGTTAAACAGGAGGGTGAAGTGTCATATTGGGGAAACAGAGAAAACGTGTGGGTTGGTGACTGTTCTTAATGATGGCCTCAATGGCAGTGCCCGCTAGATAGCGGGCACTGCCAGTTCCAACCCAGTGTGATCCGATTCAGCAATGCCTTAGATTTTGCCAATCAGGTCCAGGGAGGGCGCCAGGGTTTCTTCGCCCTCCTGCCATTTGGCGGGGCAAACCTCGCCGGGATGTGCGGCAATGTACTGGGCAGCCTTGATCTTGCGCAGCAACTCGCCGGCATCTCGGCCAATACCACCGGCAGTAATCTCCACAATCTGGATACGGCCCTGGGGATCGACAACGAAGGTGCCGCGGTCGGCAATACCTTCCTCTTCGATCATTACACCAAAATTGCGGGTGATGGTGCCGGTGGGGTCGCCGATCATCGGGAACTGGATCTTGCGGATAGTTTCCGAGGTGTCATGCCAGGCCTTGTGCGTGAAGTGGGTATCGGTGGATACCGAGTAAACTTCCACACCCAGCTTCTGAAAGGCTTCGTAGTTGTCCGCCAGGTCACCCAGCTCAGTGGGACAGACAAACGTAAAGTCGGCAGGGTAAAAGAAAAACACGGCCCACTTGCCCAGCACGTCGGTGTTGCTGATATCAAGAAAATCGCCGCTCTGGTAGGCTTTGGCGCTGAATGGTTTCAATTCGGAATCGATGTATCGGGACATGAAAAGCTCCTTAGGATGTTTAAGATCTGATGCTGAATAAGCTTGATGGGTTGTATTCTATTTGCGCTTTCTTATTGATAAAAATAAACAATTTAAATGTGCTAAATAGGTTCCTGCTATCGGGTAGTTACCCCTGCCACAGTGTCAGTTTTGCCACCTGCCCCTGTGGATAGGCACCACACTATCAGTACTCCAGCGGTATGGGACATGATCCACCGGTTGCGTCCACAATGGTGTTTTTGTGTAAGGGAATGGTATGCGATTGATTCGGCTGTTAAAGCACGACCTGGCTCGGGAGGCCCGGGAGTGGGTGGCGGATGGTGTGATCAGCGAGGCCCAGGCGAGATTGATCTGTGCCCGCTATGCGGTGGACTACCACGGAGCGCCCCAGCGCGCACTCGGTTACAACCTGCTGGTAGGACTCGGGTATTTATTTGTCGGACTGGCTGTGATCACCTTGCTGGGGGCCAATTGGGAAGAGATTCCTCGCGCCCTGCGCATGATAGGAGTGATTGCCATCACCATTGGGACCCAGGTTTTGGCTTTGCGGGTGTATCTCACCCGCGATCCCCGGGCGGGGGAGGGGCTCTTCCTGTTGGGGAATATCTTTTTTGGTGCGGCGATCATTCTGATCGCACAGATCTACCACCTGGGTGAGCATATGCCCGACGGGGTTTTCTGGTGGGCCCTGGGATGTGTGCCTTTTGCCTTGATTACCCGCAGCCCCTGGCTTGCCATCCAGGCCAATGCACTGGCGCTTATCTGGTTTCTGCTGCAAGTCAACCTGGGCTTTTATCCGGTGCTTTTCCCACTCTTTTTGCTGGTTTCCCTGTATGTACTGATTTGGGGACGGACAAGCATCATCCTGTTGCTGATGACCATACTCAGCGGAGGCCTATGGCTTGAATATTCCCTGGCGGAATTGTGGCGGTCGCAAGCACAGCGTTTTGATTTGAACTTACTCCCGGAAAATCTGGCAGTGGCGGTTGGCCTGCTTATCTTTCTGTATGTATTCGCGCACTGGCTGGCGCGGCGGCTGTCACCGACGGCCAGAGATTATGCCGCTGTGATCTCGGTGTGGTGCCTGCGTTTTGCCCTGATTGCTATGTTGATTTTCAGTTTCGAGCAGCCCTGGAAGCAACTGATTGAGGCGGACTGGCACCACCGCTACGCCATGTGGGTGGTGGTTGCTGTAATAGGGGGCGCAACCCTGATGCTGGCGGTGCCGGCGAGGCGTCTGTTAGCCAGTGCAATCCAACTTCTGACGTTGGTCGCAGTACTGTTTCTGGTGAGTCACAGTGACAGTGCTGCACTGGCTGTCTACCTGCAGGTGGCTACCAATTTTGCCCTGATCGGCAGCGGCATCTGGCTCATTTTACGCGGCATTTACGCCGGTATTTCTCATTATTTTTTCCTGGGGGTAGTGTCTATTTTACTGGTTGCGCTGCTGCGGTATTTCGACCTGATGGGTGATTATGTGGGGGCAGCACTGATCTTTATCCTGTTTGCCGGCCTGCTGATCGGTGTCGCAAAGTACTGGAGGTATCGCCAAGGCAGGGAGGGCTCGCGATGAAACGCACAATCCCGATTGCCCTGGGGATGGCTATTGCCGCGCAGTGTTTAATACTCATCGGGTTGTATGTAGAGGCGCAGGTACCCCTGTGGCTTGGCGAGCCGATTCGGGTAAAGACCGTACCGGTGGATCCCCGCTCCCTGTTCCGCGGCAATTACGCCAGACTCAGTTATGATTTCTCCACTATTGCTCAGTCGGCCTTTCAAGAAGATCAGCCACTGCGCCAGGGAGAAGTGGTGTATGTCTCCCTGAAAAAGCACCCGTCCGGTCTCTATGTATTTTCCTCGGCGAGTCTGGAAAGGCCGCAGAGGGGCATTTTTCTGCGGGGGCGTGTGGTGGGAAATCGCTGGGGCAATACCGGCGATTACCGCATCAAGTACGGTATTGAAGCCTACTTTGCTCCCAGGGAAAAAGCGCTGCAGCTTGAAGACGCGTTGCGGGATGGTGGAGTGGCAGAACTGATGGTGATGTCCAGTGGCAGGGCTGGTCTCAGGAAACTGGCTGGCGATGACTAACACTTGCGGAACCCGTTGAAATGACAGTACCTCAAATGACCAGGACAGGCGTCTTTCCTTTGCTGCTGGCCATACAGGCCGTCTGTCTGCTGGCTGCTGTGGTGGGGGGCTACTTTTCCGGTGTTGAGCTGAATTTGCTGGGTGGTGCTCTCTGGGGCGCGCTTTTTTTTGCGTTGATTGGTGCACTGGCCAGTTTTGTCTCGGTGGTCTGGCTGACCCGTTCCAATACTGCTGTGGGCCGGACTCTGCGCCGGCATTGTACTCAGCTGACACCGGTGTTCGCGGGACTCTCCATCGGCCAGATTGCAGTGATTGCCGCTGTCACGGGTATTTGTGAGGAACTGCTGTTTCGCGGTTTTTTGCAGGTTTGGTGGTCCCAGTTGAGTTCGCCATTGGCCGGGCTGTTGGGTGCCTCGCTGGTATTCGCGTTATTGCACTGGGCATCACGGGTTTATGTTCTGCTGACTTTTGTGTTCGGGTTGATTTTGGGTCTTGCGTACCAGGCAAATGGCAGCTTGTTGGGTGTTATTACCTGGCATGCCATGTACGATCTTCTCGTGTTGGTGACACTCGTTTATCACCCGCACTTGCTCGGTGTGGATGCAGCCGGTATCCACTGAGCAGCTCCGCCTGAAGAATATCAAACTAGAGGAGTGTGCTGACGAGCAATCCCGTTAAAAGTGCGGTAACCGCAAATGCCATCAGGGCCAGCAGGCCGTCGTGGGACACCAGAGCCAGACCGAATATCGTAAGGGCGAACCCCGCGGTAGTCGCGGAAAAAGGCACTGGTTCCATCAAGGGTATGGCCAGTGCGATTAGGGAGCAAATCGCTGCGATGGCATAGGTTCCCCCCCGCCTGACCAAAAAGTCCAGGCGCGGCTGCATCCAGCGGTCGGCGAACTCAGCTGGTTTTTTCATGCCATTGAGGGCCTTGTTGAGCTTGCCTTTGGAGATGGAACGCCGCAGCAGCCACTGGGGCAGCCACACATGCCGGCGCCCCAGCAGCAGTTGAATGGCAACCAGTAGCAGCAGAGCCGCCATGGCACTGGAGACACCGGGTACACCGCTGAGCGGTGAGAACAAAATCAGTCCCACCAGTAACAGGAAGGGGGCAAAAGACCTGAGCCCGATGGCTTCAATTACCAATTGCAGGGAGATGCGTTTCGAATGCCGGCTGCTGGTTTCGATTTGATCCAGCAGCTGGCTCAATCCTGTGATTTCATCCGCCATAGCGATGGTTTGGCTCTGGTAGTTGCTCCCCAGGCATTTGCTCATCCCCTGCCAGCCGTTTGCTGAATGGCCGCCACCCAGCCTGGGGTTACTGATAGTCTGAACTCCATGAGCGGGGATCGCCAGTTTTCTACTAACCAAACAACTTGGGCAAAGCTTCCGCCTCTTCAGCCTCTCCATTATGACCGGCCCTGCGGTCCATCAATCGCTCTACAAGCCCCTGGATTTTCCCCATGGGCAATGGCCTGGGTGGCTGTTGATAGAGAGCGGCACCCAGCAGTTCTTGCAATTCATCAAGCTCTTCAAAGCCGAGCTGGCGGGTGGCATCGGCCAGGGTAGCGCTCTCAACCTGAGGCCAGCGGGTGTGCAGCCAGTTGAGGATGGCTTGCTGGATGTGTCTGGGGTTTCCACTGTCGACAGCCCGCTTCACGGCACTGCTGCCATAGCTTTTGTGCGGCCGCGGGTTTTTAGGCACAGCCTGCCCATTTGCGCGGATGTGCTGGCGGCGCAGGTGGTAAAAATAGAGTAGCCATAACAGGTTCGAGGCAAGTGCGGCTATCGCCAGGTTGCGCCAGAAGTGGTCCTGCACTTCGAGGCTGGGAGTACCTGGCACCAGTGTTTGCAGGGTTCCGGCCTCCTGGCTGGGAGCAGCGGGTGCAGCGCTGCCGCTAACGTTAAAACGGAAGGCGGGCAGTTGCGTAGCCCTTTGTTGATGGTTTTTGGTATCCCACCAGGTGAGGGTTATGGCCGGCAGTTGATAGCTTCCGGGCCGGGTGGCGACAATGGCTGTGGTCTCTATACGACTGCCGGTCACCCCGTCGGGACCGGTCTGGTCTTCCTGTTGGGGTTGATCCGGATAGGTCTTCAGTCCTTCCACATCCAGTTTGGGCAGTGGTGGCAGTTGTGCAGCGCGCAGGCCTTCACCACGCACCGTAAGGATGCGGGTAATGGGCTCCCCAACTGCGAATGTATCGGTGTCCTGGCTCCAGCTCTGTACTATACCCAGGCTCGTAGCTGGCAGCCAGTGTGCACCGCTATAGCGATCGGGTTTGGGCAGCACTTCCACGGTTTTTGCCAGGGAGCGGAGGCGCAGGCGCTGACTGTTGCGGTTGAAAAGGGAAAAGGGGTCCCTGCGCCCGGCCACTGCAGCATAGGCCAGCGCTGGAATGGTGAGTTGTCCCGAGCTGTCTGCAAAGACCGCATAGGTCAATTCGTACACTGCATAACTGGTGCCGTTCAGTTTTCGCTCGTAGCGCTGCTCATTCACTTTCTCGACATGGGCTCCGGTGACCTGCAGGGGCTGAGTGGCAATATCGTGCAGGCCGATTGTGGTATACAGGCGCACATCCACCAATAATTGCTCCTGAACGTAGACTTTGCTTTTATCCAGTTCTACTTCCAGAAAGACTTTGCGCTCGCTATCCTCTGGGCGGCTTTGCGGTTCGCTCACGGCAATGGGGATCGCGTTGGAGACCTGGTCCTTGTAGTGGAGGGATGGAATCATTAATTCACCCTCGCGCTTGGGAGCGAGCGAGAGCGTCCATTCCACAAAGCTTTCCGCTCGACCATTGATCACGCGGTATTGGTTCGACTGTTGCCGTGAAAGAATATCAAAATCTTTTTCCAGCAGTTCAAAATCGGGCTGTCCGCCACTTTCGTCACCGGAGTATCTGAGGCGCAGGTTGACGGTCTCGTCAATAGCGATTTTATCTCTATCAACGCTGGCATTCAGTTCGCTTGCACGGGTGATGGTCGCCAAACCGAGCAGCACAAAAATGAAACACAATCCATAGAGCCCCACCCCCAATCGAATCCCTGGGCCGCGGGTCAACTGTTTTTTATTTGACCGCCTCATAGAATTGTCTGATGCCAGTGCCGTCATAAAATCGTATCACCTCTTTCCCTACCATCTTTGAGTGGCGCCATTTTCCGGGGGCTCCCACTCGCCGCTGCGATAAGCGCGACGCCTTTGCAGACTTTCATATTTGAATTTTTCGCGCATCAGGCCCGCGGGGTCGTCGGGGATCTGCCGTAGCCACTGGTCCAATGCCTGTTGAGTTTCCGGGTCCAGGTCAGATTCCCGGATACCTGTTTCAGCAGGTTCCTGGTCCCCATCCTGATTCTGTTCTTCCCCAATCTGTTGCGCTTTTGGAGATGGCTGTTCTTTTTCCTGTGGCTCGGCACTGGAGGTTTCCTGCGA
Source organism: Microbulbifer sp. MI-G (assembly GCF_030440425.1). Classification (NCBI taxonomy): domain Bacteria; kingdom Pseudomonadati; phylum Pseudomonadota; class Gammaproteobacteria; order Cellvibrionales; family Microbulbiferaceae; genus Microbulbifer; species Microbulbifer spongiae. The sequence continues at coordinate 1,834,054 of NZ_CP098023.1, forward strand.
GGAAGATTGTTCCCGCTTTTGTTCCTGACCGGGCTCCTGCCCGGAGGAGCGCTCTTCACGGTCAGCGGATTGCCGGTTGTCGCCCTGCTGCTGTTGCTGGCTCTGTTGTTGGTTGGCCGATTGCTGCTGTTCTTGTTGTTGTCCCTGTTGTTCTTTTGATTCCTGCTGCTGTGGGGGTTTTTGCAGCTCCTGCAATTGTTTGGCAATGCGCCGATTGTGTTCAGCGTCGGTGAATTGTGGAGCTTGTTGCAGGGCGCGGTCGTAGGCTTCAATGGCCCTGTTGTAATCCCCTTGCTGAACCAGGCTATTGCCCAGGTTGTAGAGACCTTGAGGATCATTGCTGAGGGCAAAATCCTCCTGGGCTGCGGCATAGTCACCGGCGCGATAGTTGGCAGTGCCCCGCCACTGGGGGTTCCTGAATGTCTCTGCCGCCTCCGCAGGCTCACCCTCGGCAAGCAGTTGCTGACCCTGTTGGTCCTTGCGCTGCCAGAGATCTTTCCAATCGAAAGCCCGGCTCTCATTGGGCAGACCCACAAGCAGGACCAGGGGCAGGGTGCAGGCCAGTGTGCCGCGGCGGAATAGAAGGGCGGCAAGGGGCAGGATCAGCAGAATCAGCAAAGGGCCTTCATCGCGCCACTGATCGAACTCTCTCTCGGTTAGTTGCGCCTGCTGTGGGCGCCCGGATTGTGGTAACAAATGATCGATATCGCTGTCGCTTACGGCAATCCTTGCATAGCGGCCGCCACTGCTTCTGGCGAGGTTACGCAGTGCACGGGGATTGAAATTGGATATCACAATCGCCCCTTCCCTGTCTGTGACAAAGCCACCGCTGGTACCCCGGGGTATTGGGCTCCCCTCGCCACTGCCCACGGCGAGAATATTGAGCGCTACATTGGCATCGGCAAGCGACTTGGCCACGGTATCCAGGGCCATTGGGTCAATACCGTCTGTTACCGCGAGAAGCTGACCGCGGCCGGCAGCCCCGTCTTTCAGAAGGCGAATGCCGGTTTCCACGCCCATTTCAATATTGCTGCCGGGTACCGGCATCACAGAGGGGGAGAGTGCGGGAACCAGGTTGGCAATGGTGGCAGTATCCTCGGTGAGCGGTGTCACTACGTGGGCCTCGCCGGCATAGGCCACCAGAGCCGTCAATCCGTCCTTGCGTTCTCGCAGAATATCCAGGACTTTCAGCCGCGCGCGCGTGAGACGGTTGGGGGAGAGATCTGTCGCCATCATGGAGGGGGACAGGTCCAGCAAAATTACCAGGGCGTCCTGATTGCTGTATATCGGTGTGGGCAGTTTCCGCCAGGTGGGGCCGGCCAGGGCGAGAATCATCGCGGCCATCAGGGCAAAAACCAGTGCAAACAGCCAGGGGCGTTTGGCCCCTCCACGCAACAATAGGTGCGGTAACAGGTCTGCATCAATCACTTTTTGCAGTTGTGCGCTGTTGAGAACGGTCTTCCAGAGCCCCCAGCAAAGCAGTGCGGCCGGTATCAGCAGCCACAGCCAGTAGGGGCGCAGAAAGTGAAAGGACTGTAGTAAGTCTGGCATATTCATTGTGCCCGGCCTCCGCGGACAGCCGTGCGGTTAAGACGGCCTCCCGCGTGGCTCAAAGAGGCAGCAAGTGGCGTCAGGGCCCAGATACCCGACAGTAACAGAGCGGTGCCCAGTGGCCAGAAAAAGAGGGATTTCAGCGGTCGATAACTTTCCGCTTCCTGTTCTACCGGCTCAAGGGCATCCAGTTCGGCGTAAATCTCTGCCAGTTCCCGGGGGTTGTGGGCGCGGAAGTAGCGCCCGCCGGTTTCTTCCGCGATGGCTTGCAGTGTCTTGCTGTCCAGGTCCCTGGAGGGATTGATCCTGCGGCTGCCAAAGCGACTGCCCAAAAGCCCTGGCTGCACCATTTCATCAGCGCCCACACCGATGGTATAGACAGTAATTCCGGCCTGTTGTGCCAGTTGTGCCGCTTTGAGTGGAGAGACCTCCCCAGCGGTATTGGCACCATCGGTCAGCAGGATAAGAACCCGCTGTTCGGCGGGGCGCTGGGTGAGCCGCTTCACGGACAGGCCAATGGCGTCGCCGATAGCGGTGCCCTGACCGGCAAACCCAATCTGTGCCTCGCGCAATAATGTACCGACGGTTTCCCGGTCATAGGTGAGCGGTGCCTGAAGATAAGCGCGGGTGCCGAACAGTACCAGCCCCAGCCGATCGCCTTTGCGGCGCTCGACAAAATCCCCGACGACCTGCTTGACGGCATCGATACGCATGGCTGGACGGCCCCCAATCAGCATATCTGGAGTTTCCATACTGCCGGAAATGTCTACGGCCACCAGTAGGTCACGGGCGCTGCCAGCCTGGGTAATGGGCTCGCCGTACCAGCGCGGGCGGGCGGCGGCGCAGATCAGCAACAGCCAGAGGAGGCTGAGTAGCAGCAGGTTGAACAGATTACTTTGACCTCCGCTGTCGCGGTGTGACAAGGCCGCATAAAAAGGGACTTTGAGTGCGCTGTTTAAGGGTTTGGCGCGGGGCAACAACCAGCGCAGCAAAAGTGGCAGCGGGGTGAGAAAAAAAACCCAGAGCCAGGCAAATTCAAACACGGCCGGTCTCCCGGTTTGGCTCGGCAGAAGACATTCCTTGCGCAGGGTGGCCGTGTTGTTCCACCCAGCCAATAGCGTATTCTCGCAACACGTTGTTTTTTTCCGGGTCGTCGGTACCGCGATACAACTGTTCTAGCAGAACCTGCCTTGCATCGGAAGGGCATGGCAATGGGGCGGTATTTTGCAGAAATGTCAACCACTGAGGGCCGGTGAGATTGGCGCACTGCATACGGCCAAAGCTGGTCACGGCGACCCGCTTTAGAATTTCGTTCATCTCGGCACTGGCTGTGGACTGGCTGGTGTCGACCGCTCTCAAAAGGGCCACAGCTTCGACCCGATAGCGATTGCGGCGGGCTTTTATGCGTCGGCGCACGATTCCCAAACAAACGCCCACCAGACAAGCCGAGATCAGTGCCGCGAGCAGCCACCATCCTGGTGCAGGCGGCCACCAACTGACGGAAGCAGGCTCTCGTATGTCGTGTAGTTGCGCCAGCAGTTCCCGGGCTTGCGGGGAAGGCGCTGGTGTTTGTTGCCGTTTGGTCCCTCTCAGCATAACGGCTCCCAGGCGGGTACAGACTTGCCGATGACCGTGCTTTTGAGCGTCTGGCGACAACCGTTGGCAGATATTGAAACGCCCACCTTACCAATCACGGTTGCCCCCTTTTTCTGTTTCTGTAGCAGTTGTTTTTCTGGTGTGACCCATAGAAGGACATCAGCTCCGGCACCAGGGGTTTGGTGTTGTCAAAGTCCAGTAACGGCAGCCGGTGGCGGCGGCAGAGCTGCTCCACTTCGATACGAAGGCGGGCCTGTTTTTTTGCAAAAGCGTCCCGCTGGGAGCGGTTAACGGCATTCAGAAAAGTGCGCTGGAGGCCGTCTGTGATCGTCATCGAGTGTGCCGGAAGTTTTTGCTCCAGAGGATCGGTTACCCGGATTACCTGCAGGTCCGCTTGTCGGGATAGCAGGTATAGGGGTTGCGAACAGGGTTCATTGAGGTCGTGACAGTCGCTGATCAGGAAAAGGGCACTGCCAGGGCGGGCGATGCGGCGGGCCTCTTCCAACAGGGTCTTCAGGGAATGACTGCCATTTTCCGCTATCGGGCTGCTGAGTTCGCCCGCCCTGGCCACCATACTGTGAATCATTGCCAGTACGGCGTGGTGACTGCGCCGCGGACGAACAGTATCAATCTCCCGGTCTGAAAAAAGCAGGGCGCCAATACGATCGCTGTGCAGCAGTCCGGCCCAGCCGAGTGCTGCGGCAATGCCGCTGGCGGCTACAGATTTAAAAGCGCGATGGCTGCCAAAGAACATCGGTGAGCGCAGATCCAGCAGGATAACCACCGGCCTTTCCCGCTCCTCCTGGTAGAGTTTGGTATGGGTTTTGCCAGTACGTGCTGTAACGCGCCAATCAATAGAGCGGACATCGTCACCAGCCTGATAGCCCCTGACCTCCTCAAAGTTCATGCCGCGGCCGCGATAGCGGGTGAGCAGATTGCCGGCCTGGTCGCTGCGCGCCAGGCGCGGTTGAAACAATTGCAGCTGGCGCGCTGCATAGCGCAATTGTACCAGCGGGCCCACTTGTGGATAGGCGCCGCGCAATTCCGAATCTAACTGGGGGGCTGCAGCTTGCATCAAATGGCTGGAACCTGCTGCAGCAATCGCTCTATTACCTGGCCGGTGTTAATGCCGGCGGCTTCGGCTTCAAAACTGAGCAACAGGCGATGGCGTAAAATATCGGGAGCCACATCCATTACGTCGTCTGGGGTCACATAATCACGGCCGGCAAGCCAGGCTCGAGCGCGGGCACAGCGATCCAAGGCAATGGTTGCCCTGGGACTGGCGCCAAAATCTAACCAGGACGCCAACTCGCGGTCATACTTCATTGGCTCACGCGTGGCGATGACAAGTTGCACAGTGTAGGTTTCCACTGCCTCAATCATCTGCATGTCCAAAATTTGCTTGCGGGCCTGAAAGATGGTCTCCTGATTGATCACGTCGTCAGGGCGATTTTCGCCAAGGCTAGCCTCGGATCTGGCCAGACGCAGAATTTTTGCTTCCGCCTCTGCATCCGGGTAGGCAAGATTCACCTGCATTAAGAATCGGTCTAACTGAGCCTCTGGTAGAGGATAGGTGCCCTCCTGCTCAATAGGGTTTTGAGTGGCCATCACCAAGAATAACTGTGGTAGCGGATAGGTTTTCCGCCCTACACTGATTTGTCGCTCTGCCATGGCCTCCAACAGTGCGGACTGCACTTTGGCGGGAGCGCGATTGATCTCATCGGCCAGGATCAGGTTGTGAAAGACCGGCCCTGGCTGGAAGTGGAACTCACCGGTTTCCGGCCGGTAAATATCAGTACCAGTAATATCTGCCGGCAACAGGTCCGGTGTAAATTGAACGCGATGGAAGTCTCCCTCAACAGCTTCGCCCAGTGTTTTAATCGCCTTGGTTTTGGCCAGGCCCGGAGCGCCCTCCACCAACAGGTGGCCGTCTGCAAGCAGGGCGATCAATATGCGGTTGACCAGCGTTTTCTGACCGATAATCTGCTCTTCCAACCAGTCGCCCAGGGCGACAATGCGATCTCTGATATTCCGGTTTGCTTCCATAGCATCTCTTCTTTTGCGAATGTGCCCGCCGAGTCGAATTGGCTGGCTATCTGCGATCTTTTATATATAGTCGCCCCTATTGGGGTTGGCTCCGTTGATTTTAACGGCACCAGAAGAAGAGGCAAGTACGTAACAACGGATCATCGGCAAGACGACAAAAGTTTGAGGTTGTTCTGTCAGACCTCAAAGGGTAACTGAAAGTGAACTTGTAGGACTCACTCCGGCTGCAATCCGAGGATGAGATGACTGTCTTTTCGGATCTACAGTTATTGGATCGGATGAGACAAAAATGCGATTGGGAGGTTCCCCGTGAATATGGCGACGGTGATTACCAATAGCCGTGAAGAGTTGGTAGCACAAATTTGTGAGCTGATTCGCGATAAGCTGGCGAGTGAGGCCGAGCCAGTGGTGGCCTTTGCACAGCAGTTTCTTCACCAGTATCCGTTGGAAGACCTGGCGGGCCGACGACTTGTGGATGTGTACGGTTGCATCTACTCCTGGTGGAACTTTATTCAGCAGCGCCCCAGCGATCTTCCCAAGGTGTGGATCTTCAATCCGCGTCTGGAGGATGATGGCTGGGAATGTACCCATACGGTGATCGGGCTGTTGCAGCGGGATATGCCATTTCTGGTGGATTCCGTGCGAATGGAGGTCAATCGGAGAAATACCGTCATCCATTCCATCAAAAGTACGGTATTGCATCTTGAACGCAATAGCAGTGGTAAGTTGAAACATCTGCTTCCCGCCCCCGGAATGTCGCCGGATTTGTCCTACGAGCATCTCTCGACACGCAGGAGCAAACCTGGCAAAGGAGGGGGAAAGCGGGTCGAAGCCCTGATTTATATCGAGGTGGACCGCGACACCTCGGCGGAGTTCGCCTCTGGATTGACCGCTACCTTGAAAGAGATTCTGGGCGAGGTGGAATTGGTGGTAGATGATTACGCGCCTCTGCTCGAAACCTGCAGCCAGATGGAGGGCCAGTTACAGACCGGGCTTTCGGAAGACGACACCAATCTGCTGGAGGCATGCGCTTTCCTGCAGTGGATGCGCGATGGCAACTTTACTTTCCTGGGCTATCGGGAATACGAGTTCAGCCAGGTGGACGACAAGAAGATCCTGAGCGAGATGGAAGACCGGCGCCTGGGGATTTTCAAGAAGTTGCAGGAGACGGCTGCTCCCATGCCGGAGACCGCTTTCAGCGAGGGCAAGCAGCGCTTTTATCAGGGCCCCAATTATCTGACGTTCGCCAAATCCTCGGTAAAATCCCGTGTGCACCGCAGTGCCTATTCGGATTACGTGATGATCAAGCGCTATAGTGCGGAAGGCGAGGTCATCGGCGAGTCGGCGTTTATGGGGCTTTATACCTCCCCGGTGTATACAGAGAGCCCCGCCAAGATCCCGATTATCCGGCGCAAGATGGCGTCTATCATCGAGTACAGCGGTCTGACAGGCCACGGCCACGATGGCAAGGCGCTGCGCCGTATCCTCGACACCCTGCCCCGCGACGAACTGTTTCAGGGCAGCACACAGGAATTGTTCGACGTGGTGATGGGGGTGCTGAGCCTGAATGAACGCGCGCAGATCCGTCTGTTTATGCGCCGCGACCCGTTTGGCAAGTTTGTCACAGCGACGGTGTATGTGCCGCGGGAACAATTCAGCAGTAGCGTGCGTGAGCTGATTTGTTCCCATATAAGCCGAGCCATAAAGGCCAGGGATTCGGATTTCACCACCTTCTTCTCCGAATCCATTCTCGCGCGGGTGCATTTTGTCTTCCGCGTTTCACCTGAAGAACCTGTGGATATAGATGTAGCGCTGTTGGAGGCGCAGATTGTGGATATAACCCGCTCCTGGGAAGATGTATTTCAAAGATCGCTCATTGAAAGCAGTGGGGAGGAGGAAGGCAACCGGCTCTTTCGTATCTACGGGCGCGCTTTCCCGGCGGGCTATCGTGAAGATTTTGAACCGCGTATCGCGGTACAGGATGTCACCGCCATCCAGGGGTTGGATGAGCACAACCGCGTCGCCATGAGTTTCTACCAGCCTGCCGGTGCAGCCCAGGGCAGCCTCCGTTTCAAAGTCTTTAACTGGGGCAGTGGCCTGACCCTATCAGATATTATCCCGGTACTGGAGAACCTGGGTCTGCGGGTAATCGGTGAGTTCCCCTATACGATCCGCCCCTGTGGCGGCACCGATGTGTGGATGCACGAGTTTTACCTGGAGTTTGGCCTGGCCACCAAAATCGATGCCCAGGCTTCCCGCAACCTGTTCCAGGATGCCTTCTCGGCTATCTGGAGCCAGACCGCCGAGAGCGACGCCTTTAACCGCCTGGTATTGGCCGCCCGCTTGAACTGGCGTGAAGTATCCATGTTGCGCGCCTATGCCCGCTACCTGAAACAAACAACATTCAGTGCCAGCCAGGACTATATCGCAGCAACGCTGGCCAGTCATGTGGAGATTACCCGCAACCTGGTGGCGCTTTTCCGCGCGCTGTTTGATCCGCGCCTGAGCTCCGGCAAGCAGGAGCAGACCCGGGTTGAACGGTTGATTATTAAAATTCACGATGGATTGGATGGGGTCGAAAATCTCAATGAGGACCTGGTGCTGCGTCGCTACCTGGAATTGCTGCTGGCAACCCTGCGCACCAACTTTTTTCAGAGTGATGCCGAGGGGCGCTCCAGAGATTACATCTCAATCAAGTTCAGTCCGCGGGATATTCCAGGTATTCCCGAGCCACGCCCCGAGTTTGAGATTTTTGTCTACTCACCGCGTGTGGAAGGGGTGCACCTGCGCGGCAGTAAGGTGGCCCGGGGTGGCTTGCGCTGGTCGGACCGCCTGGAGGATTTCCGCACCGAGGTATTGGGGCTGGTGAAGGCCCAGGCGGTGAAAAATGCGGTCATCGTTCCCAGCGGTGCAAAAGGGGGGTTTGTGATACGTCGCCCGCCGGCGGGTGGCAGCGGCGAGGCTGTGCTGGAAGCGGGAATTGCCTGCTATAAAACCTTTATCCGCGGCCTGCTGGATATCACCGATAACCTGAGGGATGGTGAGATCGTCCCGCCACCATTGGTCGTGCGCCGGGATGAGGACGACCCCTACCTGGTGGTGGCGGCGGACAAGGGGACCGCCTCCTTCTCCGATATCGCCAATGGCATTGCCAAAGACTATGGTTTCTGGTTGGGCGATGCCTTTGCCTCCGGCGGCAGTCAGGGGTATGACCATAAGAAAATGGGGATTACCGCCCGTGGTGCCTGGGTATCTGTACAGAGACACTTCCGCGAAATGGGGGTGGATGTGCAGAAAGAGGATTTCTCCGTCATTGGTATCGGTGATATGGGTGGCGATGTTTTTGGGAATGGCATGCTGTTATCCGAACATATTCGTCTGAAAGCCGCCTTTAACCATATGCACATCTTTATTGATCCCGATCCGGATGCGTCCAGCAGTTTTGCGGAACGCAAGCGCCTGTTTGACCTGCCCCGCTCCAGTTGGAGAGATTACAACCGCGAGCTGATCTCCGAAGGCGGTGGCGTTTTCGAGCGCCGTGTCAAGGCGATCAGGATCTCCCCGCAGATGAAGAGCACCTTTGATATCCAAGAAGACCAACTCACGCCCAATGCGTTGATCAGTGCACTGCTGCGAGCGCCGGTGGATTTGATCTGGAATGGCGGCATTGGTACCTACGTCAAGGCCGCTACAGAATCCGATGGCGAAGTGGGGGACAAGTCCAATGACCATTTGCGAATCAATGGGCGTGAGCTGCGCGCGAGGGTCTTCGGTGAAGGGGGCAACCTGGGCATGACCCAGCGCGGTCGCATTGAATACGCTCTGAATGGCGGCCGCTGTAATACCGACTTTATCGACAATGCCGCCGGTGTGGATTGTTCCGACCACGAGGTGAATATCAAGATCCTTCTCGATCGGGTGGTGGCAAGTGGGGATCTCACCGACAAGCAGCGCAATCAGCTGTTGGATGGAATGACCCACTCCGTGAGCGATCTCGTACTGCGTAATAACTACGATCAGACCCGCGCATTAAGCATTGCTGAGTATCAGGTTTCCAACCGTCTGGATGAATACCGGCGCACCATTAATGGGCTGGAGGATGACGGCCGCCTCAATAGGGCACTGGAGTTTATCCCCGACAACGAACAGATTTCCGAGCGGCTGCACAAAGGGCAGTGCCTCACCCGTCCGGAATTGTCGGTTTTGATTTCCTATGTGAAAGTGCAGCTCAAAGAAGCGCTGCAAGGCTCAGAGATTACCGATAACCCCCAAGTGCGTCGGGCTGCCGAATCCGCCTTTCCCGCGGAGCTCGTGGCGCAATACCAGGACCAGATATACAGCCACCCGCTGTTGCGTCAGATTGTGGCCACCCAGGTGGCCAATGAAATGGTCAACAGTATGGGGATCACATTCTATAATCGCATCAGCACCGCCACCGGGGGGAATATCGATGATGTCGCAGCGGCCTATGTGAGTGCCCGCGATGTCTACAGCATGCGAGAGTTCCAGGAGCAGGTGGTTCTGCTCGACTACAAGGTACCGGCGGAACTGCAAACCGAGCTGCTGAATTCCATGATTGGCCGGGTGCGCCGTGCCACCCGCTGGTTTCTGCGCAATCGTCGCAGTGATTTGGAGCCGGCGCACAATTGTGCGTTGTTCCAGGAGCCGGTACAGCGCGTCATCCAGGCCCTGCCTAAAATCCTGAGCGGAGATCCACTCAGTGAGTGGGAGCAGCGTTACCAGAAGCTTTTGGAAGCGGGGGTGCCAGAGCCTCTGGCACTTCTGTCAGCCTCCCCAACTTATCTCTATTCGGCGCTTGGTATCTCCGCGTCGGCGCGGGTCAGTGGGAAGTCGGTGGAAGAGGTTGCCATCGTGTATTTTCGGCTTTCCGACGCGTTGAATCTGCACTGGTTCGGCAATCTGATTGTCGATCTGCCGGTCGACAGTTTCTGGCAGGCACAGGCCCGGGAAACCAGCATGGATGATCTGGACAACCAGCTCTCGACCCTTGCGGTCAACATTCTGCGCCTTGCCAGCGGGGAGAAATTGGATGTCGATACTGCGATGAAGCGATGGAGCGCTATTATGGGGCCTGCTATTGCGCGTTGGCACACGATGATTGCCGAGTTAAAAGCAGCCTCTATGGGTGATTTTGCGATGTTTACGGTGGCTTTGCGTGAGTTGATGTACCTGGCACAGGCTACCGCAGACTGCGAATCCCTGGAAGAATAACAAAATCATAAGTTCCAGCCATTGTTTGATTGCCGGATTGGTATGGATAAGAAAGACCCCTGTGGTTGGTCCCGACCAGGTATTTGTGTAACCCGAATGCTTCGTTTGCCCTTCCCGTGGCAGAGAGGTAGTCACCCCCCATTAAGGTAAGGTATGTATTCAGCACTGCGTAAGGCATTGTTCGCGCTCGATCCCGAGCGCGCCCACCATTTCTCACTGGATGCAATCGGGGCCGCCGAGCGCCTCGGTCTGATGTCGCTGTTCACAAAACCCATAGCGCATGATCCTGTCGAATTGATGGGCCTGACGTTACCCAACCCCGTGGGCCTGGCTGCAGGGCTGGACAAGAATGCACAGGCATTCAACGGATTGGGGGCACTGGGTTTTGGTTTTATCGAAGTGGGGACTGTGACACCGCGCCCGCAGCCAGGCAATCCACAACCGCGCCTGTTCCGTGTGGAAGAGGCTGGTGCTCTGATCAATCGTATGGGCTTTAATAACCTCGGTGTCGATTACCTTGTACAGCGGGTGCGACATCGCCGTTACAAAGGGGTACTGGGCATCAATGTGGGCAAGAACTTCGATACGCCGGTTGAGAAAGCGGCGGAGGACTACTGCCTGTGCATGGAAAAAGTTTATCCTTTTGCAGATTACATTACTGCCAACGTGTCCTCTCCCAATACCCGTGGGCTGCGGGATCTGCAGTTTGGCAAAAGCCTGAAACATCTGCTGGAGCGAATCAAGGACAAGCAGCTGCAGCTGGCACAGAAGAGTGACCGCTATGTGCCCGTGGCAGTGAAGATTGCCCCGGATCTGGATGGGGAGGCTATCACCCAGATTGCCGAAGTGTTGTGTGAGTACAGTATCGATGGCGTGATTGCGACCAATACCACCATCGATAAGTCCTCGATGGCCAGTCTGCCCTATGGAAACGAGGAAGGCGGTCTCAGCGGCAAGCCGCTACGACAGCGCTCGACCCAGGTCATTGCGCAATTGGCCAAGGTGTTGCACAAGCAGATCCCCATTATCGGTGTGGGCGGTATTTTTGACGGAACCAGTGCGGTGGAAAAGATTCGTGCCGGTGCCACTGCCGTGCAGATCTATACCGGGTTTATTTATCGGGGACCGGCACTCATTCGCACTGCGGCGCAGGCCCTTGCCCTGGAACGCCGTCGCTCGGTCGGGCATCACTCCCAATAGGCTTGGTAGAGCGCAGACAACCGCTCATTTCGGCACTCTGGCTCCCCGGCCCCGGCCCCGGCCCCGGGCAGGGCCTGAGAGAAAAGCTGCGACGCCATTTGGGTCTATCTAAATGGTGCTCCAGCCGTCCGGGTACTGGATGTCGGTGGAAATAGCGCTATAAATCTCCAATTTTTGCGCCTTGGTGGTTCTGTCAAAGCCATTCCAGTAGTCTTCCCGCCCTTCACGCCAGCCGTTGACCCATTCCTGGTGGGCATTGCTTTCCACAAAGGGGCAGCTGTCAATGGACTTGTTGTTCAGAGCAGCTAAATACCCCCGGTAGAATGCCCTGTCGGTGTGATTGCGTTTTTGGCGTTTCATTGTATCAGGCACCTCTGTTTGTAGATGTACCGGCGGCAGCACGGTATGATGCATACGCTTTACAGTTATATTGCACTGCCTGTTTAAGCTTATTGAATCTCTCCTGCAGGTGACCGCGCTTTCCTTTCCGCCTCCTATTGCAAGAATACTGTCGGGTTTGCCCAATCGGAAAATTCCGGGCGGGCATATAGAGCGTTACTGGCGGGGCGGAAAAATCCAACTTGACTTGCTAGACATGGGGCGAATAAGTGCGTTTTGCCCGGATCGAAACGGCACAGTGCGGAACAATTTGACGGCAGTGCAGTGACCTTCTGGGTGTGTCCGGTATCGAAAGTGGCCATGTGTGGGAGGAATCGGGGGGTATCGAAGCCTCTCTCGGGTCCTTGGCCTCTGAGGGCGGCCTGTCCATTATTGCGACACCAGACAGAAAAGACTGTGGAGAGGCTAACAAGCTTCGACAGGCATGAAATATTCCCCCAAAGGGGCAAATTGGGTAAATATGTTCACAGATTTACAGTGCGAAGTAGTAAATTTTACTGCCACCTGTCCCAGAGGGCTTGAAGGTCTGCTCGCCCGGGAGCTGCAAGCCCTCGGTGCGATTGGGCTACAGGAGCAGCCCGCAGCCGTGCACTTTTGCGGTTCTGTAGCGCTGGCCTACCGCTGTTGTCTCTGGAGCCGCCTTGCCAACCGTATCCTCATGCGCTTGGGTCAGGTGCGTATTGGCAGTGCGGAAGACCTGTACCGGGCAGTTGCCACCCTGCCCTGGGAACAGCACCTCCAGCCATCCGGCAATCTCTGGCTGCATTTCTCCGGTACCAACCGCGAGATTCGCAACAGCCAATTCGGTGCGCAAAAAACAAAGGATGCAATCGTCGATCGCCTGCGCCGGCAAACCGGCGCTAGACCGAACATCGTCAAACACCATCCCGATTTGACCGTGGCATTGCGACTACAGCGGGATAAGCTGGATATTGCGATTGATCTCAGTGGTGACAGCCTGCACAAGCGCGGCTATCGCACCCAAATTGGCGCCGCGCCATTAAAAGAGAATCTCGCCGCCGCACTCTTGCTGCGCGCGCGGTGGCCACAGATTGCTGCAGAGGGTGGTGCACTGCTGGATCCTATGTGTGGCTCGGGCACCATTTTGATTGAAGCGGCCCTGATGGCGGCAGATATCGCCCCGGGCTTGTTGCGTGAACGTTTTGGCTTTGAGAACTGGCTCAATCACCAGAGCGATATCTGGCATACGCTGCAGGCGGAGGCGCTGCAGCGCCGCGCCGTCGGTTTGGGGAAAGAGTTAGCGGAAATTCGCGGCTATGATGCGGATGCCAGAGTACTTTCTGCGGCCGAAGCCAATATTGCCAGGGCGGGACTGGAGGGCCGGGTGCGGGTGCGCTGCCGGCCCGTAGCGGGCTTCAAAGTCCCGAGTCACAAGGTGGTCAAACCGGGCTTGGTACTGACCAACCCTCCCTATGGTGAGCGCCTGGGTGAACAGGAAGCCCTGCGGGAAACCTATGCGGAGCTGGGGCGTCAGTTGAAAGGGAAATTTCCCGGTTGGCAGGTAGGTATTTTTACCGGTAACCCGGAACTTGGCTATTCTACCGGGCTGCGCTCCCACAGGCACTACCAGCTGTACAACGGCAGTATTCCCAGCCAATTGTTATTGTTCCAGATTCACCCGTTGAGCGAGCGGGGAAAAGCGGCAGACAGGGCCTGTAAACTCTCTGCAGAAGCACAAATGGTAGCCAACCGCCTGCGTAAGAATCTGCGCACCACCGGCAAGTGGGCCGATAGAAAGGGTATCGATTGTTACCGCCTCTACGATGCCGATCTGCCGGAATATTCTGCCGCAGTGGATTTGTACCGAACCTGCGGGGGTACGCTGTATGCGCATCTGCAGGAGTACCGCCCGCCGGTTACAATTGATGAGGGTAAAGCACGGAACCGTCTGCGCGACCTGCTCCGTGCCGTGCAATCTGTTCTGGACTTGCCACGGGCAAATATCATCATCAAGGAGCGGCGCCGCCACAGTCACAAGAGCGGGCAGACGGGTGGTGGTCAGTATCAAAAGCAGGCGGAGGCTGGCACCGCTTTGCGGGTGAAGGAGTACGGTGCTGAACTCGAAGTGGATTTGTGGCGTTATCTCGACACCGGGCTGTTTCTCGACCACCGTCCGGTGCGGAAATACCTTCGTGAGTCAGCTTCCGGCAAAACGTTTCTCAATTTATTCTGTTATACCGCCAGTGCGACTGTGCAAGCCGCCCTGGGGGGCTGTGTGCAGAGTACCAGTGTGGATATGTCCCGAACCTATCAGTCCTGGGCCGCGCGCAATTTTCGCATGAATCATTTGGATCCCTACAGACACCAGCTCGTGGAAGCTGACTGTCTGCAGTGGCTTGCCTCTGCCCAACAAAATCGCAAAGGGCAGTATGATTTGATCTTCCTCGATCCCCCGACCTTTTCCAATTCTGTCAAAATGCACAGAGTACTGGATATACAGCGCGATCACGTCGCGCTGATTCACCAGTGCATGACGTTGCTGGCGCCCGGTGGCAGACTGGTATTTTCAAATAATTTGCGCAGTTTCAAAATGGATGGGGAGCTTGGCAAAACCTACCGGGTAAAGCCGCTGCAACTGCTGGACAGGGATTTTCACAGAAACCCGAGGATTCACAATGTCTGGGAATTGAGTGCAGGGTAGGAGACTGGTGGCCGCCCGACAACCCACAATACTGGGGGCTCAGTTGCCGGCGGGGTACGCATTATTCGAGCTCCATCACAATTCGGAAGCCGAGATCCCGCAAGCGGCTATCATCACCGAGACCTTTGCGGTAATCCGCACTGATCTTGCTGGAGGCATCCCGCATTGAGCCACCGCGCACGCTGTGTAGTTTACAGTTCGCTATCAACAGAGGGGTCGCATCGGTGCGGCTGCGGTCATAGCCGGGCTGATAGCAATCCTGCACCCATTCAGCGACGTTACCCGCGGTATCGTAGAGCCCAAAGGGATTGGCCCGGTAGTGGCCCACAGGTGCCGTAGTGACACGAAAGAGACTGTTGAATTCACTGTTACAGCCACGCCGGCAGTTGGCCTTGCCGCGCGCATCGTCATCTCCCCACCAGAAAGGCTCTGCAACGCCTCCGCGGGCCGCGTATTCCCACTCTGCTTCAGTAGCCAGACGGTAGCGCTGGCGGGTTTCTGTGGATAACCACTGGACGTACCGTTGGGCATCTTCCCAGCTGACATGGATAACGGGCCTGTCTCCGCGCCCCCAGCCGGCGTCGTCCGGCAGAGTGCTGCCAGTGGCCAGAGCAAAGCGGTCATAATCATCAAACGTAATTTCATGGGTCGAAATGGCAAAAGCGCGGGTGATGACCACCTTGTGGGCCGGACTGCTGAAAGAGCGCCGGTTACTGCCCATGGTAAACCCGCCCGCTTCAATCACAATCATCTGCGGTCCCCAGCCTCCAGATGGGAGTTTGGAGCGGATTTTTTTCCCGGCAAAGTAAGTCCGTTCCAGCGCGAGTGACAGTGTGAGGTCACTATCTTTGAGAGTGACCCAGCGGCGCACCTTGGTAAAACCGGGCCTGCTGATTTCCAGGTCGTATTTTCCCGGCTCTAGCTTGATGCCCGGTTGATAGCGGGGGGCAATATTCATAATGCGTACACGGGCGTCTTGCGGCGATGTCTTCACATTCAGGGCATAGGTGGGCGGGGTCTCGGGGCTTTCGGATGGCCGAGCCTGATTGGTCCCGGAGTCATTGTTCACTTTTTCCGGGTTTGGTGCGGCCGTTTTGACTATGCCGCTGCCGGGGTCCTGGGGAGGCCGCCCATCTTCTGCGGGGGCAACGGGTTCTGCGGTTGTATGATTCCCACCGCTTATTGCCCCCAAAACTGCCGTTTGCACCCCAGCGGCGGGATGTTTGTCGGGTGCTGTGTCGGGCGTGTGTAAAGGGGAGTCTGCCTGACCCGACAGAAACCCGGCGGTCAAGCGGCTGGCGCTGTCGAGGAGCAGAATGCCGCTGCGCCACTGGGCTTTGGCGCTGATCAGGCTGAACAGACTCCAGGCGAGGAACAGGGACAAGAGCATGAGCCCGCCGGCCAGCCAGGGGCGTTTGTGTTTTGCGGGCTCACGCAGCAGCTGGTGCAGGCGCACGAGCGTGTCCCGTTCTGTTTGCGCCCGTTGCGGCTGCTCGGGGTGTGTTCTCCCCCGCTTCAGCGCGAAGACAAAGCGCTCCTTCGCGCTGCTGTACAAGGTGAGCAACAGGGCGCGGGCCAGGCTGTAAATCCCAACGGATGCGTTGTTGAGCTGGCTGACCTGGTTGCTGGGTTTACCCGCCAGAGCAGAGAACCACTGGTCCATCGCATCACTCACATCCAGTCCGCGCTGAAATCGTTTGTCCGGGTCCTTGGCCAGAAAACGGTCTATCAGTGGCTGGTAGACGGCGCTGCGCGACGGCAGTCGCGGGATGGGGCCGGTCAAATGCTTGATGGCAATTGCCACCGCTTCCTCGGCCTGATAGGGCACGGCACCGGTCAGCATTTCATAGAAGACTACACCGAGGCTGTAGAGGTCGGCGCGACCGTCAATGGCGGCTCCCCG
This sequence comes from Microbulbifer sp. MI-G, assembly GCF_030440425.1. NCBI lineage: Bacteria > Pseudomonadati > Pseudomonadota > Gammaproteobacteria > Cellvibrionales > Microbulbiferaceae > Microbulbifer > Microbulbifer spongiae. The sequence goes on from NZ_CP098023.1 coordinate 1,850,643, forward strand.
CGCCTGTTCAGGGCTCATGTAGTGGGGGGTCCCCACTACCATGCCACTATTGGTCATGCGGGTGGTGCGCGCGACTGCCCGCGCGACCCCAAAATCGCTGAGCACGGCGGAGCCATCCTCTCGGAACAGAATGTTTTCCGGTTTGAGATCCCGGTGCACATAGCCCTTGCTGTGAGAGTGATCCAATGCCATGGCGATTTGCCGTACGACATGCAGGGCTTCCAGCGGTGCCAGGGGGCCTTTTTCTAGCCGCTCTGATACTGAGCCACCTGGCATAAAATCCATGGCGATATAATTTAAGCTGCGGTAGCGACCGATATCGTGGATACCGACAATATTGGGGTGGGAGAGCTGCCCGACGATATTGGCCTCGCGCTGAAATCGCTCACTGAAGACCGGGTCTGCATTCAAAACCGGCGACATCACTTTGAGGGCCACCTGGCGGCCCACGCTGCGCTGGATTGCCAGGTACACCGTGGACATACCGCCCTGATTGATCTTCTTGAGGATTCGATAGCCCGGAATTTGCAGGGATGAACTACCGCTGGTGACGACTTCCATGATGGGCGGATCCTGTCAGAGCAGCTTGGGAAGCCCGATCACTGCCATCGTAACGGCAGCTAACACAAGAAGCGCCGCAAACGTCCGCTTCGACAGCCTCTGGAACTGCCCCGATAGTGGTTTGTTATGAACAGCTGCGCTGTCCGGAGTCGGGCGAAGGGCAGGTGCCTGGGGCGGGGCGTCGATAATTTGTACGGTAATGTTATCTCTGCCGCCGGCATCGAGTGCTGCCCCGATCAGTAAATCCACTGCGCGGTGATTGTCAGCATTTTCAGCCAGTATTTGCGCAATCTTTTCATTGGGCACTTCGGTGCAGAGGCCATCACTGCACAACAGCAGCTTTTGTCCTGCAGCCCACTGGTAGGAAACCCGATCTATTTCCAGATTTGGGTTTGCACTGCCGCCGATACAGCGGGTAATAACATGCCGATTGGGGTGGCTGGCCGCCTCTTCAGAATTAATGGCACCGGAATCCATTAACATCTGAACGTAGGAATGGTCATTGGTCAGCTGACTGAGCTCGCCGTTCCCGCCGTCCGGGGTCCACAGGTAGGCCCGGCTGTCTCCCACCCAATAGATACGGAAGTAGTCGCCCTCCTCGGCCAGTACGACCGCAGTGGAGCCCATGTTGGCAGTACAGTGTTCGTCTCCGAGCAGGAGGGTATGGGCTTTTCTCAGCGCTTGCTCGTAGTGGCGATCGGTAGCTGAGGAGTGCTGAATCTCTTCGACAACCGTTTTGCTGGCAAGCTCACCGGCATGGTGTCCGCCGAGACCGTCGGCGACCACCCAAACCCCCCTCTGTTCATCGGCCCAGTAGGCATCTTCATTCTGTTCACGCCGGTAGCCGGGATGGGTGGCGCCAGCACTGCGCCTAGCGCCTTGCCTGCACTGAACAACTCCGCTTTGCCGGGACACTTTGGCTTCACTCACGGGCGTGTAACTACCTGTACTCTGTGATGATCATTGTATAGGAGATAGCCAGCCCGGCAGCAGCCGGCCCTCCTCCAGTGGCGCGGCAAATGTACTTTATGTAACCCCACCTACTGCACCCCAGTGGCCATTATTGCACCTTGCGGATACTAGACCTTCGCTTCATTGTAAGCTGCAAACCCAGTCACACGCTAATGGTATTGCCCGTGTTAAACTCAGTTGTAACAATAAAACTGAGCGTTTCGGCAGCTTCTTACCGGTGATCTTCTCAGGCTGGCATTCCGATAGGCCTTCCATTTCTATTGGTTTGCGGTTCTTGGAATGTTGGTGCAGAAGTGCGAAGTTGCCCTTCTATCTGGCGTCTGCGCCAGCCCGGAGTCTGCGGCTGCGGGGCCTGCGTTTATTAGCCCGGAAAGGCATTGGTTTGATTGCCAAGATAAGCGTCGAGCGTTCTATCTCCTGGATGGGGGCTGTTTTTGAATTCCCTTTGGGCTTAGGAGCGACTTCAATGCTCAAACTTTGCGACGTGCAGGACCCAAGTCAGAGTGTCTGGCTGGTTTCACCGGGCGTGACCGTAGGGAGGGCCCAGAGTTGTGACCTGTGCCTACCCGATGACTCTGTGGCCAAGTTGCACCTGAAAATTGTGGTAAAAGAGCATGAGTTGATGCTCGACAGTGTCTCCTCCGGCTCCCAGATTCTGGTCAATGGCAAAGTTGTGGCAATGCCGCATCGGTTGCAGTTGAATGACCAACTGACAGTTGGTACCCGTATACTGAGAATTATCGATCCGAAAGTGACCAGACTCAAAGCGGCACCTGCAAAAAGTGTTGCCTGGGCCTTGAGAGCAAACCATCGGGCCATTGCCGGTAAAGTGTTCCCTGTGAAAGGGGGTGCGGTGGTGGGGCGTTCGGAGGAGTGCGACATCACTTTTTCGCTGTCTCATTTATCGCGCCGCCACGCGCGCCTGGAAGTGCGCGAAGGACTGTTATTTGTCATCGATCTCGGTTCAGCCAATGGCACTTTTGTCAATAATCGGCGGGTTGCGGAGAGCCGCGTGCGACGCGGTGACGAACTGCGTTTCGATACCTTGCGCTTTTCCGTTGTAGGCCCCCCCGATGATATTGACAGAACTGCGGTGCGTCCCGCAGTTTCCATGGCTGAAGTGGAGCGAATGGAGGGGGCAGTCAGTGCGGGAGCGGCGCCAGAGGATATCACCCGGCCTTCTGCGGTTGTTGATGGCCTTCACCTGTCGGGTGGAGTTGGTGCTGTTGAGGTTTCCGGGGCTCGCAAGACCCGTCTGCGCGCCTGGGCGGTGGCTCTTTTGCTGGGAACGGGGGCTGCGGGTCTTTACTGGGCAGACTCGCAGGGATTTTTCGGGTGAAAGAGGGTGGTGAACTCATACTTTACACAACGCTTGGCTGCAGTCTGTGTGAAAAGGCAAAAAAGGAGATCTGGCCCCTTCTGGCCCGATTTGATCTGCGGCTGCATGCAGTGGATATCGCCGATGATGCGTATTTGCTCGAACGCTTTCAGTCGATAATTCCCGCGGTGGGGCTCGGCGACCCTGAAGACGTCTGCCTGTGGCCCTTTGACCGGTTGCAGCTGCAAACCTGGCTGATCCAAAGGTTGGGGTAGTTACAGCTTGCCTGCGACTTCACTCTCCCGCAGTAACTGCATTCTGGCACCATTACGGTAGGCGTAGATGACCGTGTATGCCAGGACATTTTGAACATAGGTACGTGTTTCTTTGTAGGGAATGGTTTCTATCCAGACGTCATAGGGCAGGCGTTTGCGGGTTTCCCTCAGCCATTTCGCTACCCTGGACGGCCCCGCATTATAGGCTGCTGCAGCGAGGATGCGGTTGTTGTCGAAGCGGTTGAGCAGGGTGCTCAAATAGAAACTGCCGAGGATGATATTGGTGTTGGGGCTCAACAGATCCCAGCTGCGGCGGTAGGGCACCCCGGAACGGCGCGCGGTGTCGCGGGCTGTAGAGGGCAATAGCTGCATAATCCCCAGAGCCCCCGCGCTGGATTTGGCATCGTGACTGAAATGGCTCTCCTGGCGTGCGACCGCGTATATCAAATATGGATCCAATGGCGAGTTCTGCCTGCCCACGCGCTCACTGGCATTGTGAATGATATCTGCAAAGGCCAGTGGGAAGCGCAACTCCAGATCGTCCAGATAATCTGCGGCCAGTACAGACTGGATAGATTTGTGATGCCAACCCCAGTGGCTCGCCACCTTACCCGCGGCCAGCAATTCTTCGGGAGTCATTTCTCTGGTGGCGTAATTCCATTCCCTGCGCGCATGAAAGAATTCACCCATGGCCTGTAATTCCCGCGCTCTCTGTAAGGCCGGGCGGCGCGCTATTTTCTGGACCTGGTCCGGTGTGATCGGTGCGGGCCTGTGAACAAAACTGTAGTGCTGCCCCAATACATCTGCGGCGAGAAAGCCGTAGTAGCTACGTTTCTGTGCCAATTGCCGGTAGAGGTGTGCAGAGGCCCCGGTGCGTGACTTGCCGTAGAGCTCTTCCAGTGAGCGGGCTTTCCAATAGAGCCAGCGGTCGAGCTGCTGCTTGGCCGGTGGAAGGCGATCAATCCAGAAGGCAACCTGTTCCCAATCCAGTTCGCGCAGGGACTGGCGCGCCAGCCATTCGATACTATGTCCATTGCGGATTGCACGACCGCGCCCGAGCTGCAACAAGCCCTGCATATTCTCCTGTCGCGCAAATTGTCGTGCCAGGTGGCGCAACATTGCCTCCTGTTCCGTATCGCTGAAGAGAAAATTGGCACTATAGCGCTGCCAGGCCTGTTCGGCACGGGCTGCATCCTGTCGCGCCAATCGATAGAGGCCGTGCAGGATGATTTCCCGGTTTTGATGGGTACCGACTAAAAGGCGGGAATGGTTGAGCAGCAGCTCAGGGGTTTTGTGCACTTGGCGCAAGTGTGCTGCCAGTTCCTTGTAGGGGGCTTGCATTTTCCTGGCAATATAGGCGGCCAGTGCCAGGTTCCCCTCTTTGAGTGCGAGCAGATGGCGTCTCCAGATCATCTGCTGGGTAAGGCCGCCGGCGTCTGCCCATTGGGCAAAAACGGGATCGCATGCCTCCGCTTGGGAATGCCCCACCAGCCAGAGTGCTCTTGCCAGGCGGTAGGCCTGGGCCTTGTCCCCATGACGGAACAGGGCATCGGCATAATAACAGCGCAGGGCAGTGCGGTTGTGTCGCTCTGGCCGGTAATATTCCAAATAGGTTTTAAACTGGCCCAGGCTGCCCAGCTGTGCAAGGAGTTGCATGCGCATCCAGTCGCCGATGGCTGTATTGTCATTCTCGATGAGAAAGCGGTCTATTTCCGCCATGGGCAGCCGGGGCAGCTTTTGGTGAATGATCCAGTAGTCCAGATAGGGGGCTAGCGGATAGTCCCTGAGCTCAGATTTCAGTTTTTTAAGGCGGAGCTGGTCGTTGTGCTCAATGGCGAGTCGTGCCCTGTGCAGTTTATGGCGAAAGACAATCGCTGCTTTGCCCGGCGTTGCCGCTAACTGCTCCGAAAGCTGCACCTGTTGCTGGGCCTTGCACGGGGCACCCAGGCAGATCCAGATCATCAAGAGCGGGGCAATCCCGCTTGTGTCGGTCCACAGTTTATTCATCGCGACTTTGGGTGCATCCCGGCCAGTGTGCAGGACAGCATGGTAAAGATGCTAAAATAGCGGATTTTTCACTGGGCCCGTAGTATCGAGTTCGCTTTTTCATTTGGCGTGAATGCTCTCCGGGTTTGTTAAGTGTAGTGCGTGTTTATGTTGCTTCTATTGGATGGGGTCAGTTTTCGCTACGGAACCCAAGTACTCGCTGAGAAAGTCAGCACAAAAATCGAGCGCGGTGACCGCATATGCCTTGCGGGGCGCAACGGGGAGGGTAAGTCCAGTCTGCTGCGCCTGATTACCGGACAACTCGACCCCGACGGGGGTGAAATTGTTCGTGCAAGCGGCATGGTGATAGCGATGCTTGAACAGGCCTTGCCGTCGGATTGTACAGATTCCGTATATGCCTACGTCGCTGGTGGACTGGGTGAGATTGGCGCCGTATTGGCGGGCTACCGGGATAATCCCACTGCCGAGCTGCAGGCGCAACTGGAAGCTGCACAGGGCTGGGGCCTGCTGCCACGTCTCAGTGGGGTGTTGGACCGTCTCGGCCTCGATGGCGAAGCGCGGGTTGAGGCGCTTTCCGGTGGGTGGCAGCGCCGCGCGGCACTTGCCCGCGCACTGGTGATGGAGCCAGATCTGTTGATCCTCGACGAGCCCACCAATCACCTGGACATCGCTGCAGTGGAATGGCTTGAGGGCTTCCTTGCCGATTATCGTGGCGCACTTTTATTTGTGAGTCACGACCGTGCGCTGGCCCGGCGTCTGACCCGCACCGTATGGGACCTGGACCGGGGCCGTTTACGCGTCTTTCGCTGCCAGTTTGAGTGCTATCAGGAGGAGAAGGAAAAACTGTTGGTGGAGGAGGCCAGAACCGAGGCGCTATTCGACAGGAAGCTGGCCCGGGAAGAGGCTTGGATTCGCCAGGGTATCAAGGCCCGCCGTACCCGCAACGAGGGACGAGTCCGCGCTCTGCAGGCGCTCAGACGTCAGCGGGAGGCGCGCAGGCACCAGCAGTCCATCGCGCGAGTATCAATCGATAACGGGGAAAGATCCGGCAGGCTGGTGGCGGAACTGACCGGTGCCACCTTTGCCTATCCCGGTGAAAAACCGCTGGTTCGCGATCTTTCCTTCACCTTGATGCGCGGTGACAAGATCGGCCTGATTGGTCCCAATGGTGCCGGCAAGAGCACCCTGATCCGCCTGCTGCTGGGAGAATTGCAGCCCCAGCGCGGCCGTGTGCGCCTGGGTACCAAGCAGCAGATAGCCTATTTTGACCAACACCGCGACCAGTTGAATCCCGCACTATCGGTTTTGGATAATGTGGCCGGGGGACGCGATTCGGTACTTATTGGTGGTAAGAGCCGCCACGTGATGTCCTATTTGTCCGATTTTTTGTTCGGTGGCGCCAAGGCATATACTCGGGTTGACGCCCTGAGCGGTGGCGAACGCAATCGTGTTCTGCTGGCCAAGCTGTTCAGTCAGCCCGCGAATATCCTGGTACTCGATGAGCCCACCAACGACCTGGATGCGGAAACCCTGGAGCTACTGGAGAAGCTGCTTCTGGACTTCGGCGGCACCGTGCTGTTGGTGAGTCATGACCGCGCCTTTTTAGACAATGTAGTGGGCGCCTGCCTGGCCTTCGAAGGGGATGGTGACATTCGCGAGTATGTGGGGGTACGACGACTTTCTTCGCCAGGGGGCCGCTTTGTAACAGGGACCAAAGCGCAAAAGCTGCCCCAGCTTGCACCCTCATCCAAGCCCGCGCAACAAGCAAAGCCCCAGGCACTCAAAAAAAAGCTCAGCTACAAGTTACAGAGAGAGCTGGACAGCCTGCCCGAGTTGATTGAGAGCCTCGAAGAGGCAATTGACACTTTGCAAACGGAGGTCGCCGACCCGGCTTTTTTCCGTCAACAGCCGTCCTTGGTACAGGAGCGGTTGCGCTTGCTGACTGAAAAGCAGGCACAACTGGAAGCCGCTTTTGCGCGTTGGTCTGAACTTGAAAGCGGCACTGGATGAGGGTGTTTCTGGTGCTTGAAGAGTAGTGGTTTACCAAACCTTCACCGCTTCCCACCAGCTATTTATCTTCCAGGTGCACGCGGATTGCCAGCACATCGCATTTGGCCCCGTGTAACACCCCATTGGCGGTCGAGCCCAGCAACAGGGCCAGACCGTGGCGGCCGTGGCTGCCGATAACGATCAGGTCTGCCCCCAGGTCCGCGGCCAGGCGATGTATCTCGGTAGAGGGCTGGCCGAGAATGACGTGTTGTCGTTCGGTGGGAATATTCAGCGCATGGGCAGCCTTGCGGAGCTGTTCCTTGGCCTGGGTTTGCAATTGCTCCTGGACTTCGGAAAGGTCCATAGGGATATCTCCGCCATAGGCAAAAGTCAAAGGCTCTATGGCATGTACCAAACTCACCTCTGCGCCAAATGCCCCCGCAAGCGCAGCGGCTTTTTCCAGCACCTGCGAGGACTCCTCGGAGAGATCAAGGCCGACCAAAATCCGTTGATATTCCGCCATAATGTGCTTTCTCCCGTCTCTATTATTGACTCAATGAATACACCCTTTCGACAGTCATTTTCAGTCTACCGTAAAAAAACTGTTTGACACAGATCATACGAAACAGCGCAGAATGGCGGTTTTTGTCTTTCATTGGGGTGATTGGTGATGTCCGAATGGTTACCAGTGATCATTATTGGCCTCGTCATTGGGTTGGTATTGGGGCCGGTGATGTGGCTGAAACCCAACCGTCGAGACCGCCAACTGGCGGACTTGCGCAGTCGGGCTGCGCGGGCGGGCATTACTGTGCAGATTCAGGCCCTTCCGGCCACCGCTGGCAGGGGGACTGCCGCCGTTTATTCCCATCGGTGGCAGGACCGCAAAGGGCTGCGGGTTGGCTGGACGCTCCAGCGCCAGCGGGTGGCGCACGAGTTGAATTTTGCCGGACGCTGGGATTGGGGTAGCGGTCCCGCTGCTCCCAAATCCGCCTGGCATTATCTGCATCAATTACTGGAAAAAGTGCCAGTGAACACCTATGCAGTCGTAGCCACTGATGTGGGATTAGGCATCCAGTGGGAGGAGTCGGGTGGAGGGCAGACCTTTGCACAACTGTTATCGGCACTGGCTGAATTCGGTCCGCTGATAGAGGGGGCCATTCGCAAACCGAGCCCGGTAAGGCCCGTGGAGAACTAGTCTTTCGAGGCCCGATACCCGCAAGAGGAGCCAGGTGCTACGCCTCCTTCCCAGTCCTTTAAAGGGTGGGGATATTTGCTGTCTGGCACAGAAAATTGTCAGCTTTGCTTGACCGCGCACTGGCTGGAGCTTATATATTCGCGCAGCGCAAGCTTGGACTGGCAGCTTGCCGGGCCTTAAACAGCAGTAAATTTTTATTTCAAATCAGAGAGTTATGGGTAAATCACTGGTCATTGTTGAATCACCGGCCAAAGCGAAAACCATCAACAAATACCTCGGCAAGGACTTTGTGGTTAAGTCCAGCGTTGGCCATATTCGCGATTTGCCCACAGGTGGGGGCCGCAAAGGGCCTGTTGATGCTAAGGCGCGGGCGCGACGCGCGGCGGAAACCCGCAGGCTCTCCCCGGAGGCGAAAGCGGCATACAAGCGCAAAAAGAGTCACGAGCAACTGATTAAACGCATGGGCATAGACCCGGATCACGGCTGGTTGGCACATTACGAAATCCTGCCAGGCAAGGAAAAAGTTGTCAGTGAATTGCGCAAGCTCGCCGAAAACGCTGACCATATCTACCTGGCGACGGACCTGGATCGCGAGGGAGAGGCAATCGCCTGGCATTTGCGCGAGGCCATCGGCGGTAGTGACGACCGCTATCGCAGGGTAGTCTTTAACGAAATCACCAAGTCGGCAATTCAGGGCGCCTTCAAAGATCCCGGGCGATTGAATATCAACCGGGTGAATGCCCAGCAGGCACGGCGTTTTCTCGACCGTATTGTCGGGTATATGGTATCGCCGCTACTTTGGGAAAAAGTGGCCAGGGGGTTGTCTGCAGGGCGCGTGCAGTCTGTGGCCGTACGCCTTGTCGTGGAGCGGGAGCGGGAGATCCGTGCCTTTATTCCGGAAGAGTACTGGTCCCTGTTTGCAGACACAAAAACCGATAATGCCGACAAGCTGCGCCTTGAAGTCAAAAAGCAGGCAGGTCAGGTATTCCGGCCCGTCAATGAGGCCCAGGCGAATAGCGCCGTGCGGCAACTGGAGTCCAGTGCGTTTGTTGTTAGCGGGCGGGACGACAAACCGACCAGCTCCAAGCCCGGTGCCCCGTTTATCACCTCGACATTGCAGCAAGCGGCGAGCAACCGCCTCGGTTTCGGTGTGAAGAAGACCATGACCCTGGCTCAGCGTTTGTATGAAGCGGGGCATATTACCTACATGCGTACCGATTCCACTAATCTCAGTGGCGAGGCTGTGGAATCTGCCCGGGAATATATCGGCGAGCACTACGGCGATCCGTATCTGCCGAAGGTGCCTAACACCTACAGCAGCAAGGCAGGGGCCCAGGAGGCCCACGAGGCCATTCGACCCTCCGATGTGCGTGTGGGCCCGAATATGCTATCGGGGGCAGAACGCGATGCGGAAAGGCTCTACAACCTAATCTGGCAACAGTTTGTCGCCTGCCAGATGACGCCAGCACAATTTACCTCTACCTCAATCGTGGTCAGCGCCGGCGAATTTGAACTGCGCGCTCGCGGCCGGGTTATCCGCTTTGACGGGTTCCTCAAAGTGGCGCCTTCCGGGGGCAAAAAGGAGGAGGATCTGGAACTGCCGGACGTAAAAGTCGGCGACAGGCTCGCCCTGCAGAAATTGGACCCGAAACAACATTTCACCAAACCCCCAGCGCGTTTTAGTGAGGCGGCCCTGGTGAGAGAATTGGAAAAACGCGGCATTGGCCGGCCCTCCACCTATGCGTCAATCATTTCCACCATTCAGGACCGCGGCTATGTGCGTTTGGAAAACCGGCGTTTCTACGCGGAAAAGATGGGCGACATTGTTACCGATCGCCTCAGTGAAAGCTTCAAAAATTTAATGGACTATGGTTTTACCGCGAACCTGGAAGAGTCCCTGGATGCGGTGGCCGAGGGGGAGAAAGGTTGGAAACAGTTACTCGATGAGTTCTATCGGGACTTCTCCGCTCGCCTGGAAAAGGCGCAGTCTACCGATAAGGGCATGCGTCGCAATACTCCGACTGACACGGATATTACCTGTAGCAGGTGCGGACGCCATATGCAAATTCGCACGGGTTCCACCGGGGTATTCCTGGGCTGTTCCGGTTATGCTCTGCCCCCGAAGGAGCGCTGCGTCAATACCATGAACCTGGTATCCGGCGATGAGGCGGTGGATGCGGACACAGATGAGGAAGCGGAATCCCGCCTTTTGCGCGAGAAGCGCCGTTGCGCCAAATGTGGCACGGCCATGGACAGCTACCTGCTGGATGAGCACCGCAAGCTCCACATCTGTGGTAACAATCCAGATTGCAGCGGTTATGCAATTGAGCAGGGCACCTTTAAGATCAAAGGGTACGATGGCCCGGTGATCGAGTGTGACAAGTGCGGCAGTGACATGCAACTGAAGTCTGGCCGTTTTGGTAAGTACTTTGGTTGTACCAATGAAGCTTGTAAAAACACCCGTAAGTTATTGAAAAATGGCCAACCGGCGCCGCCGAAAATGGACCCGGTGCCCATGCCGGAGCTGGTGTGCTTGAAAGTGGATGACCACTATATTCTGCGCGATGGTGCCACCGGGCTTTTCCTGGCCGCGAGTCAGTTCCCTAAAAAACGCGAAACACGCGCCCCCCTGGTCAAAGAGTTACTGCCTCACCAGAGCGAAATCGACCCCAAGTACAGCTTCCTTTTTTCTGCCCCGCTCAAAGACAACGAGGGGCGGGACACGGTGGTGCGTTTCAGTCGTAAGATGCAGCAGCAATATGTGCAGTCTGAAGAGGGGGGCAAAGCGACAGGATGGCGTGCTTTCTATCGCGAAGGCACTTGGCAGGTTGAGCCCGGTGGTAAAAGCACCGCTGCCAGACGTAAACCCCCGCGCAAGAAAGCCGCTCAAGGTAATCAATGACGAATCTCTATACGGGTCTGGTTGTCTCTGCGCTGCGCAAATGCCAGCTGTTGTTACAGTTGTCTGGCGAATCTGCCTTGCAAAACAGGGCCCTGCAAGAGGCGGCCCTGTTTCAGTTGTGGAAAGCCTACAAGGCTTACCTCGCTGAGCTGGCAAATGAATTGCAATTGGGTTTCGAGCCCGAGTCATTGCAAGTAGTCCTGGATAGTCTCAAGAGCCGGGGAGTGGTCAGTAGTGAGGCCAGGGAATTGTCCTTGCTCTACGCTGATCCAGATAGCTGGTTGAGCAAGCTGCTTCAATGCTGGAGAAAGCTGCAGCAGTATGCTCCCACACCCACAATGGAATCCGCGCGGAAAGGGGCAAACCTGATCCCACTGTGCAGTATGGCCTCCCCCACATCCGGTGCGCTTTCTGCTGAAATACTGCTGAAGTGGCATGGTGCTCTGAGCGAGTTGGTGCGCAGGCAGCGCGCCAGTTTGGAGGAGTGTTAAGGGTACCTGTGTACCATTTGCTTCGCTTGACTGCGCCCACTGAAACTTATAAATAGCCTGTGTTACACTGGGCGCAAATTGATTTGTGGTGAAGGAAAAGCAAATGTCCTCCGAAACTTTTGAGATTATCGAACTGGCCAATGGCGATGTGGCTTTGCGTCGCAGCGGCCACAAGGAGGACCCTCTGGTGAGTATCCATTTCTCAGCCGAGAGTCTCCAGTTTATGAGAAAACACAAGGTGGCTATTGCCCGGGCTATGCTGGAAGCGGGCATTGAGGCTGTACACAATCTGGATGACCTGGAGCCGGGTTACTTTGAGGAAGACGAGGAATCACTGCCGGTTAACCATACGATCCATTGATCGAGGGGTTACCCCGAAGAGGTTTCAACAGCGGCCAATGGCCGCTGTTTTTCGTATTAAGGCGTGATCAAATCAAGGGGTTTGGCGAATGACGCCCACCGCCAGCCCCTCAATCACAAAGTGGTTGTCCCGCATATCCACCTGAATGATGTCGAAGTCCTCATTTTCAGGCAGCAACTGCACCGCCGCCTGGTTGCCTTTGCGGCGGAAGCGTTTCACGGTGACCTCCTCGTCAATACGTGCCACAACAATCTGCCCATTCCTGACCTGCTCGGTTTTCTGTACCGCGAGCAGATCCCCGTCGAGTATGCCCGCATCGCGCATACTCATCCCGTGTACCCGGAGCAGGTAGTCTGCCGGCGGGCGAAAGAAGTTGGCAGGGAGATGGCAATAGTCCTCGATGTGTTCTGCCGCGAGAATGGGGTGGCCTGCGGCAACACGACCAATGATGGGAAGGCCGGATTGGTGGTCGGGAATCCGAATGCCGCGGGAAGCGCCGGCGACCATCTCAATGGCTCCTTTGCGCGCCAGGGCTTTCAGGTGCTCTTCTGCGGCATTGGGTGACCGGAAGCCCAGCTCCTGGGCAATTTCCGCCCGGGTTGGCGGATAACCAGTTTCTTCCAAATAGGTTTTGATCAGCTCTAGTACTTGGGTTTGTCGGGCAGTGAGATTGGTCATGGGGTTACCTGGTATTCTGTATTTTTATACAGTTGCTGGGATTATATACAGAATTGATGTCTATGCAATCCCAATGCACCCCCGCTGTATATGCTGCTACATTGGTTATGAAAACTGGGAATGAAACACGATTGTTGAAAGGCCTGACAGAGAGGGAACGATGCTGGATGCAAAAATGGCCGAGGCATGGCGGGTGCTGCGTATACAGTCGGAGTTGGTAGATGGCATTGAGCGTTTGATTGCACTCAGTGGCGCGGTTACGGTTTTTGGGGGCGCGCGTTTTACCGAGAGTAGCCCCGAGTACCGGCAGGGTGTGAAGCTCGGTGAGCTATTGGCCGCAGAGGGTATTTCGGTAATCACCGGTGGAGGACCGGGTTTGATGGAGGCGTGTAATCGCGGAGCTTTTGCCCTGCCGGGTACTTCAATTGGGTTGAACATTGAGCTTCCTTTTGAACAGACAGCCAACCCGTATCAGGATATCAGTTTAAATTTCCGTTATTTCTTTGTGCGTAAATTTATGTTTGTCAAACACGCTGTGGGCTTTGTGGGTCTGCCGGGGGGTTACGGTACTTTGGATGAATTGTTTGAGGCATTAACTTTGGTTCAGACACAAAAAGTGCGGCGGTTTCCCATTGTATTAGTGGATAGAAACTACTGGCGTGGTCTCTACAACTGGCTGGTGGATACGGTCTTGGAGCGAGATTGCATTGATGCAGGCGATCTGGATTTATTCCATATCGTGGAAACGGTAGAGGAGGCGGCAGACCTGATACTGCAATTTATGCGGCCCCAGGAGTAAGCGGAATTTTTCCCGTGTGTTGCGCCTGCCTCCTTCTCGTATTTTAATCGGCAAACAAAGCGTCGCATTTAAAAAACAACGCAATTGAACGGGCTGCTTTTGTGACTCGCACCGGCCCGGAGCTGCTGGCTGCGCCGCTTGTGTTGCAATGACCCGGCAATGTATGCCACGGCCGGGTTAGCCATAACTGAGCGAATCATACCTCTCCAAAGGAGCGGTCTGTATCGACAATGTGCTCCCAACCGCTAGCCCCCTGATCACAGCCTCAATGATTGATCGGGATGTGGGAGTAGAATAGGGTGTCGACAGACCGGCGGTGGAGTGTGCTAGTCTGGCCAGAATCAAACACCTGTTTTAAATCCTGGTTGACTGCTTATGAGCCATACGGACACCGTTAGCCGCATACTGGACGCCGCAGAGATCCTGTTTGCGGAGCGCGGCTTTACCGAGACATCCTTAAGGACAATTACCAGCACGGCCGGGGTCAACCTGGCCGCCGTCAATTATCACTTTGGTTCAAAGAAGGCATTGATTCAGGCGGTGTTTGAACGTTTTTTAACCCCGTTCACCTGCGCGCTGGAGTCAGAACTGGACGGGTGTGCTGCATCTGGTCGACACCTGCGTGTGGAAGACCTGCTGGGGAGTCTCTACCGGGTGGGGCTCGGCAGCCTCGGTGAACATGGTCGCGATCCCCAGCGTTTCATGCGCCTTTTAGGGTTGGCCTATACGCAGTTCCAGGGGCATTTGCGCCGTTTTATCGTGTCCCGGTATGGCGATAGCTACCGCCGTTTTGCCGGTCTGCTGGCAGAGGCCCTCCCCGGGATAGACCCCGTCACCTTCTACTGGCGCCTGTACTTCATGCTGGGTGCAACCATCTTTACACTGTCGAGTTTCGATGCCATAGAGGCTATCCTGAGAGAGGATTTTGGTGCGCAGAGCAGTTTGCCAGAGACCCTGGAACGACTGGTGCCTGCTGCCGCTGCCATGCTACAGGTTGTTGAAACATAGCCTCTGAAAGGGGTGTTCAGGCGGCGGAACTATTCAAGGAGCTTATTATGTCCGCACCGCTGGGACCGATTATGGTCGATATCGAGGGACTTGAACTTTCCAGTGAGGATTGTGAATTGCTGCAGCATCCACTCGTGGGAGGGGTGATTTTTTTCGCGCGTAACTACCACAACCGGGCCCAATTGCAGGAGTTGATCGCGGCGATCCGTGCGTTGCGCCCGGAGTTGTTGTTGGCTGTCGATCAGGAAGGGGGCAGGGTCCAGCGTTTTCGCGATGAATTTACCCGTCTGCCATCCCTGCAGTCCCTGTCCGCAAGAGCCTCACAAAAGCAATTGCGGGATGTGGGTTGGCTGTTGGCAGCGGAATTGCTGGCAGTGGGAGTGGATTTCAGTTTTGCGCCGGTTTTGGATGCAGATGATGCCTACAGTCGGGTTATTGGTGACCGCAGTTTTTGCGCAGATCCGAAACGCCTGACGGCATTTGTACGCCCATTTATTCAGGGTATGCGGGAGGCGGGCATGGCGGCTACCGGCAAGCATTTTCCCGGCCACGGCCACGTGCTTGAAGACAGCCATATGGAATTGCCCGAGGATGGGCGCACCCTGGATCAGGTGATGGAGTCCGATGCCTTGCCATTTATTGATTGTATCGGTACCTCGGAGCTGGACGCAGTGATGCCGGCTCATATTCACTTCGTGAATGTCGATGACCGGCCTGTGGGCTTTTCCCGCTACTGGCTACAGGATATCCTGCGGGGACGCCTTGGCTTTGACGGGGTTATCATTAGCGATGACCTTTCCATGAAAGGTGCCGCTATCATTGGCGGCTATGGGGAGAGAATTCGGGCTGCCCTGGAGGCCGGCTGCGATATGGGGGTAGTGTGCAACAATCGTGAGGGGGCCCGGGAAGCCCTCGCCGCCCTGCAGGGGTTTGTGCCACAACCAGAATCCCGTGTGCGCCTGAGCGCCATGCGCGGCAGGCCCTCTATCACTGCCTGGGCTGAACTGGAAACGAATGCCCGTTGGCACAGAACGCGCGACTGGCTTTCAACCTGGCACCATTGACTGCCGCCGGGTGGATCGCTGTGGATTGTTGGTTCTTCAGAGTATCCATGGCACGCGTTTTAGCCTAGAGAATTTCCGGGTATTCAGCGGCCGTGAACCCTCTGCCCTACCTGTCCGATGAGATCGTCAAGACAAATGGGCTGACTCTGCGTTACAGCGCCATCGCGGTTGCGTCTGAGATTGTTGGCTTGGTGCCAATAAGGTATTGAGATTACCTCTGGCTGTGGTGCCAGGGTAGCCCCACCCTAAGGTGGAAGCGTTGAGGAGGTAGGGGGCTGTAACGTTGTTAGCATTTAGGGGGTATTGGTGGAATCTGTAGAGCACTTACTTCTGACCTGGTTTGGTGAGAATCGCGCCTGGATCGTGATCGTCTTCCTGTTCGTGCTGATTGCGGCAGTAGTTGCCTGGATGTATGGCCGTTTCGTCCTGCGGTTCGCAGCTCGGGCTGAAAAGACAGAAAATCCCTGGGATGATGCCCTGGTGCGGGCACTGTCGCCCCCGGGGCAGGTTTTGGCGTGGCTACTGGGACTGACGCTTGCGGCGCAGTATGCCGGACGGGCAACCGGTGCGGAAATCTTCTCTGTGGCAGAACCGGTGCGTGAGATAGGGCTGATCCTGGTTCTGGCCTGGTTTGCCTGGCGCTTCTCCCACAGTATCGAGTGCAACCTGAGCAATCCCCGCTATATCGGCAAGCCGATGGATGCAACCACGGTACGCGCGATCGGCAAGCTTGTCAGGGCCTCTATAGCCGTTACCGCTGGCATTGTGATTATGCAGTTTCTGGGCTACAGCGTGAGTGGCCTGCTGGCGTTTGGTGGGATCGGTGGACTGGCAGTCGGTTTCGCGGCCAAGGACCTGCTGGCGAATTTTTTTGGTGGCCTGATGATCTATCTGGACCGCCCCTTTGCGGTGGGGGACTGGATTCGATCGCCAGATAAGGAGATTGAGGGCACAGTTGAGGATATTGGTTGGCGCCTTACCCGGATACGCACATTCGATCTGCGCCCGGTCTATGTGCCCAATAGCATTTTCACTCAGATCGCAGTAGAAAACCCTTCTCGTATGCTAAACCGAAGGATTTTCGAAACTATTGGAATCCGTTATGAAGACGCGCACTTGATGGCGCCGATTGTTTCAGATGTAAAGGCAATGCTACAGCGACACCCTGAAATAGATGTCAATCGAACACTTATCGTTAACTTCAACAGCTTTGCCGCCTCATCGTTGGATTTCTTTGTATATACGTTTACGCGAACGACGGACTGGATCCGTTTTCACGAGATTAAGCAGGAGATTTTGTTATCAATCTTGAAGATTGTCGAGAGCCACGGCGCTTCCTGTGCATTTCCTACCTCTACCGTGCATATTGCCGATATTCCTTCATTAACGCAGGAAGCGGTGTGTGACAGCTCGCCGCAGGTACAATAAGATACATGGGAGTCATATTAATACTGCCCTTTACTAGGCTTTTGACGGTTAATTACGCGGATAGGTACAAAGCTAGTATTTATTTCACATAGAAAACTAGACACTGGCGCTATTTTATCTAAAAATCAGTTTACGTTCGCTGGATTTCTGTCCAAAGGATGATTCAAGATAGCATTCTGCACTGTGCAGTCTGTTAACAATAGGGTGGCGTTTGTCCCTCTTTACGCATGGGGTAATAGAGGTAGGCGCAATAACAATAATGAGGTTGTCTCAATGAGTGATCGCGTTACAGGTACTGTGAAGTGGTTTAATAACGCAAGGGGTTATGGCTTCATCACCTGTGGAGAAGGAACTGAAGATATTTTTGTTCACTACCGCAGCATCCGCGGTGAGGGTTATAAGACCCTTAATGAGGGGCAGGCGGTTGAGTTCGAAATGCAACAAGGTGACAAAGGACTGCTGGCGGAAGATGTTGTTCCCTGTGAGTGATTCTCGGATTGCTCGTTGAAAGAACTGTTGTCGTGTGGGGTTTGGTGGTTGTTAGCTGCCAGCTCTGCCAGCGCCTCTATAAAAGCGGGTCTTTTGGCCCGCTTTTCTATATTTTGTTCAATGCCCTAGTGGCCGGTTTGCCCGGCAATTTCAATGACGTTAGCGGAAATGTCATTAGCGGCGTTTTTTCAGGACTTTGAAATGCTGACGCAACGAACAGTACTGTTTGTATTTCAGGGGTGATTGCCGGAGGGTTATGCGCACCTCACGGTTTATTGTGATCGTGAATAAACGCGCGCAGAGACTTTGGTGTCAGATTTTTTTCCACTTCACACTATTTTGTGGCAGTGGCGGCAAGGCCCGGCGTAATATGAATCAAACAGGTATCCGGTTGACCCGTGTCTTTTGGATACCATGGTTTGAGTCCTGGCGGTTGGCGCTCTCGAAGAGCTTGGAGATCAACAGCAGTTACACTCTATGCGCTTCTTCAACAGGGAAGTCCCACTATGCACCCCGCTGTCGAGCAGAATACCCGGCCCGATTATGATCCTGTGATCCAGGATATCGCTGACTATGTGCTGAATTACCCGATAGATTCCGATGCAGCCTGGGATGCAGCGCGCTATTGCCTGATGGATGCCCTTGGCTGCGCACTGCTGGCGTTGCGTTTTCCTGAATGTACAAAGTTGCTGGGTCCTGTGGTGGAAGGAACCTGGGTACCTGGTGGCGCGCGAGTGCCGGGCACCCGGTTGCAACTGGATCCAGTGAAAGCGGCCTGGGATATCGGCTGTACAATACGCTGGCTGGATTTCAACGATACCTGGTTGGCCGCGGAATGGTGTCATCCCTCCGATAACCTGGGCGCCATACTCGCGGTGGGCGACTTTCTGTCGCGGGAGCAGTTGGTGCAGGGCGGCCCCCAGATGTCGATGCAAACAGTGCTTGAGGCCATGGTCAAAGCCTACGAGATTCAGGGTGTGCTGGCGATGGCAAACAGCTTTAACCGTGTTGGCCTTGACCATGTAGTCTTGGTGCGGGTAGCTTCAGCGGCGGTCACGGCCTGGATGAAAGGTGGCAGCCGGGCGGAAATAATGTCGGCAGTATCCCTGGCCTGGGTAGATGGCAGCGCCCTGCGTACCTACCGGCACGCCCCCAATACCGGTTCACGCAAGTCCTGGGCAGCGGGAGACGCTGCATCCAGGGGGCTTTGGCTTGCGCAGATGGCACTGCGTGGGGAAATGGGCGTTCCCACCGCACTCAGTGCAAAACAGTGGGGTTTTTACGATGTCTGTTTTAGCAAAACCAATGCGGATCAGAAAGTGAAGGTGGAGGGAGACAGGCAGTTTCTATTTTCCCGCGGCTATGGGTCTTATGTGATAGAGAACATTCTGTTTAAGGTTTCCTTTCCGGCCGAGTTTCACAGCCAGACTGCCTGTGAAGCAGCCATTGTCCTGCACCCACAGGTGGCTGAAAGGCTTTCGGAGGTTGACAGGATTGTGGTGACAACGCAGGAGTCAGCGATTCGTATTATCTCCAAACGTGGCCCATTGACGAATACGGCGGATAGGGACCACTGTCTCCAGTATGTGGTTGCGGTGTCGCTGTTATTGGGCAATCTGCAGGCTGAATACTACGAAGATGATTTCCATAGGGCGCATCCGGAAATTGATGTGCTGCGCGACAAAATGTCGGTGATTGAAGACGGAGGCTACTCAAGGGATTACCTGGACCCGGACAAACGCTCTATTGCCAATGCAGTGCAGGTTTTTTTTCGGGATGGCAGCTCAACAAAAAAGGTCGAGGTGGCATATCCCATTGGACACCGCCGTCGCCGGCAGGAGGGAATTCCCTTGCTGGAGCATAAGTTCCGCCAGAACCTGGCCTCGCGCTTTCCTTCGGGCCAAGTGGAGAAGGTTCTGGCGTTATGCCAGGATCAGCAACGCCTTTGCAGTCTGCCGGTACATCGCTTTATGGATTTGTTGGTGATTTAGTGGCCCGTGTTGTCAGCGGTGAAAGGATTGGCAGGCGAGTCTTCAAACGGCGGCCAGTGGCCGCCTGTTTGAGTACTCACAGGGTAGGGTGATCAGATAGTCCTTCCCACTTGGAGTCGACAGCATGGCAAGCGCGCCTAGAATTTGTACTCGGCGCCGATGCCTGCGTAGTTGCGGTCGTAGCCAGCCTCTGCACTTTCGTCAGTGTAGAAACCAAAAACCTTGGCCGCGCTGCTGAACTTGTAGTCGACCCCAAGGCTATAGGTTTTACCATCCTCTTTGACAATGTCGGACTGGCCGTATTGGGCTTTCAGGGTCCACGGCTCGATCTTGTAGGCAACAGAGCCCATCCAACCTTCCTGGCGGCTACCGTCAGCCTTCTCCTGGTCTTCGAAAAGGGCACCAACCTGCAGGGGGCCAATATTGTATTGGGCGACGAAGCGCTGAACGTCACGGTCATTCTCTTCAACATCCTGGTCAACGGCGTAGGCCAGGTAAACACCGTTGTTGTCGTAAGCAATCGAGACGGAAACACCGTTTTCCCGTGTGATTTCCCTGAGTATTTCATCCCCGGCTTCATCCAGGCCGATTACCTCATAGCCAATGACTGCGTCTTTGTGGCTGAAGTAAGCGGCAGAAGCTTTAAAGCCAGCGAAAGACGGAGTTGTGTACTGAAAGCTGTCTGCTTCGCGGTTGTCGCTCTTGGTAATCAGACTCTTGATGTCGCCCTCCAGGTCGTTGAACAGATCCACTTTCTTTTGGGCAACTTTTAGGGGGGTGTCAAACTTGCCGGCGATAACCTGGCCGAAACCGCCCTCCAGGCCAGCGTAGATATTGCGTTGGGAAAAGGTATCTTCGGCATCGCCGTCCATATCCACTTCGTATTCCATACGGTAGATACCCTTGATACTCTCCGTCAAAGCGATTTCGCCCTTCACGCCCAGGCGGGAGGCATTGCTCTGGACGTCGGTGGCAGAGCCATCTCCCTCGTCGAAGGATTGCAGAGTGACATTGGCTTTGCCGTAAAAACCCACTATTTCGCCTTCGTCCTGAGCAATGACCACAGTGGGGATCAGGGTAACGATGGCCAGAGAGAGCGCGGTCTTGTTCATAATCGTCTCGCACAGTTTATGGTTTTGGGCAGAGGGGGTCTTTTCGTTCACTTGTATTGGCGCCCCCTCAATCTGGTGCGGATTCTGCGTCCTAAATATTACAAAAATGTTAAACATGGCACTTTTTTTAAAATAATATGACCGATAAGTGTCATTCAGAGGTGCTAATGTCGCCGGGCGGCAGTAATAAGCTAACGATACCCCGTTTCTTTTGCCTCGCTTGTACCTGTGTTGGGTTTCTAGCTGTCCCAGGCTTGATGCAAGTGCGCATGGGGGATATCGCCTGTTGATGTGAAGGCATTGAATCGGGCGGGCGCTGCGGGGAAATGGATATGCCTTATTTGTGGAGGGTATCAGGTGAGAAACAACTCTGGGGTCCCACCCTGCTGCTCTGGTTATTTTCACTGTCCATCATAGGCCTTGGTTGCCTTCCTGAACTGCCTGAAACAGGGCTGCTGCTGGGCGCCTATGTGGCATTGGCCCTGGTACTGCTGATATGGCCTCGCTACAGACCCGCACTGATACTGCTGGCAGCTTCCCTTGCCGGTGCCGGCTGGGGCTTGTGGAGCAACCAGAAAGCGCTGCAACAACGCCTGCCCATTGAGAGACATGGCTCCGACCATCTGCTTCGAGTCCAAATCGTATCCCTGCCGGAAATCCGCTCCAGTACCGGCGATCAATGGGGCGGGTCGGTGGCAGGCAGTGTGCGTTTTCAGGCGGTGGTTTTGGGGACCCCTGCGGACACAGGGCGAAGCCCGGTTGCAGCGGGTAGCCTCTTGTATCTCACCTGGTATCGTGTCGACGCCGACACTCTGCCCCGACTGCGCGGCGACAGCCGCTGGTTGTTGCCGGTGCGCCTGATGCGCCCGCGGGGCAGTGTGAACCCTCACAGTTTTGATTTTGAGCAATGGCTTCTGCAACGGGGGATATATGCAACGGGCTATGTGCGCCCTGGAGATGCGACCCCGCTGTGGTTGGGGCGGGGTACGGGAATCGCGTCGCTGCGTGGTGTGCTGCGCGACAGGCTGCACGCACTGCCGGTGGGGCGGACAGCACTGATCAGTGCGCTGTTGCTGGGCGATCGCAGCGGTCTTGTTCAGGCGGATCGAGATCTGCTGAAGCGGACCGGTACTGCGCATCTGCTAGCGATTTCCGGGCTGCATGTGGGAATGGTCGCGGGATTTCTATTGCTTTTCGGTCATGGTATTGCCCGGGGCGTCGGTATTTTGACAGGCACCACCCCCGCTGTCCTGCCTGTGGTATTGGCTCTGGCGGGCACCCTGATCTATACCCTGTTAGCCGGTGCGCCCCTCTCAGCGCAGAGGGCGTTGGTGATGACCTGGGTCTTGCTGCTGGGTTGGCATTGGCGGCGTCGTATTGGTGCCGGCATTGCCTTTGCCCTGGCACTTGCCCTGGTGCTAGCCCTGCAGCCGCTGGCTTTTTACGCAGTGGGATTCTGGTTGTCGTTCAGTGCAGTCGCAGCCCTGCTGTTGGGTTTCAGGGGGCGCTTGGCACTGGGACCTGTGCCGGTATCGACTGCCCAGGTGTCGGAAGCGGAGGCCTATCCCGCAATGCAACCCCTTTGGCTCACCCATATTCTGCAGCTGCTGCGCAGCCAGTGGCTGGTAGCTCTGGGATTGATTCTGCCTTCGGCAGTCTTTTTCTCCGGTTTCAGTGCCGGCGGTATGTTGTTTAACCTGGTAGCGATTCCCTGGTTGGGTGTGCTTATCCTGCCTGTGCTGATGTTGGGCGCTCTGTTGATGGAGACGGCCTTGGGGCTTCTCTGTTTCAGGTTTGCCGGCTGGCAACTGGATCTTTTGATAAGGTGCCTGGAGACAGTGGATCGCCTGCTGCCCAGTTGGCAGACCCTGGCGGCGCCGCACGACCCGGTACTGCTGGCGGTTGCCGCGCTGGGTGTACTGGTGCTGTTGCTACCACGGGGTTGGCCGGGGCGCAAGCTGGGCTGGCTGTTTCTGCTGCCTCTGCTCCAGCCACTGCTGCCTTTGTCGATGCCGGAGCGCCAGGGGTTTCACTTCACCGCCCTGGATGTCGGTCAGGGGCTGGCCCTGGTGTTTTACTCTTCACAAGCCCATGTCGTCTATGACGCGGGTCCCCTGTCTTCAACCGGTTGGAACGCCGGTAGCGCCATAGTCGTCCCTCACCTTGCGGCGGCGCGGGCTACCACCCTGGATGCGCTGATTGTCAGCCATGGGGACAGGGATCACGCCGGTGGTGTACAGGGGGTGCTGAAGACTTTCCTGCCGGAGAGGCTGTTTGCTCCGGGGCGATTGGTATTCAAGCTGGCGGGTAATTCCAGTGTGCCAACGGAACCCTGTGTGGCCGGCAGAAGCGTCAGTATCGGCGATATCACTATTGATTGGCTCTGGCCTCAGGGAGAGGCGCTGAGCGGTACAGAAAATGACCACAGTTGTGTCGCCCTGGTACAGTGGCGCGAGGTTCGATTGTTGCTGACAGGGGATATCAGCAGTGCGGTGGAAAGCCACTTACAGCAGAGGTACCCCGACTTCCCGCCAGTGGATCTACTAGTGGCACCACACCATGGGTCCAGAACTTCGTCATCGACAAGTCTGCTGGTTTGGTCGAAGCCGAAGAGGGTTGTTTTTAGCGCAGGTTTCCGCCATCACTTTGGCCATCCCCATGCCGAAGTGGTCGAGCGTTACCGCACAATGGGCACGCAAATCTTCAATACCGCGCAAAGTGGCGCGGTGGCATTTACTTGGCGGGAAGGCATAGGCCAGCCCCAGGTGAACCTGGCCCGCTCCGCTGCGCGGTTTTGGTATGCGGGTCACAGCGATGGGACAGGACATGGTAGAGGACTTAGCCGCCGGGAGTAGCTGTGATAAAGTGCTGAACCCGTATCTGTTATGCAGTAGATACACTCCCGGAATCCCTCTCGCTGTTTAGGGCTGAGAAACGTGTTAGAAATCATAAAATCCGGTGGCTGGCTGATGCTGCCGATCCTGCTCTGTTCCGTTGCTGTGATTGCGATCTGTATTGAACGCTTGTGGACATTGCACCCTCAGCGCATAGTGCCGCCAACCCTGTTGAGTGAAGTTTGGGGGTGGCTGAAAAACAATCCGGTACAGGCGGAGCAACTCAAAGCGTTGCGGGACTCCAGCCCCCTGGGGCGCATTTTTGCCTCCGGCCTGTCCAGTTCCCGCTATGGTCGCGAGGTGATGAAAGACAGTATTGAGGAGACTGCGAATCAAGTGGTACATGAACTCGAGCGCTATTTGGGTGTGTTGGGCACGATTGCAGCAGTTGCGCCATTGATCGGCCTGCTCGGCACCGTGATTGGCATGATCCAGGTTTTTACCGCCATTATGCTGGAGGGAACCGGTAATGCCGGGGTACTGGCCGGAGGTATCAGCCAGGCCTTGATCACCACCGCTGCAGGCCTGACCGTGGCTATTCCCGCGCTGATGGCGCACAGATATTTCCAGCGCCGGGTGGATTCCATTGTGGTTGCGATGGAACAGGAGGCCGTAAAGCTGGTGGATGTTTTGCACAGTGACCGCAACATCAAAGCTGTAGCCTGAGCGAGGTTGCAGCCGATGCACTTTCGCCGCCAAGCCAAAGAGTCTGATGGAGTGAACCTCACGCCGCTGATTGACGTGGTTTTTCTCCTATTGATTTTCTTTATGGTGTCTACCACTTTTACCAAAGAGAGCCACCTCAAGCTGAATCTGCCGGAAGCCGCTGGACCCCAGGCGGCAGAGGAACCCCGTGCTGTGGAAATTTTGATCAGCGCAGACGGTACTTACGCCGTGGAGGGCCAGGCGTTGATCAACAAAAAGCTGACCACCTTGAAATCCGCACTGTCAGAAGTTTCCGCAGGCGAGTACAATCGCCCGCTTGTGATCACCGCTGACGCCACTGCCCACCATCAGGCCGTGGTTCGGGCACTGGATGCCGCTGGACAGTTGGGCTTTGTCAACCTAAGCATTACTACACGGCAACCGGAACAAAACTAGCGCGCAGAGCCTGTATCTGGCTGCGACAGATGGTGGGCTTCGCGCGTGAATGCACCCCGTTTGGGTGCGTCCATTCATTGGTCTGTATGAAGAGAGTAACCCCGCTCCCCAGCAAACCCCAACACGGGGCGCAAACCTATCGCCGACTACTCATTTACGCCCGGCCGCATATCGCCATTTTTGGTGTTGCAGTCCTGGGGTTTTTGCTGTTTTCTGTGATGGGCGTCAGCCTGATTGCCGTTACCGAGCTGCTGCTCGATGCCGTGGGGGCAGGTATTTCGGAAAAGCGCGGCTTTCTCTCCAAATTTGTGGCTTCCCACTATCCCGGTGGCGTGATGCCCCAGGAAACCGCGCGCTGGCTGGTACCTCTGGCGATGCTGTTGATTATTGTGTTGCGGGCGCTGGGCAACTTTATTGGCAGCTACGGCCTTGCCTACGTGGCACGCGCGGTGATTCATCAGCTTCGCACCGAATTGTTCGAAAAGATCGGTCAGCTCCCCAGTGCCTATTTTGACCGTTATACCGGCGCCTACCTGATTTCCAAAGTTTCCTATAACGTTGAGCAGGTAACCAATGCCATCACCAAGGCGATCAAGGTGCTTTTCCGTGAATCCTTTACCACGCTCGGCTTGTTGATATACCTGCTGTTAGTGAACTGGAAACTCACTTTGACCTTTTTTCTGTTTGCGCCGCTGATCGCTTTTATTGTGCGGGTAGTTGGCAAGCGATTTCGAAAATTGAGTCATCGCATTCAGAACTCCATGGGAGATGTTACCCATGTCACCCAGGAAGCTATCAATGGCTACCAGGTTGTGCGCATGTACGGTGGTCAGGCCTATGAGCGTTCCCGCTTTCTGTCTGCCAGTGACAATAATCGCAGACAATTTATGAAATTGGTGGTGACTAATACTGCCAGTGTGTCGGTTATCCAGATTTTGGTAGGGCTCTCGACGGCCACTATTGTATGGCTGGCCTTGGCACCGGGAATGGTGGAGTCCATGACTGCCGGGGTTTTTGCCGCCTATATCGGTGCTGCGGCCTCCCTGGCAAAACCGGTGCGCAGTCTCTCTGAGGTGTTTGCGGATATTCAAAAAGGCATTGCTGCGGCAGAGAGCATCTTCGAGGTAATGGATGCGCCTAAGGAACCCCAGGGGGGTAACCAGAGATTATCCAGACCGGTGCGTGGGGCGGTCAGTTTTGATGCACTGGAGTTCAGCTATGACGAGGCCGCACCGAAAGTACTTGAAAGGATCAGCTTTTCTGTGGGAGCGGGGGAAACTGTGGCTCTGGTCGGGGCCTCGGGTTCCGGCAAAAGCACCCTGGTAAGCCTGCTGGCCCGTTTTTATGAACCCAGTGGCGGGCGTATTCTGGTGGATGGCACAGATATCTCCACTGTACCTGTCACCGAATTGCGTCGTCATATCAGCATGGTATCGCAGAATATTGTTCTGTTTAACGATACCGTTTACCGCAATATCGCCTATGGCGAACTGGAAAATGCTCCTCGTAAAAATGTACTGCGCGCCATAGAGCAGGCGCATGCGGCTCAGTTTATTGAAGCATTGCCTCAGGGGCTGGAGACCGCTCTGGGTGACAATGCGCAGACACTCTCCGGCGGCCAGCGCCAGCGCCTGTCAATTGCAAGAGCTCTGCTCAAGGATGCCCCCATTCTTATTCTGGATGAGGCGACTTCAGCATTGGATAATGAATCCGAAAGCCATATTCAGGCCGCCCTGAAGGAGGTGATGAAAAACCGCACGACGTTTGTCATTGCCCATCGCCTGAGTACGATTGAAAATGCAGACCGTATCCTGGTGATGGAGAGGGGCCGTATAGTGGAGAGCGGCGATCACTCGGAGTTGCTCGCACGCGGTGGGCATTATGCCGTATTGTTGCAACGGCAGACGATGGGGTAGGGCACGGGGATGTCACTGGAAGACTGGTTCAACAGGCGCTGGTATCCAAAAAAGGGCGGGGGGCGGGCTCTCTATCTGCTCACTCCGCTGGAGATACTCTACCGTCAATTGAGCGAGCGGCGCAGGATCAGGAAGGCCCGCAGGCCGCCACTGCCACTGCCGGTGCCGGTCATTGTAGTGGGTAATATCACCGTTGGTGGTGCCGGCAAAACGCCGTTGGTTGCGGAACTCGCGCGCTGGTTGAAAGAGCGAGGCAGAAACCCCGGTATTGTCAGTCGCGGATATGGCGGGCGGGCCAGGCGCTACCCCTACCAGGTGACGGCTCAATCACACCCGCTGGAATGCGGGGATGAACCTCTGATGTTGCACCTGATTTCCGGCGTGCCGGTGATGGTTTCCCCCAATCGCACAGAGGCAGCCCGGGCACTGATTGATTATCACCAGTGCGATGTCATTTTGTCCGATGATGGTTTGCAGCACTACGGTCTTTGGCGCAGCCTGGAAATTTGTGTGGTGGATGGCCTGCGCGGTCTCGGCAATGGGCATATGTTGCCGTGCGGCCCTCTGAGAGAGCCCCCAACGCGTTTGCGGACTGTGGATATTGTGGTGAGTAGCGGCGAGCCCGATACGTGCGTCAGGCAACAGTGCGGGGAGCTGCTGGATTTCCCGATGACACTGGAGCCCTCTTGTTGGCACCAATTCAACCTCGATCAGACCTCTACACTGCGATTGCCCTCGGGGCCGGAACCCGGTCCCTGCCACGGGGTGGCGGCGATCGGCAATCCCCGGCGCTTTTTTCGCACACTTCGCCAACTGGGCTTTAGGGTGATGGAGCAGCCCTTTGCCGACCACCATCAATTCAGCCCGCAGGAACTGCACTTTGATGGTAAAACACCGGTCATCATGACGATGAAGGATGCGGTAAAATGCCGCGATTTCTGGCAGAGCCACTGGTGGGCGCTGGAGGTGCGCGCCAGGTTACCCGATTTATTCTACCAAAAGGTGCACCGGCACCTGCAGCTGTTTTCTGATGATGAAAAATAATTGCCCTTTCGATGTCATTATCCCCGCCCGTTTCGCCGCCAGTCGATTACCGGGCAAGCCCCTGGCGGATATTGCTGGCAAACCCATGGTGCAGCACGTCTATGAACGAGCGCGGGAAAGCAGCGCCGAAAGGGTGATTGTCGCCACTGATGATATGCGCGTAGCCGAAGTCGTGCGGGCATTTGGTGGGGCGGTGTGTATGACCTCGGCGGATCATGCCTCCGGCACTGATCGCCTGCAGGAAGTGGCAATGAATCTGGGGCTTGCCGACGACCGTATACTGGTGAATGTGCAAGGGGATGAGCCTCTGATCCCGGCCCCGGTTATCAACCAGGTTGCACAAAATCTCGCGGCAAACGCCCGTGTCGGTGTGGCCACCCTGGCGGAGCCTATTCAGACCCTGGATGACTTTCGCAATCCGAATATTGTAAAAGTCGTCGCTGCCAAATCGGGGATGGCGCGCTATTTTTCCCGCGCACCCATACCCTGGCCGAGGGATGCCTTTAGCCTGGAAGCCACGGAACTGCCCGCTGGTCTGGAACCCCGCCGTCATATTGGCATCTATGCCTATCGGGTGGCGCTGCTGACAAGCTTTGTATCCTGGCCCGTGGCCCCGCTTGAGCGGTTCGAAGCTCTGGAACAGCTGCGTTTTTTGTACCACGATGAACATATCCATGTAGCCGATGCCTGTGCGGCAGTGCCTGGTGGTATAGATACGGAGTGGGATCTTCAGCGCGTGCGAGCGTTTTTCGGCTAAAGCTGTTTTCCGATGATAGAATCCGATATCGATTTACAACCCCACAATACCCTGGCAATTTCTGCTCAGAGTGCCCATTTTGCGCGGGTGCAAACCCTGGATCAGTTGCGGGAAGCTCTGACCTTTGCGCGGCAGCGGCGCCTTCCTATTTTACCCTTGGGTGGCGGCAGCAATATCGTCTTGACCGGGGATTTTCCCGGCCTGGCTATCCAGTTGGATCTTCGGGGTCTTTCAGTCAAGTCTGGCGACTTTGGCCACACTGTCTGTGCCGCTGCCGGAGAGAATTGGCATCAATTGGTGATGACGACGGTAGAGAAGGGATTGGGCGGGCTGGAAAATCTTGCCTTGATCCCGGGTAAAGTGGGTGCAGCGCCAATTCAAAATATCGGTGCCTATGGAATCGAGTTGCGCGATCGTTTTAGCAGCCTGCAGGCAATGGAAATTGCCAGCGGGGAAATACATAGATTCGATACTGGAGACTGTGCCTTTGCCTACCGCGATAGCGTATTCAAGGGTTCACTGCGAGACCAGTACATCATCACCCAGGTGAGTCTGGCGCTTCCCGGCGCATGGGAGCCCTGTATCGGCTATCCCGCACTACATGGGTATCTGCGAAAGTGCAATTGGGAGAGTGGCGCGCTGACGCCGGCTGTAGTGGCACAGGCAGTGACGGATATCCGCAATAGCAAATTGCCGTTGCCGGAGATCATTCCCAATGCTGGCAGCTTTTTCAAGAACCCTGTCGTGGAAACCGCGCACTATGAAAGCCTCAAAGCGGCACACCCGGGTTTGGTGGCTTTTGTGGCGGGGGATCGCTGGAAGTTGGCTGCGGCATGGCTGATTGATCGCGCCGGTTGGCGGGGGGTCCGGCGCAATGCTGTGGGGGTTCACGATTCACAGGCTCTGGTGCTGGTCAACCCCGGCAGGGGCAGTGGGGAGGAGCTGACGGGGCTGGCCGAGGAGATCGCCGCTGATGTGTATGCCAAATTTGGCGTGTCACTGGAGCCCGAGCCACGCTATTACCCGTAGCGGAGCGCTCCAGTTGAAAGGCAGCCTGCTAACGGCGCCGATCCAGGGTTTTCAACAGCTCTGTTATTCCCATATCGCTCCCAGTGTTTTATGCAGTTACCGCTCAACACTGGATTTGATAGGAAATTTCAGCGCCTAATTATCTGTATGTCATATAATTCAACAGATATTTGTGACGTGGTAGATGCTCCAGTTTCTATAACTGAAAGAAATTGAATGCGGGAAATATATTTCGAATCCTATTATCCATAGAATCTTCGCTATCTGGCTTTTTGCCGTGCAAATTGTGCGGAATAAAAACCTGTTGATCGCAGGAAAATAACTTGGTACGTTTTTACAGTGTAACGGTTGCCGATAAACGCAGCAGATTTCTTTGCCGATCAGACTTTTTGGCAGCATTTGAAACGGCAGCTTTGCTTTGCGGTAGCGTTTTTGTCTGGTATGTTGTCGTTGGATTCTCGGGGTGGATCTGTGCGGGGCAGTTTCCCCGCAATTAAAAAGAAGAAGGCAGTTTTGAGGGCACTGGCGATGGGGATGAATACGCTGCGCAATCACTGCACTTATCCGTAGTTGGGGATAGCTTGATCAAAGTCTTGGTTGTAGACGATCACGATCTTGTGCGAATGGGGATTTCGCGCATGTTGAGTGACGTCGAGGGAGTGGAGGTCGTTGGCGAGGCAAATTGTGGCGAGGAAGCCCTGGAATTTGTGCGCCAGCGTGAAGTCGACGTGATTCTCATGGATGTAAAAATGCCCGGTATGGGCGGGCTCGAAGCGACCAGAAAACTGCTGCACCGTTGTCCGCAGGCGAAAGTTGTCGCAGTGAGCGCCCTGGATGACGATTTGTTCCCCAATCGCCTGATGGAGGCGGGTGCCCGCGGGTATGTCACCAAAGGTGCTGACCTGGCAGAGATGGTGAAGGCAATTCGGACCGTGGTGTCCGGTAAGGTGCATCTCAGTAAAGCCATGGCGACGAAAATGGCACTGCGCAATGTCTCCGGTCACGCGGGCAACCGCTCTCCGTTCGAAAAACTTTCCAAGCGTGAACTCCAGACCGCTGATATGATCGTCAATGGGGCCAAGGTTGCAGAGATTGCTCAGGCGCTCTCTGTCAGCCCCAAAACAGTAAACAGCTACCGTTACCGGATTTTCGAGAAGCTGAATATCAGCAGTGATGTTGAATTGACCCTGCTTGCAATCAAATACCAGATACTCGATCCCGAGGGGGCCTTTTAATTTCAGCGGGCAGGTGCCAGCCCAGTAAAACTGACTGCCAGATGTTTGACAGCAAGCGTTTTCTTTCCTCCGTTACCCGAAAGCCGGGTGTCTACCAGATGTTTGACGCCGACAACCATATTCTCTATGTGGGCAAGGCGAAAAACCTGCGCAATCGCCTTTCCAGTTATTTTCGCAGTTCCGGTCTCACTGCCAAGACCATGGCATTGGTGCAGCGCATCAACACCATAGAGGTTACGGTTACGCGCAGCGAGACGGAAGCGCTGGTGCTGGAGCAAAGCCTGATCAAGTCGCAGCACCCACCATACAATGTCATGCTGAAAGATGACAAAGGTTATCCTTATATCTTTCTTTCAAGTAGCGATGCTTTCCCTCGCATTGGCTTGCATCGCGGTGCCAAAGGCCGGAAGGGGCGTTATTTTGGCCCTTTTCCCAATGCCTCCTCAGTGCGTGAGAGTCTGAACTTCCTGCAAAAGACCTTTCGTATCCGCTCCTGTGAAGACAGTGTCTTTCACAACCGCTCACGACCTTGTCTGCAATATCAAATACAGCGCTGCACGGCGCCCTGTGTGCATTTCATCGGGGAGAAGGAGTACCGTCAGGATGTGCGTCATGCCGAGATGTTCCTCACTGGTAAGAGCGACAGTATTATTCGGGAGTTGGCTGATGAAATGGACGGTGCCTCCAGAGCCTTGGCCTTCGAGAAAGCCGCGCGCTTGCGCGACCAGATTTCCGCACTGCGACGCCTCCAGGCTGATCAGGTGGCTGAGGGCGACAGCGGTGATGTGGACGTGCTTGGGGTTGCCAGTGAGGCTGGCAGCTGTTGTGTACACGTGCTGTTTATTCGCTTGGGGAGAATATTGGGCAGTCGCAGTTTTTTTCCCAGCGAGCGTCTCGGGCTGAGTCATGCAGCGCTGTTATCCGCCTTTGTGTCGCAGTTCTATATCGGCAGTCCACGGGAAATCCCCCGCGAAATTCTCGTATCCGAAGCCCTGGAGGATGTGGTGCCGCTGCAAGAGGCCCTGGGCGCACAGGGAGGGCACGAGGTTGCTATAGCACACAAATTGCGCGGTAAACGCGCCACCTGGGTGGAGATGGCCGAACAGGCGGCCCGACAGAATTTGAGCAGCCGCACTGCCGCACAGCAGAGACTGTTTGACCGTTTTGAGGCACTGCAGGACGTGTTGGATCTGGAGCAGCTTCCGGAGAGGTTGGAGTGCTTCGATATCAGCCATTCATCAGGTGAAGCGACGGTGGCATCATGTGTTGTATTTGATACCGCTGGCCCGGTCAAATCGGACTACCGCCGGTTCAATATTAAGGGCATCCGGGCCGGAGATGATTATGCGGCCATGGGTCAGGCGCTCAAGCGACGCTATACCCGCTTGTCGGGAGGCGAGGGCAAGTTCCCCAATATTCTGTTGATTGATGGCGGAAAGGGCCAGGTTAACCAAGCGTTAGACGCGCTCAATGCGCTGGGTGTGGTTGGCGTACAGATTATTGGCGTTGCTAAGGGCGCCACGCGCAAAGCGGGCTTTGAGACCCTGTATGTGGTTTCCAGTAACAAAGAGCTTGTACTGTCTGCCGACTCGCCCGCTTTGCATTTGATTCAACGGGTTCGCGACGAGGCACATCGATTTGCCATTGCGGGTCACCGGGCGCGCCGGGACAAAAAGCGGCGGGAGTCACCCCTGGAGGGCATTGCCGGGGTGGGGCCCGCCCGCCGGCGGGCGTTGCTGCGCCATTTTGGTGGCCTGCAGGAGGTCAAACGGGCCACAGCGGCAGAAATTGCCAGTGTGGAGGGAATCAGCCGCAAACTCGCACAAACTATATACTCGGTACTGCATCAGGAATAGTCGGGCGATAAAACTGAAGAACTATTGCCCGGCTATTTCATCGGGCGTTTCATTTTGTGCAACGACTTGTTAACGTACGTTCCCCCACAAGAACAGAGAAAAATATGACACTTGCCAACCAGCTGACATTGCTTCGTGTCGGTTTGATACCTGTCTTGGTGGTGGTTTTCTACCTGCCGTATCAGTGGAGCTATGTGGCATCGGCAGTGATTTTTGCCGCTGCCGCCGCAACCGACTGGCTCGATGGTTACCTGGCAAGAAAACTGAATCAGAGTACGGCATTTGGCGCCTTCCTGGATCCCGTCGCAGACAAACTGATGGTGGCTACCGCCCTGGTGCTACTTGTGGGCCTGCATAAGAATGCCTGGTTCACTATTGCAGCGGCAGTGATTATCTGCCGGGAGATTGCGGTGTCTGGACTGCGGGAATGGATGGCGGAATTCGGCCAACGCAGCAGTGTTGCCGTATCCTATGTGGGCAAGGTCAAGACTACGGCACAGATGGCGGCAATTATTGTGCTGCTTGCCTTCGATGTGCGGGAGTATCCGCTGATGGAAACGCTCGGGTATCTACTACTGTATATTGCCGCTGCCCTGACCTTGTGGACCATGGTTATGTACCTGCGCGCAGCCTGGCCGGCACTAATGGCAAATCATCACAACCCCTCCTAGTCCACTGTCTGATCAAGTCACGGTCGTTACCCATTGGCGCCTGTGGCGAAGGCGGTACTGCAGCCGCAATATGCCCGTCGCCGCCCATTGTGATGATTGAACGGGCGTTTCTCACCTCATCCTTTTGTTGTCAATCTTCTAGAGTTCACATTGAGCCACGAGTATTTGTGTCGTGATGTTGATTCAGGAGCCAGTTAATCGCTGTTGCGCCCGCCATGGAACCCGAGCTTTGCCAGTGAAGGGCAGACTCATTGGGGCTGGACACTGTTTCCCCGGCCTTTGGGCAAACAGGTGGACTGTAAGGGGAGCAATTGAGCTGTTGACACCGAAAAGGCGAGAGATGGCAGATAGTTAGGGCTTCTCCCAGTCAGGGCTTTGAGGAAAAGCGCTAGTCATGTACTGGCATTGCCACCGAGTAAGCGGCAGGGCTGGAGAGGTGATCGGGATATCGTTGTTGCAACCGGTAACCCGGAAGCACAACAGAGCGAGACCGGGTTTGGCTTCAGAGGGAGCAGGTGAAGTAAGAGTGGCATATGGAGTACAGTGCCAAGAGTTTCCTGTCGTTAGTTGTTGTTTTGCTCTCTGCTCTGGGTTCGCTACCCGTTGGAGCGGCCGGCACGGCAAAAGGTCAGCTTCAGATCGAAGTGGCGAACGACGCGCCTTTCCAGACGGATAGAGATTATACCGGCGGGCTCCATTTAGCCTGGAGGCCCGCAAATAGCCCGTTTACGCTGCATTTGGGCCAGGACATCTATACTCCGGAAGATCTTACAACGACCACACCAGTCGATGGTGAGCACCCCTATGGCGGTTGGACCTATTTGGGAGTCAACTACCTCTACCAGATTTCTTCGAACTGGCGCGCTGATGTAACGCTGGATATTGGCAGCACAGGCCCGAGATCCGGCGCGCGGGTGATGCAAGAGTGGATACACAGGGCTACCGGGTCCACGTTCCCCAAAGGTTGGCAGTCCCAAGTGCATAATGAATGGGGATTCATGCCTGAGTTAAAGCTGGACTACAAGCTCCCTCTGTCCGCATTTCAAAAAGGGGGACTGGTATACCGTGTAGTACCTTATCTCCGCTGGAGAAGCGGTAATATTATCAGAGACCACGGGGTAGGAGTTCGCTTGATGTTGGGCAGTCAACTGCCGGCTTTCAGCAACGTCGCAACCCAACCCGATGGTGACTTTTATTGGTTTTTTCGGGTTGGTCTTGAATATACGGCAGTAGCGAGAAATATTCTCCTGGAGGGAAATTCAAAAGTAAGGAACGGGGTAAAGCAATACAGTTATGGCGTAATTCCAGAGAAAGCGCTTGCAGTGGCTAATTTGGGAGTATTTTGGGGTTTTGATTCTTATGAGGCGGGTGTCAAAATACAGTATAATTCCAAAGCCTATGCATCACAAGGCCATATGAATAGCAGCTTTTTAATTGGCGGCACACCCTCGGGAAACTTTGTGATGTCTGTCATTTTTAAAAAATTTTTTTAAAATCGAGCTACTCACAGCCTGCTTGAAAGGCACTTTGAAAAGTCGGTGAACCACAGGTCCGGCCGCCGTTTGCCCTGCCAGCGCAAAAAATTGTGAGTAAAGCCTGGGTATCAAAAAATGCTGTGCTGGCGCAGCCCCTGGGACCCAGCTCGGCTCATGTATTCTTGCCGATCCATTACTGTAGTACTGCTGAACGATTATGGCCAATCCGCACAGGCCTGCAAATAGACCCAGCGCTTCCTGTACAGTTTGAACAGGGAAATCTCGTGAACCTCACACACTTGGTTACCATCCAGGTACAGCGCTTTAAACTCCGCGGCAGAGCGCTTCAGCCCTGGCTTAACCCGGATGATCCGCAGATGTGTCCATTGGGTTGTCAGGTCTTCCGGGTGGAGGTTTGGGCGGCTATCGGGGTGCCAGGTCTTGTGTAAATAGGTCAGATTGCCTGTGGCATAGGCGGTGTAGCGGCTGCGCAACAGAGATACTGCTGTATTTGGGTAGGCTTTGCCGGACAGGTAGAGGCCGCAGCAGGCTCTCAGATTTTTGCCCGAGCCGCAGGGGCAGGGTGGCACCGTCATCAAATACTCCAGATAGGCAGTTGCAGGGCAGTGTCCATTTGGTCACAGAGTGCCCTGGCAAATACTGTTTGACCCAGGATGATTGGGTCATAGAGTACCATGGCTTGACATTGTCCTGGCTTGAGATAATATACCGACCAGTCGGTTTTTATCTGAAGATCCCCAGGAGGCCATGTGCCGAAAGTCGATAAGGCTACGATAGTGCGTGCGGCAGAAGCGGTGGTGCGGGAGCGGGGCGCGCGCAAGCTTACCCTGGATGCAGTGGCCGATCACTGCGGCCTCAGCAAGGGGGGGCTCATCCATCACTTTCCTACCAAGCAGTCGCTGATCAAGGCCATGCTGCAGGCAGCCGTTGACAGGGAGTATGCCAGTACCGAGGCCTTTGTCGCGTCGGGGGCCGATTTGCTGATCGCCCGCCTCAATGCCATTTTTGAACTGATGGAGGATGATGAGTCCCTGCCGCGATCTCTGATAGCGGCTGTGGCAGAGAATCCGGCACTGCTCGACCCCTTCAAAGCCAAGCAGGCGGCGCTGCGCAGTGAACTGACTGAAACCTATCGTGATCCTGAGTTGGCCCAGCTTTTGATCCTGGCGGCCCAGGGGATGTTTCTCGGACGTGTACTGGGGGTTTTGGAGATTGAGGACCCAGTGTTCGAGCGCCTGCGCAAACGCCTGCTGATGCTTTCCACCGATCTCGCCTAAAGCTTTGATTTCCAGTCAACCAAGTTTGTGGATAAGGACTATGAATTTGTCGATACATTGTCGTTGCTCTCTGTTCTTACTGATGGCAGCTGTTGTTCTTTTTGCAGGATGTTCCGGCTCGGAAGCAGATGAGCAACAGATGAAGCACCTGTTGCCGGTCAAGGTGGCCACTGTCACCAGTGGTGCAGAATCTACGGATCGCCAGTTTGCCGGGCGGGTGAAAGCGGTACAGAGTGTGGATCTCTCATTCCAGGTGGGCGGCAAGCTGGACCGGCTAAATTTTCTCGAGGGAGAAATCCTTCCCAAGGGTACTCTGATTGCGGAGTTGGACGATCGGGATTACCGCCGCAGGGTCAAAGAGGCCCGTGTCAATCTAGAGCTACTGGAGAAGACCCTGAAACGGCAGCGTTCTCTGGCGGGATCAAAAGTGGTATCCCAACAACAGCTCGACGAAGTCGAGAGTAATTTCAATCTGGCAAAAGTGGCATTGGAAAAGGCTGAACAGGACTTGGCCTATACCAAATTGCGCGTGCCCTTTGATGCGCTTGCTACCCGTCAGCTTGTGGAAAATTATACCAATGTACAGCCCGGTCAGGCCATTGTTCGGCTGCAAAATATTTCTGAAGTGCGCATACAGATTTCGGTGCCGGAAAAAATGCTGGCAACTGTCAGCAAGGACCGGATCAGTTCGGTGAATGCAGAATTTGAATTCCTGCCGGAACGGGCGTTTGCCCTTGAATACCGGGAGCACCAGGCAGAGGCGGACAGCGTGACCCAGACCTATATCGTTGAACTGGGCATGCCGCGTCCAGAGAATGTGCAAATTCTCCCCGGTATGACGGCACGGGTGAAGGTGAAGCTGAAAGAGGAGAAGGGCGATTTGTGGATTCCGCTGGCGGCGGTACAGACTGGTGCCGATGGCAATCCCTATGTCTGGCAGATCAATGCAGACCAGTCTGTATCCCGGGCTCCCGTCGCCCTCGGGCGCACAGATGGGGAATCGGTACAGGTCGTTGAAGGCCTGTCACCGGCAATGAAACTGGTGGCCGCTGGCGGTCAACATCTCTACGACGGTGCAAAAGTACGCAATTATGCACAGGATTAAAATTCGTTTGATCTGTGGGCCTGGTATGGATGGGGAGGTATCTTGAAAATTTCTGACGTATTTATCCAGCGGCCTGTATACAGCTGGCTGTTGATACTGATTTGCCTTATCGGTGGCCTCTGGGCATTGACAGATATTGGCCGTCTTGAAGATCCTGCCTTTACCATTAAAGAGGCCCGTGTTTTTACCCTGTATCCCGGTGCCAGTGCCCAGCGTGTCGAAGAGGAGGTGACTGAAAAGCTTGAGGTTGCGATCCAGCAGATGGGACAGCTGGATAAGGTGACGTCCACTTCCAGTCCCGGCATGTCGGAAATTCGGGTGCAGATCAAGGATCAGTATAATTCCGAGGAGTTGGCACAGGTTTGGGATGAATTGCGCCGCAAGGTCAACGATGCGCAGAGTGAGCTGCCCAATGGTGCCATGCGATCTGTGGTCAACGACGATTTCGGTGAAGTGTACGGCATTTACTATGCTGTGACCGGTGACGGCTTTTCGCAGGCGGAGATGCGCGAAATCACCAAAGCCATCCGCCGCGAGCTACTGGGTGTTGAAGGGGTGGCCAAGGTATCTCGCTCTGGCATTATTGATGATGTGGCCTACCTGGATATTGATGAATCCCGCCTCGCGCAGTTTGGTTTCTCCCTGGACGATCTGGCCCAGGTGCTTCAGGGGGAAAGCGCCACGCAACAAGAAGGGGAGATTGGGGAACAGGACCTGCGCACCCGTATTGTGGTGGACAATCCGGCCAGTGATCTGGGCGCAGTTCGCAATATTCTGGTGGGTGTTCCCGGTTCCACCGCTATGCTGGCAGTGCGGGATATTGCCGATGTTTCTCTGGGTTACAATGAAAATCCGGATTTTATCGCGCGCTTTAATGGTAAACCGGCCATTTTGATTGGTGTGTCGGGTGCTGTGGACACCAATATCGTCGATGTGGGGATAGCTGTTGGAGCGAAACTGGTTGAACTCAAGCGGAGCTTGCCCCTGGGTGTGGAAATTCACCCGGTTTATGAACAGCACATAGTGGTGGAGGAAAGTGTCAAGGGGTTCCTGTTCAATCTGGTTTCTTCCATAGTGATTGTAACCCTCGTACTCTGTGTGTTTATGGGCTGGCGCTCTGGTGTGGTTGTCGGTGTTGTGCTCGGCCTTACTGTGCTCGGTACCGTACTGATTATGAATCTGTTTGGCTTGAATCTGCAGCGCATTTCTCTCGGTGCCCTGATCATTGCGATGGGGATGCTGGTGGATAATGCCATTGTGGTGGCCGAAGGGATGCTGATGGGAGTGCAGAGGAAGGAGGCCCCCCAAAGTGCTGCCCAGCGTGTGGTACGTCAGACATTCTGGCCGCTACTGGGGGCGACCATCATCGGTATTATGGCTTTTTCCGGAATCGGTTTATCCGATGATGCCACTGGTGAATTTCTCTTCTCTCTGTTTGCAGTGATTGGTATTTCCCTGGTGCTTAGCTGGGTGCTGGCAATCACGATTACGCCATATCTGGGATATCATCTGTTCAGGCCGGTAAAAACTGCCAAAAGTGATGAGGATCTTTACAGTGGGCGCTTTTATCGCATGTATGCGCGGGCATTGACCGGTGCCTTGAATCGACGCGGCCGCACTATTTCCGTGCTGGTTGTGGTGACATTGCTCAGTTATATCGGTTTTGGTTTTGTCAAACAGGGCTTTTTCCCCAACTCCAACGCACCCCTGTTTTATGTGAACTACTTCCTGCCCCAGGGCAGCGATATCAAGCGCACTGAAAGCGCGCTGCAGAAGGCCACCGAGTTTATGTTGGCGCAGGATGAAGTAATTTCCGTAACAGCCGTTGCCGGCAGGGGAGCGGACCGTTTTATGTTGACTTACGCTTCTGAGCCACCCAACTCAGCTTATGGGCAGTTAATCGTGCGTAC
This sequence comes from Microbulbifer sp. MI-G, assembly GCF_030440425.1. Taxonomy (NCBI): domain Bacteria; kingdom Pseudomonadati; phylum Pseudomonadota; class Gammaproteobacteria; order Cellvibrionales; family Microbulbiferaceae; genus Microbulbifer; species Microbulbifer spongiae. The sequence goes on from NZ_CP098023.1 coordinate 1,889,574, forward strand.
GGAGAATCGTGAGCAGATTGCGGGGTTGATTCAGCGTGCCAGAACCGCACTGCGCGACACACAACCGGAGGCCTTGATCACTTTCAAACGCCTGGTGTTTGGCCCCGGCGGGGGTGCGGATGTGGAAGTGCGTATCTCGGGTCAGGATTTCAATACCCTGCGTGCTCTGGCTGAGGAGGTGGAGCAGCTTTTCCGGGAAAACGATTTGGAAGATATCCGACATAACTGGCGCAGCAGAGCACCCACTGTACGTGTGCATCTCGACCCTGAGCGGGCGCGTGTAGCAGGGGTGACCAATACGGATATCAGCCGCACTATCCAGTTTGCCACATCTGGCTACCGTGTGGGGGAGTTCGAAAGTGGAGACCGGATTATCCCGATTGTTGCGCGTATGCCGGAGGAAGATCGCAACCGGGTTGGCTCCCTGCCCGACCGGCTTGTATGGAGTCCCAATGAGCAGGGGTATATCCCCGCCGGTCAATTGGTTAAGGAATTTGAGACCACGGCGGAAGAGAGCCTGATACAGCGTCGCAACCGGGTACCCACTATTACAATCAGTGCGGAAGCGCCCGAGGGCGTAACTGCCATGGCCGCATTCAGTAGAATCCAGAAGGGTGTGGAGAGCCTGTCATTGCCCGCGGGTTATGCAGTGGCGTTTGGCGGTGAATATGAAAGTTCCTCTGATGCACAGGAATCCCTCGGCAAGAAGCTGCCACTTGGCTTTCTGGTCATGGTGCTGGTCTCTGTTTTGCTATTTGGCACCGTGCGCGAACCGCTGATCATCTGGCTGGTTGTGCCTATGTCTCTGGTGGGCGTGGTGGTTGGTCTGTTACTGACAGGGCTGCCTTTTGGTTTTATGTCGCTGCTCGGCGTACTGAGCTTGTCCGGCATGTTGATCAAAAATGCCGTGGTACTGGTGGATGAAATTGAGGTGCAGACTGAAATGGGCCTTCCGCGCCTGACGGCAATCCAGAGCGCCAGTGTCAGTCGTTTGCGCCCGGTATTTCTCGCTGCGGTTACGACCATACTGGGTATGTCGCCGCTACTGTTTGACGCATTCTTTGCCGATATGGCAGTGACGATCATGGGTGGACTGGGTTTTGCAACGGTGCTGACTCTGATCGCGGTGCCGGTTTTCTACGCAGTTTTCCACAGGGTAAAACCCACTGAGGTAACCGCTGTTGAAGAGCATTCCAGGCGAGATTTGCAGCGGCAAGCCTTCACAGAACCCGTGTCTGCCTAGACTAGGGGAGGGTCCGGGAAAAAACCGGCATACGGGGTAAATCGGGGGGGAAAGGCTGACTTTTGCTCCCGTTTAATTACAAGGCATATTCCCTGAGCTGAATTTATTCTTTTTGAAATTCCCGCATAAACGATTCCTGCTTTAAGCCTATACTTACCGGTTGAAATTTGAAGTATAAGCGATAGCCTTAAGCAGATATTTCCTCTAAGCTGCTCATTTGGATTTGATTGGTAGTCGTTGTATGAGTGTTCGGTCAATTTCGAAGCCACTGGTGGTTCTGTCTTTCTTTTTATTTGGTTTTTCTACGGCAGCGATACCCTATAAACGCACAGAGTGGCTGCCCCGCTGGTCTGATTTCGACAACGACTGCCAGGATACCCGCCACGAACTGTTAATTCGTTTCTCCCTCTCCCCGGTGCGTTTTACCCACAACAATGGCTGTAAGGTGGATGCTGGATTGTGGTTGGACCCTTATACCGGCAATTTTTACAATAAGGCTTCAGATCTGGATGTGGAGCATATAGTACCTTTGAAATGGGCCCATGACCACGGTGGGGCAGAATGGAGCCGTGAGCGCAAACGGCAATTTGCGGAGGATATGGAAAACCTGTGGTTGGTGGATGATGGACACAACCAGAGCAAGGGGCACAAAGGCCCCGATCAATGGATGCCGCCTTACGCACCGGTGGGAAAAATTTATGTTCGACGTTTTATGGCTATTGTGAAAAAGTATGACTTGCGCCTGAGTGTAGTGGAGTACGAGCATTTTTCGGCACTGGCGGGTGAACCCTGAGGTGCGGAGAGTGGCTATCTGTCCCAGTCTTGTGATTTTAGATGGTATTTTGTTGTAAATTGGGATCAACGGGCGATTATGCGGGCAAGTTTACCAGTCTTTGTTGAATATTTTCGGCGCTGTTATCTGGCGGACAGCCACGACCTGTCACTATCCAATATTATCCGATTGCCCGCTGACCGCCGTTTGTTTTTGGAAGAGCAGGATTACCTCAGCAGCGGCGAACTGCCTCGAATACCATTGATCAGCCCTGTTGCGGCAAAGTTGGCGCAACTGGCCGATACTTATCGAAAAGAGCGCCGCCTGGTTTATGCCTGTTTTTTTATCTGCGGCACGCTTACCACTCAAGGAGGCTTTACCAGCAGGCGCACACTGTGCTCACCACTTCTGTATTTTCCCGCTCGAATTTACCGCGAAGATGACTATTTTGCCGAGATAAATACCACTGATATCCACATTAATCTGCCCCTGCTGCGATTGATTCTGAAGCCGGATATCGACCCGGTGGTGACAAATACTTTTCCATTGCCCCGGTTTCCCATGGATGCTTCCCAGATAGCGGATATGGGGCGTTGGCTGCAGAAATACAGTCTGTTGGCAGAGGTTGAGGAACTGGGCCGCTGGCCAAACTTTCAGCCTGGGACACTGGTGCAGGAACGGATGAAGGCATCACAACTGGGGCCGGTCAGTGCCGGTGCGTTGATTCTGGCTGACAGGTCCAGGGGCTCTCGCGGAGTTCTGCACGAACTTGTTCAATTGGCCCGGGCGCGCAATCTCCCGGCTCCTTTACAGATTGCCTTGGGAGGAGAGCCTGCTCAGGTTATTGAAAGCAACAGCGAGCCTGAAATGTTGCCGGGGCTCTTCAGTGATGCCCAGAAGGGGGCATTGCGCAATGCGGCACGTTTACCGCTCAGCCTTGTGTCAGGCCCTCCGGGTACGGGCAAGAGTTTTACCATTGCCGCTATGGCGATCGACCAAATGCTGCATGGCAACTCAGTGCTGGTTGTCTCAAAAACCTCCGAAGCCATTGATGTTGTCAGAAACAAGTTACAGGAGTCCTATGGGCTGACTGAGGGCTATGTACATGCGGGCGAACAAAGTTTTGTTCGCAGTTTAAGGGCCCGCCTCGATGCCCTGCTCAAGGAGGGGGTTGATTTGTCGGAGGTGAGCGCCGCCAAGTTAAAACGCAACCTGAGAGCTACGAATCAATTATTGCGCAAGGCCGAGCGTCGCTTTGCGCGGGCGCTGTGGCTGGCCAAGGTTCTCGGCCCCGGACGCTGGGTAGCCTGGGTATTGCGTATAGGGGCACCACTGTTTGGCCGGGACCTGCGGACAGAAGACTTGTGGGACTTACAGGATATTATCAGCCAGCTGCGTCATAGTTTTGAACGCCAGGCTGCCCGTTACATCAATGCCTATCGCCAGGAAAAGCTTGCCCGGTTATTAAGTAATGAGCGGCGCAGCCTGGCCAGCTTTCATCAAGCACTGCGGGCCAGGAATTCAAAAACCCAGGCGGAACGATTTGCGCAGACGAATATGCAACTTGTCCTACAAGCCTACCCTGTCTGGCTTGCAAGTCTGGACGAGCTCAATGAAATATTGCCGCTTTCAGGTGGCATGTTTGACCTGGTGATCTTTGACGAATCCACCCAGTGCGATATTGCAAGTGCGCTTCCAGCACTCTACCGGGCAAAACGTGCGGTTGTGGTGGGGGACGGCAAGCAGCTGCGGCATGTCTCCTTTCTTCCGGCAAACCAGCAGCAGCTCCTGTGGAAGGCAGTGGTGCAGTGTGGCGAGTTACCGGAGGTATTTAGTTACCGGGACCAATCCCTGCTGGATTTGGTATCTGATGCCCTTGACAGTCAGGATGCGGTGACCCTGCTCGATGAGCACTACCGAAGCCAACCCGAGCTGATCGCCTTCAGTAACCATGCGTTTTATGCCGATCGTCTCAAAGTTATGCAGGCGCGGCCAGGGAACTCCCGTGCGCCGGCGCTGACTTTTCACAGGCTGGAGGGGCGAAGGGCCAGAAACGGCAGAAACAGGGTTGAGAAAGACTGGGTCATATCGCAGTTGCGGGAGCATTTTAACCGCTACGAAAATGCGCCGCTAAAGCCGTCTGTGGGGGTGTTGTCTCCCTTTCGGGAACAAGCCAACTATCTGGCCGATGAGGTGTCCAGGGTATTTTCCCCTGAGAAGCGGCGCAGCTTTTTGGTACGGGTCGCCACACCCTATGGTTTTCAGGGAGAGGAGCGGGATGTGATGTTGCTCTCAATGACCATTGATAACCAATCCCTGCGGGCGGCAACCTATCTCAATCGTGCCGATATGTTTAATGTGGCGATTACTCGGGCCAAGGAACAGCAACGGGTGGCTTATTCTATCAGTCTCGAGCTGTTGTCATCAGATCACTTGCTGCGCCGTTATGTATCCTACAGTCATGGTGCAGTCTGTAGTTACCAAGAGGGAGATTATTCCTGTAAATTTGCCAGGGCGGTTAGTGTAGGCCTTGAGGCGGCGGGTATCCGGCACTGGGTCGACTTCCCTATCGCAGGCCGGCGTATCGATATCGTGTGTGAGCATCGGGGTTGCGTTCTGGGGGTGGACTTGATTGGCTACCCTGGAGAATATCAACAGCACTTTACGATTCGAAACTACAAGATTCTGCACCGGGCTGGCATCCGGGTTCTGCCGCTGCCCTATCTGCACTGGTCCAGAGATAAGCGGGAGTGCATCGCGCGAATTATCGGGGTTTTGCGGGGGGAGCAGTGCGGAAAAGTGGAGACGGAGGCCTTCACAGAGTGATTGATTCGGCTCCCTGACCTAAAAGATACGCCGGGACTGCTAGGCTTTAAGGGAGTCCAACTGTGACTTTCACCGAGTGCATCTATGAAACTGTGGTTGTTGATTCCCTGTTGTTGGGTATCTGCTGTAGTGGCTATGGATCTCATGGTTGCGGATGCCCAGCAGGAACAGGGCCAGCGAAGTCCGACTTTGAGCTTTTGCCAGGCGCGCTTTTACGAGGAAGATGATGGTCGCCTGTATTGCAACTGGGCGGTCAACTTTCGCTATGCCTGCTTTGCCTGGTGGCCCACAAACAAGATAATTCCGGCCGGGGCAAAACTGTCAGAGCCGAAAGTTGTGGGCAAGTGCGGCAACGGGGAGCCCGTGTACAAACTACACCACTACTAGTGGGGATTTCGGAGCCGCCGGGTGTCTCCCCGCAATGGAATCAATAGCTTTCAAGGCTGAAACAGCCCTGAAATCCCGGCTGGGTATGGGTTTTCTGGCGGCTGCATCGTGTGTGATTCCGTGTACTGGCCCGGGAGAGAAGAAGATGTTAGCTTTCCTTCCGACCGGTGTTGAGTCCCTGATCTCGCAATTCCCGGGCCTGTTTGAGGATTTCAGGCATGGCGCTGTCCGCTAGGGATAAGGCGTCAATGATGGCCGCGAGCAGATCCGCTGAAAACATGCATTTGCTCACTTTGCTGCGCAGGTTTTCCGTGGTCATTGAAATACCCCTTTCGGCCAGGGCTTGGGCCAGATCACCATAGCGCATGCCCTTCAAAGCCATGGAGGCACGCACATAGCGGGCAATGGCCTGCTTGTAGGGAGCCAGTGCCTGCTGATTGCCAAGGCTTTGCTTGTGGTCCATGGGCTTTACTCCATTCTGGTTGAAATCAGATAAGTGGCAAATAGTACCTTTTTGTGTATTATTTGCAATATAAGTTTGAAGCTATCTATTGACTGTTGTCTTTTTGATGCTATATTCGTGACCAATATTCCACAGTAAGGGGGTTGAAATGACCTGGAACAATGAGAGCCTGCGCCAGCTGGCAGAAAGCCATACCGGCTGGGTAGTGGAGCCTGAGGGGGACTGCCTCAGTATTTCCAACGATGAGGGTGTTGATGCCTTTGTCTATGTGGGTGAAAAGCAGATCGTTGTCGAGAGTATTTTGTTTCCGGTGAGCCAGGTTGGCGATGTGGCTGCGCTCAATGAGATGGTGCTACAAACCCATCAGCTGGTTCCCCTGACGGCTATCGCGGTTAAGAATATTGGCGGTGAGCACTATTACGTTGCCTTTGGGGCGCTCTCTGTTTCCAGTAAAGATGAAGTTGTTATCGAGGAGGTGGAGACTCTGTTTTCCAATGTGAGTGACTTCTTGGATTTGTACGCGGAGCATTTTGAAATGGAGGGCGTAGCATGAGCCTGAGAAAAATCTGGACTGCCTTGAAAGGGGCGGTCAATGAAGGCACTGAAGCGGTAGCGGACAGCCAGTCAATCCGTATTCTCGATCAGGAGTTGCGCGAGGCGAAGGCCGAACTGAAAGCCTGTGACGAGAACCTGACCAAGATCATGGCCAAGCGCAAGCTGGCGGAGGGCAAAGTGGAATCCCTGCGTGCGGATATTGAAACTTATAGCGCCCATGCTGTCAGTGCCAGCGAGAAGGGTGATAATAACCTGGCTCTGGAGTGCGCCGAGCGGGTTTCTGAGCTGGAGATGCAGCTCCAGACCGAGCGCAGCCTGCTGGATGGGTTCCTGAACTCAGAGCGTTCCCTGAAGGGCAATATTGCCAAGGCCAAGACCAATGTGCGCCGCATGGAACAGCAGATCGACCAGATCAAGGCCACTGAATCTGTGCAGAAAGCCCAGGTCGCTGTCTCTTCCCGTCACTTGGGGGCCAACAGCAGGATCAAGACCGCTCTGGACAGTCTTGACCGAATCAAGAGCAAGCAGCAGGAACGTGCAGCCGAATTGGAAGCGGCGGAAGAGCTGGCCTCTGAAGAGAGTGGCTCTAGTCTTGATGCCAAGCTGAAGGCAGCGGGTATCAAACCCGGTGGCCAGGTCAGCGGCAGTGACAAACTGGCCCAGTTGCTGGCGAGCCGCGAAAAGGCCTGAACCGGTGCTATTGTTTCGCGTGCGACGCCTTCTGGCGTCGCTATTTGTTAAAGCCAGTACAACGACTGTTTTCGTCGCCGTTTTGAGCTATGTAGCGGGCAGCTACTTGCTGCTGAGTGCCGCTGGGGAAAGCGAGATAATCGCCCCCGATAACTTCCTCTACTGGCTGGTAGTGACCGCATCGACGGTGGGCTACGGCGATTTCTCGCCAGTGACACCGGCGGGAAAAATGGTGGTGGCCGCCTGGGTGATCCCTTTGGGCCTGAGCCTGTTTGCACTGGTGGTTACCCGGGTGGGTTTTGCAGTTTCGGAGTTTGTACACAGGGGAAAAAGAGGGTTGCGCATGACGAATCATGTAAATCACACGGTCATTATCGGCTGGAACGGAACGCGGACCCTGCGCCTAATCGAGCTTCTGTTGGCAAAGACCAATGGAACTGCCTCTGAAATAGTACTCTGCGTAGAGGCCGATATTGAAAACCCCATGCCCGGCAAGATTGATTTTGTGCGGGTTGAATCCTTTTCCCATATCGAGGGTATGCAACGAGCCGGTCTGGCCGATGCAGCACGGATTATTATTGACAACCCGCTTGATGATGTAACGCTTACCACGGCTTTGTTCTGCGACAAGTACAGTCCCAGCAGTCATAAAACTGCCTATTTCCAGGACGAAAATGTTGGTGAATTATTGCGCGCACACTGCCCGAATATTGAATGTATCCCCTCGGTAGCCGTGGAGTTGCTGGCAAAATCCTCTCTGGACCCCGGATCCGCCCGCTTGCACAGGCAATTGCTGGATAGTACTTATGGAATGACGCAGTACAGTGTAGAGTACTGTGGTGAGGAGCCTTTGCCTGTTGCTGCTCTGTTTGATCATTTCAAGCGGGACCTGTCGGCAACCCTGATCGCTGTGCGCCGCAAGGGTGTAGTAATAATTGAGGTGAATCCTGCGCTGACAGATCAGGTGGGCAAAGGGGATATGCTGTATTAC